>JAPLNB010000220.1 GCA_026693085.1 Planctomycetota bacterium | reverse complement strand
GCCGGCGCAACCGCATCAACCCCCGCGTCATCAAACGACAGCAAAGCCAGTGGTATAAGAAGCGGCCTCAGCACCGCCAATGCCCTCAGCCCACGCGCCCATTTCGAGATTCGGTCGTCATCCTCCGTTGAACGGTATTGGTCTTTAGCCTTGTCTATCAATTTCTCATATTGCCGAAGGTACCCGAGCGCGGGAACCATTCTCCCACTCTTGTTCTGAATCTGAGGATCAATCGGCCCAAGTCGGGAGTAGTAATCCATCCAAATGACATCGCCGCACATCACCAGCACCGTTCCGGCAGAATACGCGTAATTTGGAATGATGAATTCGACGTGCTGATAATGTCTCCGAAACGTATCGGCGATCCGCTGCGCAACTTCGATGTATCCGCCTCCCGTCGTTAGGATAACTGTAAGCTTATTGCGGCCCGTGTTCGTCCGCTTCAATTCTTCCACACAACCCCGTATGGCATCATCAACACCGAAGATAATGCTTCCGGTGAACGCGAGCGCATCAGCGTCTCGCTCATCGCCAAGTTGCTTCAAGTATTCATCCAGCTTTTGCTCGATGAAGTCGTTCGCGTTTCCAGGTCGAACGTATGCCATTTCAAACCTAAGAAGTTATTCTTTTGCTTGCCGATTCCACCGTGCTTGCGCTGCCCTTTTCGCTATGTCGCTTCTCTCTTTGTCGGTCATGCTTGCGGCTCTTGCCCTACCGCCCTTCAATCCGCCGCGCCGCCCCAATGCAACAGCGAACGGGTTTTTCCCATCGGGCCTCTTGGGGAAACTGCCAGTCTCGATTGCATATACTGTCGACGCGGCAATCTCGTTTACATCTGGTTTTGTGCTTGACCGCTTACGCATCTAACCACCTTACCGTGTGAATAGAGGCAAGTCAACAGCTAGCATTTCTTTGCTATCCTGTTTGCCCTGCTTTGCTCTACAAACAGGATAGCAACTAATACTTGATCGGTCAAGCATGTTTGTAAGTTTAATTGCATGACCGCGCGAGCAAACCGCATGCCCGCCAAAGCAGCCAAAAAGCGGGCAATCAAACTGACCCACTACCAAAACGTCTCGTAGGGTGGCCACTGCCCGCCCCCTTCGTTTACATTCTCCTCTGCTCACCCTTCTTCTTCGCCACACCATCCCCGCCCGTGCTTGCCCTTCGCGAGCCAACCGCGCATCACTCGTCCTTGCTCATTGACTCCCAATTCGACTTTCGCCATTCGGACTTCGAGCTTGATTCGAGTTTCGGATTTCGAGCTTCGAGTTTCCCCAACCCCCTTCTCCCGCTATCCTACCCCCACCATGCCCCTCGCCTTCCTCCTCTTCGAATCCTCCCCCGACACGCGCCTTCTCCTCACCCTCCTCATCGCCGCCTTCTGCACCCTCCCCCTCTCCCGCCTCACCTTCCTCCACCGCCCCTTCTCAACCCTCGCCCACAACCGCCCCCTCTCCTACGCCCTCATCTTCCTCCTCACTCTCCTCCTAGTCTCCTCCCTCTCCTTAAAACGTGGCCTGCCACTCCCCTACGTCCACGACGAATTCTCCAACCTCCTCGCCGCCGACACCTTCGCCCATGGCCGCCTCACCAACCCCCCCCACCCCCTCTGGCCTCACTTCGAATCCATGCACATCCTCGTCCGCCCCACCTACCAATCCAAATACCCCCCCGCCCAAGCCCTCTTCATGGCCCTCGGCCAAATCACCACCCACCGCCCCATCACCGGCATCTGGCTCACCACCGCCCTCGCCGCCGCAGCCATCTGCTACGCCCTCCACCCCTTCCTCCCCCCCCGCTACGCCCTCCTCGGCGGCCTCCTCGCCGCTCTCCACCCCCAACTCCTCGAATGGGGCCAACGCTACTGGGGTGCCTCCATCCCCACCCTCGCTTCCGCCCTACTCCTAGGCTCCCTCGCCCGCCTCTTCCCCCATGCCTTCTTCTCCCCCACCCCGACACCCCGACACTCCGTCGCTCCGTCACCTTTTCTCCCCGCCCTCCTCCTCGCCCTCGCCCTCATCCTCCTCGCCAACTCCCGCCCCTACGAAGGCCTCGTCTTCACCCTCCTCCTCTTCACAACCATCCTCATCACCCTCCTCCACCGCCGCCTCTCCCCCCCACCCATTCCGCACCATCTAACAACCCTTTCATCTGTGTCCATCGGTGCCCCATCTGTGGCCAATCCCTCTCCCAATCACCCCGGCAACGAAACAGGGGGTCCGAAGGGGGGTCCGCGGGGGGTTTCAGGGCACCCGGCGGGGGGGAACAGGGGGAGAAAAGGGGGAGAAAAGGGGGTCCAAAATGCCCTTCTCACGCTCACTTTGCCAATACTTTGCCTCGCAGCCATCTGGATGGCCTACTACAACTACCGCATCACCGGCCACCCCCTCCGCCTCCCCTACCTCGAGCACCATTCCCAGTATGGCTCCGTCCCCCTCTTCATCTTCCAACCCCGCCCCACCCGTAAAACCTATCTCCACAGTGAATTAGACTACTTCCTGGTCCACGAACAAGACTACTGGTACAACCGCCGCGACTCCGGGTACAAACTGACCAAAGAAGCCCTCCGCGACCTCACCCGCCTCAAGGAGGGCTCCTTCGGCAACGTCGAAGTCCTGGCCCTGCCCCTACTTATCCTCCCCTGGCTCCTCACCAGAAACAGAACCCTCCGGCTCCTCACCCTCCTGCTCTTCCTCTTCGTCTGTTCATTACTCCTTGAAACCTATTGCTTTGCGCACTACGCCGCCCCCGCCACCCCCCTCGTTGTCCTCATCCTCCTCCTCTGTCTCCGCCGCCTCTCCCACCTCGCCCCACCCCTGGGCTCCCTGCTCACCCGCCTCACCATCGCCCTCTTCCTCCTATCCTCAACTCTTTGGTTCCAAGGGTTTTACAACTGGAAGCAAGAAGGCTTCCCCCTCGCCCGCCACCAAATCCTCACCCAGCTTCAAAACACCCCAAACACACATCTGGTCATCGTCCGCTACAAACAGCATAATGTCCACGAGGAATGGGTCTACAACGAAGCCGACATCGACTCGGCTAAAGTCATATGGGCACGAGAGATGGACACCGCCAGCAACCGCAAACTGCTCGACTGCTTCAAGGACCGCAAAGCATGGCTCCTCGAACCCGACACAACCCCCCCCAGGCTCCAGGAGTACCCCCATGGGCGTAATTGACACAGTCCACACAACTTACGTCCACTCCCGCCGCGTCCGCGTCCTCAGCCAGATCCTCTCCGCCCTCCTCCCCTCCCACGCAACCGTCCTCGACGTCGGCTGTGGCGATGGCCTCCTCTCTCGATTAGTCCTTAATCTACGGGAAGATATAGAAATCCACGGCCTCGATGTCCTCGTCCGCCCCAACACCCATATTCCTGTCAAGCAATTCGATGGCAATATCATCCCCGCTGACCCCGCCGCCTACGACGCCGTCATGTTCGTCGATGTCCTCCACCACACCCCCGACCCAATGGCCCTCCTCCGTGAAGCAAAACGCGTGGCTAGACAATCACTTATAATCAAAGACCACCGCCGAAATGGCCTCCTCGCCGGCCCAACCCTCCGCTTCATGGACTACGTCGGCAACGCCCGCCACGGCGTCTCTCTCCCCTATAACTACTGGACACAACACCAGTGGTTTACGGCCTTTACAGAGCTCGGACTCAAAATCGTCGCCTGGAACACCGACCTCCCCCTCTACCCGCCCCCCGCAAGCTGGATCTTCGGCCGATCCCTCCACTTCGTCGCCCGACTGGATAAAGGTAACTGAATTCATTACAAGATGTTACAACAAGCCACCAATGTGAACGCCAACCCCTGGGAACAAGCCTACCTGCGTTTTGAAACCCCCAAGCAGGAGACCCGCAAGTTCATCCGCCGCCTCCGCGCCCTCGGCTCCGACCACTGGTCCCGCGAATCCCACATCGTCGAGCTCTTCTGTGGCCGCGGCAGCGGCCTACATGCCCTGCACCGCCTTGGGTTTACGCACGTCGAAGGCGTTGACCTCTCCCCCGCCCTCGCCGCCCAATACCAAGGCACCGGCACCATCCACATCGCCGACTGCCGCAACCTCCCCTTCCCCGACGCTTCGAAAGATATCGCTATTGTCCATGGAGGTTTACATCACCTGCCAACCCTCCCTCAAGACCTCGACCAAACCCTCGCCCAAGTCAAACGCATCCTCCGCCCAGGCGGCCGCCTCGTCCTCGTCGAACCGTGGCTCACCCCGTTCCTCCGCCTTGTTATCTTCATGTCCCGCCAGCGCTTACCACGCCGGCTCTGGCCCAAATTCGACGCACTCGCCACCATGATCGAACACGAGTGGACCACCTACGACCAATGGCTCCGCCACCCCAAACTCATCCTCGATCTCCTCCAGCAATATTTCGAGCCTGAGTCTTGTAGCCGCGCTTGGGGCCAACTAACCTTCGTCGGCAAAAGGAATTAACGCAAAACACCATGCCTACCCGGATCACCGACAACACCCGTGCGCCCGAGCCCCTCCCGATCGCCGACACCCCCCAAGTCGAGGTGTCCGTCGTCATGCCCTGCCTCAACGAGGCCGACACCCTCGCCACTTGCATCCACAAGGCCCAGAAAGCTTTACGCGAATCCGCCATCCCCGGCGAAATCATCGTCGCCGACAACGGCTCCACCGATGGCTCCCAACAGATCGCCCAACAAGCCGGCGCCCACGTCGTCCCCGTCGCCGCCAAAGGCTACGGCAACGCCCTCATGGGTGGAATCGCCGCCGCCCACGGCGAATATGTCATAATGGGCGACGCCGACGATAGTTATGACTTTCTTCAGATCCCCAGCTTCGTCCACAAGCTCCGCGAAGGCTTCGACCTCGTCCAAGGCTGCCGCCTCCCCGCCGGCGGCGGCCAAGTCCTCCCCGGCGCCATGCCCTTCCTCCACCGCTGGTGGGGAAACCCCATGTTTTCCTTGTTCGCCCGTCGCTGGTTCCGCGCCCCCATCAACGATATCTACTGTGGCCTCCGGGGCTTCCGCCGCGAATTCTACAACCGCCTCGACCAACGCTGCACCGGAATGGAATTCGCCACCGAGATGATCATCAAAGCCAGCCTCTACCACGCCAAGATCGCCGAAGTTCCCATCACCCTCCACCCCGACGGTCGAAAAGCCCACGCCCCCCACCTCAAAACCTTCCGCGACGGCTGGCGAACCCTCCGCTTCTTCCTTATGTACAGCCCCCGCTGGCTCTTCCTCATGCCCGGTATCCTCTTGGTACTGCTGGGCTTAGCCGGCTACGGCCTCGCCCTCCCCGGAGTCACTCTCGGCAGAATCACCTTCGACGCCCACACCCTCCTCTTCGGCAGCGTCGCCATCCTCTGTGGCTACCAATCCGTTATCTTCGCCGTCTTCACCAAGACCTTCGCCATCAGCGAAGGCCTCATGCCCCCCGACCCCCGCATGGACCGCTTCTACGAATTCATCAACCTCGAGCGCGGCCTCGTCTTAGGCTCACTCGCCCTGGCCATCGGCGTCGGCCTGCTGTTCGCCGCCATTGGCGAATGGGTCGTCGCCGATTTCGGCCATCTAGACTACCCCCAAACCATGCGCTGGGTCATCCCCGGCGCCACCCTCACCGCCATCGGCTTCCAAACCATCCTCTCCAGCTTCTTCGCCAGCATCCTGGGCATGCACCGTAAGTAGACGACAATGTCATGGTTTGGTGGCCGGTGCTTTTTTCGCCGGCTCCTTGATCGGAAACTCCTTCGAATCCGTCCTCGCCTTCGCAAATAGCGGCGCTATTTTCTTGACAACCTCCGGATGTTCCCCCGCCACGTTCTTCTTCTCGCCCACGTCCGCGTTCAGGTCGTAGAGTTCGATTGGCTCCTTGGTGCCGAGGCGGACGGCTTTCCAGTTGTTCATGCGGATGGCTTGTTTGAATCCGCCCTCGTGGAATTCCCAGTAGAGGTAGTCGTGCAGCTTCTGTTCCTGGCCGACGATGGCGGGGAGCATGGAGATGCCGTCGAGGTTTTTTGGGGGGGTGGATTTGGCGAGGGCGGCGGCGGTGGGGAGGAAATCCCAGAAGGCCCACGGTTGGTCCGAAGTGGAGCGGGGTTTGATGCGGCCAGGCCAGCGGACGATCATGGGCACGCGGATGCCGCCTTCGTAGAGGTCGCGTTTGATGCCGCGCAACGCCCCTGACGATCGCGACCAATCCGGCTTGTTGCCACCTTCCTTGTGTGGCCCATTGTCCGAAGTGAAAAATACAATCGTATTAGAATCAATCGCCAACTCCTTCAGTTTCCGCATGATCCGGCCGACATACCCGTCCATCCGTGTAATGACCGCCGCGTGCTTCTTCTGCGCCTCGGGCCAATCCATGTCCTTGTAGATCCCCAGGTCGGGAACATCGATCGTGCCCGCCTCATTGTTGGCGTGCGGGATCGTCGGCGAGTAATAGAGAAAGAATGGCTTGTCCTTCGATCGCTCGATAAACGCCACCGCCTCGTCCGCCATCAGATCGTTGGAAAAATCGACCTTCTCCGTCGCGACGCCCTGCCCTTCTTTGCCCTCCTTCGGCACCACGTTCCGAAGCTTCACTCGCTGCTCATTGCGGACGAGGAACGTCGGATACGAATTGTGCGCGTGGGTCTGGTCGAGGTAGCCGTAGAAATAATCGAACCCCTTCTTGTTCGGCGTGCCAATCGAGCCTTCCTGCCCCAGCCCCCACTTGCCAACCAGCGCCGTCGTGTACCCCGCGCCCTCGAGCACCTCGGCCACAGTGGTGTCTTCCGGCCGCAGGTGGGTCTTTGCGTTGCCACGGATAAAGCAATGCCCCGTATGCAGCCCCGTCATCAGACAGCACCGCGACGGCGCGCACACCGTCGAGCCGGAGTAGGTGTTGGTGAACCGCGCCCCGCCCGCCGCCAGCCGATCGATGTTCGGCGTCTTGATCTTTTCCTGCCCATAGCAACCCAGATCGCCATACCCAAGGTCATCGGCCAGTATGAAAATGAGGTTCGGCCGGCGCGCCGGCGGCCCCTGCTCCGCCCCCAGCCCAACGCGCGGCAGCGCGGCGGCAATCGCAGAAGACGCAACCGTGCTCAAAAAACCGCGACGAGTGAATTCAGTCATGGAAGTACCTCGCCGAGCATTATCAGCCCGAGACACCTCCACGCAACCACGCGGCCGAGATCAAACGCCTTTCGACCTCCCCGCGAACCTGCCGCGCTCTCCATGCGCCAAGCCCACTCACTTCGCTTTGGGATCCAGGCAGTATGGAATCAACAGACGCTGCTTGACCGCCTGGTCGGCGGCGTCGGTGAACATCGCACGTTCCGCAAACTCCACATGCCCATCGGCAAACAGCACATTGCCCCGTAGCGGATGATGCCGGTCAGAAAGAATGTTTTTCTTGTACGCCTTGACCTCACCCGAAGAGAAGCAGCCATTGTCGATCACCTTGGCGGACTCTTCCATCGCAAAAACCTTGGCCGACGGACGCTGAATCACTTTTCGAGGCGGACGCATCCCGTGTTGCGACCAGTGCACGACGATCTCATCATTCACCGAATAGCTGTATGGATACGTCATGTTGTACGTCAGCCTGACTCGGATCTTCGGGTCGTCCGACGGACACATCAGCACCCGTTTCGTCATCTTCTGCCCCATATACGGCGCGATCAGGCTCTCTTTGAGTTGGTCGGCCGAGTACCACGCCACCCACGCCTTCACCGGCGGCCGGCAATCCGGGTCGTTCGCCGCACACGGAAGATAGCCCTTGTAGTCCTGGTGGTATGTGGTGAACGCAATCCCGAGCTGCCGCAGATTCGATGCGCATACCGCGCGGTTGGCCGCTTCCCTGGCGCGCCGCAGCGCCGGCAGCAAAACCGCAATCAACAGCGCGATAATCGCAATGACAACCAGAAGTTCCACCAGCGTAAAAGCTCTGCGTCTCGACATGGCGGCCTCATCAACGCCGGCCACACCCCAGCGCCGGCAAGAAAACCGAAGTGATCTGCTGGAATATAACCCGCCAAGCCCGTTCCAGACAAGCGAAAACACCCCGTATTTGTCCTGCGATCAGCTGCCCAATACCCCATACCCCGGATCACCGCCCAAACACGCGGCTTACCGACCGCCCCGTTTCGCCTCCGCCCGGCAGTTCAAACCGAACTCGCGACTGCCCCGCCTGCGGATGCGCCACCCCCGCATCGCTCAGTTCAATGTCCACCTCCACGTTCACAACCAGCGGCTGGTTCTGCGGGTTCGACACCGAAAACGCCACCGACTTCGCCGTCTGTTTCATCATCAGCAGGCATGGCTGATCCACCGACACCGTCCACCCGGCACCCGCCTTCACGCTCCCCGCCCGCATAAACGCCGCGCCCAGCAGGCCAAGCTTATGGTGCCGCACCGCCTGCACCGCCGCCGTATTCGCAACAATTTTCAGGGGAAGATCGGCCGCCCGCGACGCAATCGCCTTCGCGTCAACATTGCAGATCACAATATACTGATACGTCGCCTTCTCCGCCCGCGGCCCATGGTCAAGCCACAGGCTAAACACCTCCTTCTCAATCCGCTCCGATGACCCAACCCCGATCTCCGACCACGCCCCGGCCTGCGCCTGGTTGGCGACGTGAACCGTCGTCGCAACCGGAAAAACATACCCGATCGAGTCCTGATGCACGTACCGCACCCCCTCGATCGTGCGCGACCCGCCAGGCAGGGCATCGGCCCCCGCAGAAGTCACCACCGCGCCTCTCAAGAGGCACTGGTTGATCGACGTGTACACCGGGTTTTCGCTGGCGCTCGAAATGTCCGACCCCAGACACACCCACTCGCCGTCAAAGAAAAACCAGGCTTTCCGCGCCGTCAACTGCCCCGACTTCAAGTGCATCGCCGCCACCCCGTACGTCCCGTCCGACACCCCGCCGACAAACGACGTCGCACCCTTGTGATTCACCTTCCCCGGCACCAGCGGCGTGTTCTGTTCGCACGTTGTCCCGGGGATGCGCAGCCAATCCCACACCGGAAAGATGTCGGCATATTCCAGCCCGTTGAGGTAGATCAAGGTCGCGCCGTCCGCCAAATGATGAGATTTCTTATTTTCGCCATTGATATAGCCATCGGTGTTGAGCAGCCGATCGGAGTACATGCGGACCGACGCAACATAATCCGCCCGCCGATGCACCATGTAATCCGATTTCCAGAAATGCCGGTTACCCAGCAGCGTCGCCGCCTCCCGATCCCCGCGCAGCCGCCGCGCGAACGCCTCGAACTCCTTTGGCCGCTCGCCCTCCATCCGCGCCAGCTTTTCCACGGCTCCAACCAGCCCGCGCGCATTCTTCCCCGGCCGCGTGATCTCGCGCCCCGTCACGCTGTAATCAAATATCCCCCCAATCGTCGCCCATTGCTGATGATCCAGGATATACGACTCCAGCAGCCGCCTCTTATGCACGGGAATCGCAAACTCCGTCCCCGCCGCGCGCTCCACAAACGCCGCGCAATCCGCCGTAAACCCCGCTCCATATCCCCCGCTGTAAAGCAGCGCCCCATGCTGGTGAAACGAGTAGTCCGCTTGAATCCCCTCTTCCCCCTCTGGCGCCACGCGAATCTCCCGGTACATGCGCTCATACGCCTCCGCCGCCACCGCCGGCGAATTCTCCACGCACCCCCGCACGATCTGCACCGACGTCCCCCACACCAGGTTCTGCCCCGTCCATTTCTCCCAGGTCGCCCGCTTCAGAATCTTCACCCCCGCCGCGATCTGCTCCGCCGACAACTCCTTGGCCATCAGGATCAGAAAATCCCCCATCTGCATCGGGCTTCCGATCTGGTTGTACCACCAGTTCGAACACTGCGGGTCCAGTTTCGTCCAATAGTCCAGCGCCCCCAGAATCCTCTCCTTGGCCCCCGCCTCAAGACCGCCCGCGCGATACGCCTTGGCCAGCGTCACCAGACGGCTCAGATGCGCCTGCGGCTTCCAGATCGCCGGCGACTTGTCCGCGTAATCGATATCCCCCCACGACCCATCCGCGCGCAGCGCCCGAAGATGCCCCCGCGCCGCCTGTACGACCGCCGCCCCTCGCCCGCCATCCGGCAACAGCGACCGGTCAATCCGCTGCTTGACGATCTGAAGATCCGCCTCCCCCGCCGCCCCAAACGCCACGGTGGCAATCCACAAAACCAACAGTATTGACCATCGCATAGCGCCATGCTAACGCGACAGCGCCTCTGCGTCTCCACGCTTCCGTGGTTCAGCTCCCCGTCGGCCGCGTCGTCGGCCCGCGCAGCGCCGCCGCGATCTGCCCCTGCCGCGCGTAATCGATCGCTTCGCCCAGGATCCTCACCGCCTCTTGCGGCGCATGGAACCCCATCGAGTTCTCCGCGTTCACAAAATCCAGCCGCCACTGCGCCTTCTTCTGCAACTCATACGCCGGCTTCAACTGCTGCTCCGTCGCCCCGCCCGCCTTGGCTGCCTTGATCGCATCCAGCATGTCCACCACCGCCTTGCCCGCCCGATCCATCTGCGCATGCGTCCGGCCCTGGATCGTCCGCACCCGCGCCGTCATTTCCTCCTCCGGAAAATTGTGACACGTCTGGCACGACCGGTTCACCATCAACAGCGGGCTCCGCACCCAATGCTCCGTCACCTTCATCGCCCCCTCTCGCTTGTACGGCATATGGCAATCCGCGCACGCCACCCCGCTCCGCGCATGCACCCCCTGGCTCCACATCTCAAACTCCGGATGCTGCGCCTTGTACAGCGGCGCGCCCGTCTCGGCGTGCTTGAAATCCATGAACGCCGTCCCATCCGGGAACTTGTAGCCGTCGTAGCACCCCTCGATCTGCTCCACCTTCAGCCCGTTGTTCCACGGGAAAAACATCACCGTCTTCGGCGCACAGTAATACTCCACGTGGCACTGCGCGCACACAAAGCTCCGCATCTCCTGCCGCGAGGCGTCCTGGTTCGCGTCGTAATCCTCTTTCCGATCTCCTTTCCGCCACCGCTCCACGCTCGGAAGATGCGGCGCCGGATCATCGCTCCTGGCCAACGCCGCAATCCCATTCACAAAGCCCGGCCGCGTCACCCGCAACTGCATCGTCTGCGGATCATGACAATCCACGCAGGACACCGGATGCGCCTTGCCCCTATGCGCCGCCAGTGCCTGCTGCGTCGTCGGCGCGCCCGGCAGCCCCGGCTGCGTCTTCGCCGGCGTTGTTGCCGCCACGCTCGATCCGCCACGCTCCACCGCCAGCGTCCCCGGATTTCCGTCCGGCGTCTTCAGCAATTCCGCGTGCGCCGCCGCGTATGGCATCGTGCTCATCTTCTTGAATCCAGCCATCACCGCCGGCCAGTCAAACCCCTGCGCTTCCGCCAGCGTCTTGCCCTCCGCCTCCAACCCCACCCGCCGCCACGTCGGCACGATCGATGCATGGCAATGCAAACACGCACCCGCCTGCGGCTTGTCCAGCACCCGCCGCGTCTCCGTCTGGTCATACAGCATGTACGCGTGCCCCCGCCGCTCCCGAAAATCAATCGCAAACGCATACCCCGCAAACATCCGCTTCAGCCACGGATCCTTCTCCAGCCGCGACGCCGGAATCGGCCCCTCGCTCCCTCCATACTGCGTCCGCGTCACGTCCACCGTCCGCTTATACGAGTCATACTCCCGCGGCCAGTTTTTCCCCCACACCACCGGGTCCGTCGTGTTGTTGTCCACCTCCACAACCCGCACAAACGGCTGCCTCGCCTCCTGCTTCCGCTGAAAAATGTTCACCAGCAACGCCGTCATCAGCCCCGCACCCGCTGCCACCACGAATACGATCCCCACAAAAAGCGCCGTCCTCTTCCCTTGGCTCGCCTCGGGTGTCGGATTCGGATTGCTCGGTTCGGCTGGTGTCGTCATTTTTGCCTCTTCATGCTGATCGCAGCGACCGCCCCACGCCGCTCTTGTTGCCCCGTTACCTCACCGGACCATGCCCCACGTCCGCATGGCAATGCACACACCTCACCGCGTCCTTGTCCGTCGTCGCCCCCCGAACCAACTCGTGCACCATGTCCGTGTGACACGCCAGACAATTCTCCTGCAGAATGCTCGCATTCCGCGGCTTGATTCGGATCGGCTCGTGAAAATCCTGAAATGTGAACGCCCACGAGTGGTTAAACCCGTTCTGGCCCTTCGCGATGTACTTGGGAACCGTCTCGTGCGGCAAATGACAATCCACGCACTTCGCCGCCGCATGATGCGACGACTTCTGCCACGAATCATACTCATCACGCATGATGTGGCAGTTCACGCATGCCTTCGGGTCGGTTGAAAAATACGAAAGCCCCTCCGCGTAGTTGAACGTGAACACGCCAACTCCGATCAAGATGCCCAGCACCACGGCCAACGCAATCACAGACTTGCGCAATGGAAAACGCCACATGCGCCCCCATATTACTGACCGAAACCCGCGAAAAAAAGACCCGTTTGTCCAGAATTGGACTGGAATCTCAACGCCCCCTCCGCCTCCGGACCGTCAAACTCATCTGTACGCCATCAAAACTCCCGCCTCTGCCTCGCCGGCGGAATACTCAATATCTTCCGATACTTCGCCACCGTCCGCCGCGCTATATCAATCCCCTGCTGCTTCAATTTCTCCACGATCTCATCATCATTCAGCGGATTGCGCTTGTCTTCCAACCCGATAATCACCTTCATCTTCTCCTTCACCGCGTCCCACGACATGTCCTCCCCGTCCACGCTCGTCGTGCCCCCGGAGAAGAAACGACGCAGCCGAAGAACGCCCCGCGGCGTCTGCACCCACTTCCCCGACACCGCCCGTGATACCGTCGCCACATGAATCCCAAGCTGATCCGCCACCTGGATCATCGGCAGCGGCCTCAGCGACTCCGGCCCCTTGTCGAAAAACTCCTTCTGCGCCTCCACCACCGCCTTGATCACCCGCAAAATCGTGCTGTTCCGCTGTTCGATCGACTCGATCAGCCACCGCGCATTCCGCACATTGTTCGTCAAAAACTCCCGCGTCTTCTTATCGCACAGCCGCTCCTTCAGCATCTTCCGATACAGGTTGCTGATGTGCAAGCCCGGAACACGGTCCCTGGTCATCTGCACCTGGTACCCGGCCGTCTCCTCGTCAAAGTAAATCACCGCGTCCGGCGTGATCGACGGCGCGTCCTCACCACCAATCAGCCGCCCTGGATGGGGATGCAGCCGCGCCAGGTTCTTCACCGCCTTCTGAATCTGGGAAATCTCCCGCCCCAGCTTCCGGCTGATCTGCGGGTACCGGTTCATCTCCAGATCCTTCAAATGATCCTGAACCAGCGCCCGCTCCAACTCGAAATCATGCCCCTCCCCCATCTCCTCGTCCTGCTCGATGGCCTCCAATTGCAGCAGCAAACACTCCTGCAGATCCCGCGCCCCCACCCCCGCAGGCTCCAGCGTCTGCACCAGCTTCAACGCCGCCCCCAAGTCCTCCAACGTGAGCGGAACCTTCGATTCCGATTGAATTAGCGCCAGGTCCGTCCGCAGATACCCCTCCGCGTCAATGTAGTTAATCAGGGCCCGACCGGCGAGCCGGATTGCCGGCAAACACTCCACAAACGACCACTGCCGCAACAACACCTCCGACAACGGCTCCGACCGGGCCGCCGTGTTCATCATCGCGTCCAGCTTCTTGTCGCGCTCCCCCTCATACGACTGAGCCCGATAACTCGATGAACCGTTGCGCGAATACTCCTCGTTCTCCAAATACTCGCTGATCTTCTCCAGGCGATCAAAATCCGCGGCCTGCCCCGAATCCTCCTCCACCACCAACGGCCGCTCGGATTCCGACCGGTCCTCCGTACGCCCCGACTCCTCCGTCTTGATCGCCATTGCCCCCGCATCCTCGGCCTCAGACTCAGACAGCTCCAAGACCGGATTGCTCTGGAGTTCCTCTTCAATACGCTCCTCCAGAGCCAGCAAGGGCAACTGGAGTATCTCCATCGACTGGATCATGCGCGGCGTCAGTAGCTGCCGCATTTCCGGTCGCATCGACTGTGTTAACTGCATCGCCATAGCATACTTAATTCTTTAGAGTTACCGGGCACGAGTTTTGCTACCGGCTCTATAGAATATATACGTTCGCGACTCAACGCAGGCAAGTGCAAAAGCGTTGGATTCGGTACGAGAGAACTATCTCACTGCTGAATCCGCTAACGCTTCCGCCGCTCCGTGATCCACGTCGCTTGCCCACGCCGACGGTCCTCGGCGTCCGACCGCTTGCACGTGCCAACTCGCTCCCCAGCCCATACAATCGCCTTCGTGTCCACCATCGCGCAAATCGCCAACCTTGATTTCGCCTACAGCCAGCAGCTTGTTCTCAAGCAAATCTGCCTGCCGATCGAACGCGGCTGCACCCTGGGTGTTATCGGACCCAACGGCGGCGGCAAAACCACCCTCCTCCGCCTCTTCCTCGGACTCCTTCGACCAACCCGCGGAACCATCACCATCGAGGGACTCACTCCCCGCGCCGCCATCGCCCGCGGCGACCTCATCGGGTACCTGCCCCAGAACTACAACCTGCCCCGCGATTTCCCCATCACCGTCCGTCAACTCGCCCGTCTCGGCCTCGCTGGCAAAACCGGCTTGCTCAAGCCCCACAAGCCCGACGACCTCGATTTCGTTGACTGGCTCCTCGATCGCGTCGGCATCCCAGACCTCGCCCAACGCCCCATCGGCTCCATCTCCGGCGGACAACAACAACGCGCCCTCTTTGCCCGCGCGCTCGCTGGCCGACCCAGCCTCCTCCTGCTCGATGAGCCAACCACAGGCATCGACTCCTCCGGCCGCCAACGCTTCATCGACTTCCTCCGTAATCTAAAACACGAACTTAAACTCACCGTCGTCTTCGTCAGCCACGACCTCCAAGCCGTCACCGCCATCAGCGATCGCATCGCCTGCCTCAACGTCACCCTGCACTGCCACGATGCCCTCGAACGCCTGCCCCCCGACCTTGTCCACGAGTTCTTCGCCTGCGATCTCCAAGCCGCCCGCGTGCTGAAAGAAAAGAGCAAGCCCTGAACCCCCAGAGGTTCCCCATGTGCTTCTGCCCCTTGGCAATGAGCAGCCTGCAAAACGCCCTCGTCACCGCGACTGCGATGGGAACCGCCTGCGCCCTTCTTAGCGTCTTCGTCGTCCTCCGCCGATGGGCCTTCATCGGCGAAGGCATCGCCCACGCCGGCTTCGGCGGCGCCGGAACCGCCTGGATCCTCGCCCTCCTCTTCCCCTCCGCCTCTTTCCTTTCTTCCCAACAAGGCGTCTATTCCGTCGCCGTCCTCTTCTGCATCTGCACCGCCATCGGCATCGGCTACGTCACCCGCAACGAACACGTCCGCACCGACACCGCTATCGGCATCTTCCTCGTCGCCGCTCTCGCCTGGGGGTTCATCGCCTACGGCATCTACTCCCACGTCCGCGCCGCCGCCACACCCCCCGGCTGGGACGAATACCTCCTCGGCCACATGAGCCAGCTCTCCCCAGCCTATACCGCCGCCTCGCTCGCCATCTGTGCCATCGTTCTTCTGGTCACCCTCGGCCTCAGCAAGGAGATCGTCGCCTACTGCTTCGACCCTGCGCTCGCCGCCGTCTCCGGCGTACCGGTCCGCTTCATCCATTACCTTCTGATTGTCCTCGTCGCCATCACCATCATCGCCGGCATGCGCCTCATGGGCACCCTCCTCGTCACCGCCCTTCTCGTCCTCCCCGGCGCAACAGCCCTGCTCCTCAGCCAGCGCATCGGCATCGTCCTGGCCTCCTCTGCCACCGTCGGCTTGATCGCCGCCGTGGCCGGAACCCTCATCAGCGATCGCTGGCGATTCATCCTCGAAGGCCCCGCCATCGTCATGATGCTCGTCCTCCAATTCGCCGCCGTCTACTTCTACCGCTGGGCCATCAAACCCCGCTAAGCCCTACGACTTCTTATACGCCTCACGCTCAAACGGATTATCCTTGTATGCATGCCCGCCCCATGCCAAAATCGCGAGGCTCGCCAGCAAATACACCGGAATGAAAAACAGCCCCCACCGCTCGCACTGCCGAACATGGATCCGCTCATGCCCACGCGTAAACTCCAGCGCCCACGCGTCCCGTCCCAGAACCACATGCCCCAGCGTCAACGCCAATACCCCCCCTCGCAGCAATGTACAGTGCGCCAGCAGAAACCGCACCGCGCCGCCATGGATCTCAAGCACCCCATCCACAACCCGAGCATCCCCGCCGCTCACCAACGCCACCGGCAGAAAAACCAGCCCCACCACCGTGGTCGGCAACGCCCACAAATACTGAAACACCCGAACCATCACCTTCCTATAATCATGCACTAATGAAATACCCACACTAATGCTACCCCAAATCACTCCACGCCATCCTGTAATATTCACTCACTCAACAGTACCCGTGCACACCCGGTGGAAAACGTGATTTTTACTGGCGATTGGCCGTCTACCAAACCCGCCACTGCGCGACAGATCCCGCCCCGGCGCCCATACCCATGGCACAAACCCTCCCTTCTGCCAACCACACCCAACAGCAATGCCAACAGGTTATCCACACCGCCAGCCGCATAATATAGACCATAAACCACTTAATGATATCAACTTGAAATTATAGCTATGAAGTTTTCCACAATACAACAGGCCTTACTATTACTATGACTGTCTTTGAGTTTTTTAAGACCTTCAGTACAGTTATACTGCAGCAATCCTGGCAAGAGGTTCGGTGCCACAAGAACTCGCCGCCGGATTTCTCTTAAGCAGGCGAAAGGTCAGATCTATGAAAGTCATTTGCAATCGTGTTGCACTCTTGGAAGCCCTGACGGTCGCCGGTAGCGTTGTGGCTTCCAGAACCCCCAAGCCCGCGCTCCAATGCGTCAAGCTCACCGCCGAAGGAAACGAACTTACCCTTAGTGCAACCGACCTCGAAGTCGCCATCCGTTATCGCGATAACCAGGTCGAAATCTCCGAGCCAGGCGAACTCCTCGTCTCCGCCGATCGCCTCCGCGACATCGTCCGCGAAAGCGTCGATGACACCCTCTCCATCGAATCCGCCGCTGAAATGGTCCAGGTCAAAGGTCAAGACTCCCTCTTCAAAATCTACACCCAGCCTACCGAAGGCTTCCCCCCAATCCCCGGGTACGAAGGCGAATCCGATTTCGAAATCGTCGCCGGCCAACTCAAGCAGCTCATCGCCCAAACCATCTTCTCCGCCGCCAAGGAAAGCACCCGCTACGCCTTCAACGGCGTCCTCCTCAATGTCAAAGGCAAACAGGTCAGCCTCGTCAGCACCGATGGCCGCCGTCTGGCCGAAGCCCGCGGAGACCTTATCAGCAGCGGCAAGACCCCCAAGGAAGGCTCCCTTGCCATCATCCCCGTCAAAGCCCTCGCCATGATCGAACGCCTCCTCACCGACCCCGAAGAGGCCGTCGGCTTCCAACTCCGCGAAAACCAGATCGTCGTCCACACCCCCAACGCTACCCTCAGCTCCATCCTCGTCGAAGGCCAATTCCCCCCGTACGAAGACGTTATCCCCAAAGACGCCGACAAAAAAATGACCGCCGCCACCCTCGAACTCCTCAGCGCCATCAAGCGGGCTTCCCTCCTCACCAACGAGGAAAGCAAAGGCGTCCGCATGTCCTTCTCCAAAAAAGGCCTCGTCCTCTCCAGCCAATCCCCCGGCGCCGGCGAAGCCACCGTCAACTTCCCCTGCAAATATGAAGGCGACGACCTCGATATCGGCTTCAACCCCGCCTTCCTCATCGATGCCCTCAAGGTCGTCGCGGCCGAAGAAGTTTCCTTCGAAGCCAGCGCCGGCAATCGCCCCGGACTCCTCAAAGGCGGCCCCAGTTTCCAGTACGTCATCATGCCCGTGAATCTCCAGTAATCGCGATCACCAGCGGGCCAAAGATAAAATGCAGTTGTTCCCCCAACAGCGTCGCGAAGCCGAGCTGCGCCGCCTCCAGCGCGTCAAAGGCACCGAACCCCACAAACTCGCCCAACTCGGCACCCAGATCATCACCTTCTTCAAATCCGTCGAAAAACGCCACAAAAAGCTCGGTAAAATCGCCGAAATCTGGGAAAAACTCGTCCCCCGCCTCCTCCTCGATCACTGCACCCTCGAATCTCTCACCCGCGGAACCCTCACCGTCCTCGTCGATAGCTCATCCCATCTCTACGACCTCAAACAGCTCCTCCTCGCCGGCCTCGAAAAACAACTCCTCCTGGCCTGCAAAACCACCGGCCTGCGAAAAATCTCCCTCAAACCCGGCGGCTGGTATCAAGGCCCCGACCCCCAGCACCTTCGCCCCCAGTTCGACTGAAATACCCTCCCAAACGAACGGGCGCGCCTCGTATCCGCGAATGTGCTCATCCCCGCAAACAGACTCATTTCCCCCCCGCACTCGATCGCATTCCCCCTTGACTTCCCCCTCCATCCATCCGATAATCCGGATACACTGATGGTATACCCGCCCCCTCAACCCCACGCCCTCTTCGCCTGGATGGAGTGCCTCTCCGACCCCACCCGCCTGCGCCTCCTCCGCCTTCTCGAACACCACGAGCTTGGCGTCGTCGAGCTCTGCGACGTCCTCCAGCTCCCCCAATCCACCGTCAGCCGCCACCTCAAGGTCCTCGCCGACCAACGCTGGGTCAGAAACCACCGCCAAGCCACCACCCACCTCTACCGCATGATCCAAGACGAGCTTGACCCGTCCGCCCGACGCCTCTGGGCCCTCGCCCGCCAGCAAACCCAGGACTGGGCCACCCACCGCCAGGACGAGCTCCGCCTCACCCGCCGCCTCCGCGAGAAACAAGCCAATGGCCAAGCCTTCTTCGCCAACGCCGCCTCACAATGGGACAAGCTCCGCACCGACCTCTACGGCCAATCCTTCGCCCTCGCCGCCCTCGCCGCCCTCCTCCCCCGCGATTCCATCATCGCCGACCTCGGCTGCGGCACCGGCAAAGCCATCGAACAACTTGCCCCCCACGTCGAGAAAGTCATCGGCATCGACAACTCCCCCCCCATGCTCAAATCCGCCACCCGCCGCCTCGCAAATCATAAAAACGTCGACCTCCTCCGCGCCGACCTCACCGCCCTCCCCATCGACGACGCCTCCTGCGACGCCGCCATGCTCATCCTCGCCCTCACTTATTCCCCCGACCCCCTCACCGTCCTCAAGGAAATGTCCCGCATCCTCAAGCCCACCGGCCGCGCCGTCATCATCGACCTCCTCCCCCACGACCGCGACGACTTCCGCCGCCAACTCGGCCAACTCACCCTCGGCTTCCCCCCCGCCACCATCCTCCAACTCCTCACCGACGCCCCCCTCTCCTCCCCCCAACTCCACCCCCTTCCCCCCGAGCCAACCGCCAAAGGCCCCGCTCTCTTCCTCGCCACCGCAGTAAAGCAATATGACAATA
>JAPLNB010000219.1 GCA_026693085.1 Planctomycetota bacterium | reverse complement strand
GCGGGGTGAGGTCCGGTAATACAGGATCGCTCAGGACGAAGGAGAATGGGGGAGTGTCGGGGTGTCGGAGTGTGGGAGTGTGGGCGTGGAGCCTTGGTAGCAGAGGGGCGGCGTTATTCGTTGGCGTGATCGCGGTTGGCGAGGTGGGTGAAGAGGGCAAGGGCGGCGCAGACGAGGCCGAGGCAGAGGAAGACGCATTGGCAGGCTTCGGTGAAGAAGACGGTCTTGTCCATGGAATGCTCCCTTCAATTCCGGGGTGGTGTTAGTTGATATTGATTATTCATTATTCATTATTTGTCACTGGTCATTTGCTGGCCGTTAACGTTGGGGGGCGTGTGGTGGGTGAGTCGGGAAGAAAGAGGAAGCGCCCCGGGGCGGCCATGAAGGGGAACATGGTTGTCGCGGCAGCCAGTTCCGATCGTAGACGCCAGCAGCATAGACGCATGGTGGCGAGAAAGGTTTCGATTTTTTTTGGACCGGTATGTTTCATCGCAGCTCCTGAATGAATTGTCGTGAGATAGCGAGAAGGATTTTCACTTCGAGGAAGTCGTCGCGATGGAAGAAGAGTCCTTGGATGGAACCTGCGAGGGCGCCGGGGAATACTCCGATCCAAGCGATGAAGAGGTTGGGGGCTTCCATCGGCGGATAGAGGAGCGATTTGCGTGCCAGAGGTGAGGGAATGCGCAATGGATTGGGGGTGGGGAGGTTAAGGAGAGGGAGGTTGCGGTGGGGGTGAATTCTTCGGTCATTTGTTGTATAAGTGCCCTGCATTTTCTGTCCGACCTATAGAAGGACTTGTGTGGTGGGAGGTAGCGATGGCGGTTCTATCGGAAGGTGAGCGGGTGCTGGCGACGACGCTGGCGAAGCTGACGTACTGCAACCCGTTCGTGCCGGAGCGGATTCAGTATGAGCGGGAGGCGTTGGGGGAGGAGTTTGTGGAGTCGGGGGCGGTGTGGAATGCGTCGGCGAGTCTGGAGTGGGAGCGGGCGAATATTCCGCGGGTGCAGCAGCGCGTGGAGAAGCTGGTGGAGACGGTGTGGGGAAGGCTGTCGGCAGGGCAGGCGGCGACGCAGCAGGAATTGGATCTGTATCAGGACAATGTGCTGTATTTGCTGTATCACCGGACGCGGGAGATCTCGAACGAGATCATCCGGGATGGAGAGGCGAAGACGGGGAAGCGGGTGACGGCGTACCGGCAGTTTGAGGGGGATTATTGGAGGTACTTGTCGATTCCGGGAGTGAAAATCGAGCCGCGGTATTCGCCGCACCACATGTTCGCGAGCTTTTTCCAGGTGAGGCGGGCGTTTCATCATATTTTTCAGAACATCATCGGGCGGTCGATGCCTGCAGCGCGGCTACGGGCGGCGGTGTGGCAGTCGATTTTCACGAACGACATGGAGCGGTATGAGCGGGTGTTGTGGGATCGGATGGCGGACTTCATGACGCTGATCGTGGGTCCAAGCGGGACGGGGAAGGAATTGGTGGCCAGGGCCATAGCATTGTCGCGGTATATTCCATTTGATCCGAAGGCGCTTGCGTTCACAGAGGATTTCAAGGGTTTGTTTTCCGCGTTGAATTTGTCGGCGTTGTCGCCGACGTTGATTGAGTCGGAGTTGTTTGGGCACAGGCGAGGTGCGTTTACGGGGGCGTTGGAGGATCGGACGGGGTGGCTGGAGGCTTGCCGGGGACTGGGGACGGTGTTTCTGGATGAGGTTGGGGAGATTGACGGTGCGATCCAGGTGAAATTATTGCGGGTGTTGCAGACGCGGACGTTTCAACGGCTGGGTGACACGGCGAGCCGGCGGTTTGAGGGGAAGATCATCGCGGCGACGAACCGGGATCTGGCAAAGGAGATGCAGGCGGGGCGGATACGGGCGGATTTTTATTACCGGCTGTGTTCGGACATGATTGTGACGCCGAGTTTGAGGGAGATATTGCAGGATTCGCCGCAGGAGTTGCGGAACCTGATTATGTTCATTGCAGCGAATCTGACGGAGCCGCGGGGGGAGACGAGGGCGGACGGGAGGTATGAGAAGGAGGCGGAGGCATTGACGGAGGAGGTGGAGAAGTGGATTGGGAAGCATCTGGGTCGGGAGTATCCGTGGCCGGGGAATTTCCGGGAGTTGGAGCAGTGTATGAGGAATGTGTTGATCCGTGGGGAGTATTGGCCGGCGCAGATGCCTGGGAAGGGGGCGAGGCAGGGTTTGGCGGAGGCGGTGATGAACGGGAGTTTGACGGCGGAGGAGTTGTTGAGGCGGTATGTGACGCTGGTGCAGGCGCAGACGCGTAATTATGAGGAGACGGCGAGGCGTTTGGGATTGGATCGAAGAACGGTGAAGGCGAAGGTGGACCCGGGGATGCTGGAGGAGATGGGACGAGGTTGAGACGTGGGAACGGCGAATCGGCGAGGGAATTTCGCCGATCCGCCGTTTGGGCTTGGTGTTTCAGTCAGGTTTCCGGCGGACAATAGCTGGCCAATTCGCTGATGAACTCGTGGAGGGCGGTGGCGGTGTTGTGGGCGGGGTCGTCGCCTTGGTAGATGAGGGTGAAGTTTTGGCGTTGGGCGGCGCAGGCGAGTTCCTGGAGTGCGGGTCTGTATTTCCCTTTGGCGAGCCAATCGTGGTAGGTGGCGCGGAAGTAGGGGTAGCCATCGGGGTGTTCGTCGAACCATTCCCAGAGTCCAAGGGGAGGGCCGAGGTGGCAGAGGATGTGATCGACGGTACACCACTGGCGGAGGTCCCTGGTAAGGCCAATGGGCTCGACCCAGAGGCGTACGCCGTCGTCGTTTTCGATGGGGTCCAGCAGGTGTTTGACCTTGATCATGGCGCCACTCCTGATGAGCAACCGATTATCTCATCAATTAATAAGACGCCGTGTCCAGTGGGAAGTTTGTGTTATAAAATGGGAGGGATTTTGCTTTGAATGGTAGCGGCGTAGCGAAGGGGATTGGGGTCGCGAAACCGCGAGCGAAGTCGAAGACGGGACGGCGAAAGAGGGCGATGTCGAGAACGGGGGCGAATTGCAGGAAACCCTCACCCCGCCCCTCTCCCGGGGTACCGGGCGAGGGGAAAGACGGGGAGAGGCAAGCCGGCGTGTGGGGCGGACTTGCTGCTTGGGATGGTTAGAACTTGAAGATCATATCGATGGCGGCGGTGTACATTTCGTTGTCTGAGGAGTTGTTGTAGACGGGTTCGGTGGAGAAATCGCCGCGGAGTTCTGGGCGGATCATCAGGTTTTTGAGGGTTTTGTCATTGGGGAAGGGGGTGATGGCGATTCCGGCGGTGACTTCGAAGTAGTTGGCAGCGACGCCGATGCGGACGCCTTCGTCGTCGCGGAACCATTCGCCGCGGCCGTTGAGGGTGAAGGTGTCGTTGAGTTTGTAGGCGGCGTAGCCGGCGATGCCGTACCACCAGGCGGTGTCGCCATCGGGGGCGGCGTTGGAGGCGTAACCGATGTCGGAGTTGGCAGCGACGGAGAATTTGTCGGTGAAGGCGTAGGTGAGCTGAAAGTCGAAAACGGTGGTGTAGTCGCCGGTGTCATCCGGGGTTTCGGGGCCGGTGACAGTCTGGACGATGGCGCCGAGTTTCTTGTCGGTGGAGGTGTATCCGAGCTTGAGGTGGTAGCTGATGGAGCCGTTGTTGTCGTCGATGGACTGATCCCAGCCGCGGAAGATGCCGCCTTCGACGAGCCAGTTGTCGTCGAGCTGGTAGGTGGCCATGATGCCAGTGTGTGTGATGGGAGCGGCATAGTTAAAGAGGTAGGAGTGGGTGAAGAGGGCGTTGGTGGTGGGGCTGATGGTTTCGGTGCCCAGGAGGGTGGCGAACTTTCCGGCGCGGATGCGGAGGCCGTTGCCGACGGGGATGGCGAGGTCGAAATAGAGCTGGTTGAGATCGACCTGGTATTGAGGCTCATCGGGTCCGGGGTACCAGTTGAGGCCATTGGAGTGGATGTATTGGGAGTCGGTGCCGTAGATGACTTCGGCGCGGCCGCCGATGTCCCACTTGTCCTTGGTGACGTTGACGGTTCGTTCGACAGTGAGGTCGAGCTGGTTGCCGAGGAACTGGTTGGAGCGGGGTTCGAAGACGTTGCCGAAGATGTTTTTGTTGGCGCCGGCGAAGTTGTAGATGTAGGAGGTTTCGAGGTGGCCGTAGACGTTGATGTTGTTGTCTTTGAGTGTTTTCCCGATGCCGGCGGAGGTGAGCAGTGCCATGAGGGGGCGGTCTTCGGCGGCCGGGGTGGTGGTGGCAGCTTCCTGCATGTAGACAGGCCGGGTGGTGGGCTGCTCGGCGCGCAGGGAACTGATGACAGAGAGGACGGCAGCAGCCGCCGCAAGAGAGGTTCGACGAATCACGGAGATCTCCTTTTCCAAGTGTAAAATGCAGTGCTACGTCAAACGGTGTGGGTATTCTGCCCAATTGGAAGGCAACATGCCACACCTGTTCCGGAGCTTGCCCGATGCGTGGGCAAATCCACGCAGCGACAACTGCCATTGGGAATGGATAAGCAAAAGGTGGGCCGGGGCGTGGTGTGGGGAATTGGAAAGGGGGAATGGGCGAGTGGGAGGAGACGACTGCGGACAAGAACGGTGATATCATTGTAGAATTGGAGTTCTGTTTGACAGAGGAGAACGATGCCTGGAGTGTGGCAACAGCCGTTACCGGGGATTTACAGCGAGCATAGTGAGGCGGAGCTGAGGGTGCGCATTGGGGATGCGAAAGCGAAGCTGAAAGGGAGGCTGGTGATTCTGGGGCATCATTATCAGCAGGATGGGATTATTGAGTTTGCGGATTTCCGGGGGGATAGCTTTGAGTTGTCGCGGCGGGCGGCGGAGCAGAAGGGGATCGAGTATGTGGTGTTTTGTGGGGTGCACTTCATGGCGGAGTCGGCGGATGTATTGACTGATGAGGATGTGAAGGTGATTCTGCCGGACTTGGGGGCGGGGTGTTCGATGGCGGACATGGCGAGTCTGGATCAGACGGAGGAGTGCTGGGCGCAGCTTGAGCAGGCGTGCGGAGGGCAGCGGGTTGTGCCGATCACGTATGTGAACAGTTCGGCGGCGATCAAGGCGTTTGTGGGAAAGCATGGGGGGGCGGTATGCACGAGCAGCAATTGCCGGAATGTGTTGGAGTGGGCGTTGCAGCAGGGTTCAGGGGAGAGGGTTCAGGGGTCAGGAAAGCCGAAGGTGCTTTTCCTGCCGGATCAGCATTTGGGGCGGAATACGGCGTATGGGATGGGATGGCCGCTGGAGAGCATGGTGTTGTGGGATCCGACGCGCCAGATGGGGGGGAATATGGAAGAGGAGGTAGTGAGGGCGCAGTTTGTGCTGTGGAAGGGGCATTGCTCGGTGCATGGGTTGTTTCGGCCGGAGCATGTGGATGAAGTGAGAGTGAAGTGGCCGAAGATGAAGGTGATTGTGCATCCGGAGTGCAATTGGGAGGTGGTGCAGAAGGCGGATATGGCGGGGAGCACGGCGTATATCGTGAAGACGGTTGAGGCGGCGGCGGCGGGAAGCGAATGGGCGATCGCGACGGAGGTTCACCTGGTGAATCGGCTGCGGCAGGAGCATCCGGAGCAGAAGATTATCGTGCTGAGCGAGTGCCAGTGTTTGTGCACGACGATGTACCGGATCGATTTGCCGCATTTGTGCTGGGTGATGGAGAATCTGGTGGCGGGGCATGTGGTGAATCAGATCAAGGTGGATAGCGAGACGCGGAAGTGGGCGACGGTGGCGCTGCAAAGGATGCTGGAGATCAAGGGGACGGGGGCCGTGGTGACCCGAGAGCCGGTGGGCGGGGCGACGAAGGGGTGAGTGGGGAAGATGAGTGTGTGGGGTCAGGGGGTGGTTTTGGTTAGTTTGATCCAGCGGAGGTTGATGGCTTTCCAGCTTTCGGCGTCGCGGGGGTGGATGGCGATTGTCTGGTTGCCCGGCTGTTTGATTTCGAGGGTTCCGACGTCAACTTCGGTGAATTTGTCCCAGGCTCCGGTGGAGGTGAGCTTGCCGCCGAGTCTCTCGGTGGCGGCTTCGATGATGAAGACGGATTCGGGATGGGTGGTGGCGCAACTGGCGGTGACTTTGAACTTGCCGGGCTGTTTGAAACTGACTTTCCAGGCGGCGGAATCGGTGGAGTTGTCCCAGAATCCGATGTTGGGTTGTCCGCCTTGGTTTTCGGTGTGGAGGGTGCCTTTGAGGTCGGCATCGTCGGGGTTGAGGGTGAAGTTTCCGGAGGGGTCGGGCTGGATGGTTTGGACTTTGGGGGCGGCGAGTTCGGGTTTGAATCCGCGGAGGTTTTCACTGGTGATCTTGAGTGCGACGGCGTAGTTGCAAGGTTTGTTTGGAGGGAGTTGGATAGTGAGGCCGTCGGCGTTGTGGGAGAACTGGAGTTGGCCGGGGTGTCCGAGGAGGGAGACGGCGGTGATCTTGGCGGTGACTTCGGGGAACTTGGCGAGTGAGCGGATGGTGAGTTTGGCATCGGTGGGCCAGCCGAGGGCGAAGGCGTAGAGGGTTTTGTCGCCTTGGGTGGTAAATCGGATGTCGGAGGCGGAGTACTTGAAGTCTTCACCGAAGCTGCCACCCTTGGCGCGGATAGGGCCTTCGCCGTGGATGAGCCAGGGGCGGGTTCCGTAGATGGCTTCGCCATTGATGGCGATCCAGGCGGCCATTTCGTCGAGGGTTCTTTCGGCTTCTGGGTCGAGGGAGCCATCGGGGCGCTGGACGACGTTGATGAGGAGGTTGCCGTTTTTGGAGACGATATCGACGAGCATCTGGATGACCCAGTCGGCGCCACGGTACTTCCAGTTTTTGTTGTAGTACCAGTCGCCAATGGAGGTATCGGTTTGCCAGGGGTGAGGGCGGATGCCGGGCATGACGCCGCGTTCGAGGTCTTCGACCCACATGCCGTTGGACTGTTGCTTGCAGGTGTAGACGACGTCGGTTTTGCCGGCGTTGCGGGCGGCGCTGGAGTTGTAGAGGTGGGCGATCATGCTGCGGCCGACTTCGTTGTTGAAGGGGACGCCGCCATCGGTGTAGAGGAGGTCGGGCTGGTAGTTGTCGACGAGTTCCTTGATTCGCTCATACCATTGCGCGTGCCACTTGGGGTCGTTGCTGTACCAACTGGTGTCGCCGGGCTTGGCGGGGAAGTGGAAGAGGTCCTGGTATTGCGGGTCGGCGCCGTCGTAGGGGAGGTTGGCGAGGGGGCCTGTTTTGTCGGATTTGTGGCTATCCTGGAACCAGGTGAAGCTGGCGCCGAGGTGTTCGGAGACGCCGAAGCGTAGGCCGAGGCTCTTGGCGGCTTTTTGCCAGTCGGCAACGACGTCGCGTTTGGGGCCCATGTTGACGGAGTTCCACTTGTGGAGTTTGGAGTTCCAGAGGTAGAAGTTGTCGTGGTGGGATCCCATGGAGACGAAGTATTTGGCGCCGGCTTTCTTGTACATGGCCATGAGGCGATCGGGGTCCCACTTTTCGGCTTTC
Source organism: Planctomycetota bacterium (assembly GCA_026693085.1). Lineage (GTDB taxonomy): Bacteria > Planctomycetota > Phycisphaerae > Tepidisphaerales > Tepidisphaeraceae > JAPLNB01. The sequence goes on along the minus strand of JAPLNB010000219.1, from coordinate 2,390 downwards.
CAGAGGGGGATGATGTCTTTGTAGCCGGCCTTGGAGGGGTGGCCATAGGTTTCGAGGTGGTGTTTGTATTGGGGATGGCCCTGGACATACATATGCTTGGCGTACCAGTCGCCCATCATGGGGACGGCCTGGGGTCCCCAGTGGGCCCAGATGCCGAGCTTGGCGTCGCGGAACCATTCGGGGTACTGGTAGGTCTTGGCGAAGGAATTGAAGGTGGGGTCGAAGGGGCCTTGAGCGATCTTGACGTTGCCGACCAGCTTTTCAGGGACGGCGACGGCTTTGCTGGTTGATTGGCAGGATAAGGCGAGGGCGAGGAGCGCCGCAATCGAAGTCAGGATCGTTGCTTCTTGAGAGTTCATGAGATTATGCCTTTCCACAGATCGTGATGAGACAGCGGAACATTATACTGATGAGGAAATGAAATGGGATGGGGGCGGTTGGCCAATGCCACGGATTGACTCTGGCATGACGATTCTTGACTTGAGAGGTAAGGTGGGAGAGGACGCACGGCAGCGCCATGGGGCTTTGTCATTGCGCGAGGGATTTGGGTTGCGAGGGGTTATTTGCCGTTGAGGCGTTGGCGGATGTAGTCAGCGCGGGCGGCGCGGCGGAGGTCGCCTTCGAGCTTGCGGCCCTGGATTTTCTGAAGGTGGGCGGGCTGGGTGAGGAGGAAGAGTTCGTTGATGGTTCGGAGGTCGACGTCCTTGACGCGGCCGAGGTTGACACCCATGCGGACGTGGCTGAGGAGGAAGAGAGTTTCTTCGCTGGCGAGCAATCGGGCGGAGCGCAGGAGGCCGAGGGCGCGGCAGACCTTGTCGTCGAGGGCGACGGTGCGGTCGTTGAGGAGTTGGCGGCGAGCATGATGCTCGTAATCGACGATTTTGGGGACGACGTGGAGTTTGAATTCGGAGATGGTGTCGTCTTCGGATTTGCCGAGGGTGGTTTGGTTGGAGATCTGGTAGAAGTCTCCGGTGGCTTCGGTTCCTTCGCCGTAGAGGCCACGGACGGCGAGGCGCATGTCTTTGGCGGCTCGGAAGACTTTTTCGATTTCGCCGGTGAGTTTGAGGGCGGGCAGGTGGAGCATGACGGAGACACGGAGGCCGGTGCCGACGTTGGTGGGGCAGGCGGTGAGGTAGCCGAAGCGTGGGTGGAAGGTGAAGTCGAGCTTAGCTTCGAGTTTGTCGTCGATTTCGTTGATTTGATCCCAGGCTTCTTCGAGTTGGAGGCCGGAGCGGAGAACCTGAATGCGGAGGTGGTCTTCCTCGTTGACCATGATGGCGGCGGTCTCATCTTCAGCGACGGCGACGCCGCGGGCGCCCTCGGCCATGGCGTGGGGCTTGGAGATGAGGTGGCGTTCGACGAGGAGGTCGCGGTCCATCTGTGGCGCGTCTTCGAGGTTGATGTAGAGCATCTGCGAGGCGACCTGGGCATTGAGGATGGTGTCGCGGATGCGGGCCTCGAGGACTTGTCGCTGGTGTCGGCTGGCGCGGGCCAGGAAGGGGAAGCCGCCGATGTTTCGGGCGAGACGGATGCGGGAGGAGATGACGATCTCGCATTGTGGTCCGCTTCCGCGGAGCCATTCGCCGGCGTGGTTGGTCAGGTCGCTGAGTTTCATTGGATTTTCGATTCTTGATTTCGGAATTGCAGACGGCGGATCAAAAAACCGAGAACTATCCTTCTTCCGCCTGGCGGATTTGGTCACGGAGTTTGGCGGCCCGCTCGTAGTCTTCGAGTTCGACGGCACGGGCCAGTTCTTTACGGAGCTTGGTAATATCGACGAGTTTGTGTTTAGGCTTGGGTGCGGCGCCTGAGCCGCCGGCGCGGACGGGCGACTTGCCGACGTGATGAGTGGCGCCTTCATGAGCCCGCTGGAGGAGTGGGCTGAGGTCTTTTTCGAAGGCATCGTAGTCATGTTCGCAGCCGAACAGGCCGTGCTGTCGGAACTCTGCCCAGGAGATGCCGCACTGATCGCAGGTGGCGCCCATGTCCTTCTGCATGCCGGAGTGGGCCATGACGAAATTAGTGAGCAGCTCGTTGATGGGGGTATGTCCTTTAATGGCGGGCACCCCCTCGCTTTTCGCAGCGCATTGCTCGCAGAGGTGCTTCTCGATTTTTTTGCCGTTGCGGATTTCCGTGAGATGCACCGTAGCCGGCTTATTGCAGTTGTCACATTTCATTGCGTTGTCTGGTCGCGGAGGACCAACCTCCGGACCATGGTATTTCGCCGGAAAGGCAGCGTCAATGCGAAACGGGTGTGCCCAATAATTCGGGCGGCGCGTTAGTTTTGATGGCATAGTGCTTTGGCCCAGTAGCGATCCCACAGGTGGCTCTGATACATCGCTTCCAACGCCATCACCGCCTCGGCGTTGTCCAAGTCCCACCGCCGCCCG
>JAPLNB010000218.1 GCA_026693085.1 Planctomycetota bacterium | reverse complement strand
GAACCCATTTCCCCCACTCGAAAATCGCCATTCGAAAATCAAAACTCCCCCAACCCCTTGTCAATCCAAAGGCCCCCCAAGACCACCAGGGGGTCCGGCGGGGTGGAAAAGGGGGAGCAAAGGGGGAGAAAACGGTGGTTTCCGGGTGGTTCCCGCGTGACTTTTAGGTGGTTTTTGGATGAGCAAAGGGGGATCTTCCCCCCGAACCCTGAACCCCGAACCCTGAACCCTGACTTCCCCCTCCCCCCTTCAATCTCGTCCCAACAAAACGAACCCAATCCCGCCCCAAATCTTTCCCACACAAGCACTTACCCCACCCCGCCACTGCCCACCAAATTCCCAAACGCCTTTTCCTCCTCCGCTCCCTCCGCTATTCTGCCCCCATGCCAATCCCTCAAGACTACCTCGAACGCGTCTACGCCGGCGTCCTCGGCAAGATCATCGGCGTCTACCTCGGCCGACCCTTCGAAGGCTGGCCCCACGACCGAATCCTCAAAGAGCTTGGCGAAATCAACTACTACGTCCACGAAAAACTCAACCTCCCCCTCATCGTCACCGACGACGACATCTCCGGCACCTTCACCTTCCTCCGCGCCCTCGAAGACTACGGCAACTCCCCCAACCTCACCGCCGCCCAAATCGGCCAGTCCTGGCTCAATTACATCATCGAAAATAAGACCATCCTCTGGTGGGGCGGCATGGGCATGTCCACCGAACACACCGCCTTCCTACGCCTCAAACACGGCATCCCCGCCCCACGCTCCGGCTCCATCGAACTCAACAGCAAAGTCGTCGCCGAACAAATCGGCGCCCAGATCTTCATCGACGGCTTCGCCATGGTCGCCCCCGGCGATCCCCAACTCGCCGCCTCCCTCGCCAAACGCGCCGCCTCCGTCTCCCACGACGGCCAAGCTGTCTACGGCGCCCAGGTCCTCGCCGCCATGGAATCCCTCGCCTTTGTCGAATCCGACCTCAGCAAGATCCTTGATGCCGCCCTCACCTTCATCCCCAAAGACAGCACCATTGCCCGCATGATCGCCGACCTCCGCGGCTTCCACGCCAAAGAACCCGACTGGCGCAAAGCCTTCTCCGATATCATGCTCGCAACTTACGGCTACGACAGATACGGCGGCAATTGCCACATCGTCCCCAACCACGGCGTCGTCATCCTCGGCATCCTCTACAGCCAGGACAACTTCCAAAAAGCCCTCATGATCACCAACACCTGCGGCTGGGACACCGACTGCAACTCCGGCAACGTCGGCTGCTTCATGGGCATCAAGCTCGGCCTGCCCGGCATCGACGCCGGCCCCGATTTCCGCTCCCCCGTCGCCGACCGCCTCTACCTCCCCACCGCCGACGGCGGCCGCTGCATCTCCGATGCCGTCACCGAAACCTACAAGATCGTCAACATGGGCCGCGCCCTGGCCGGCCAAGAGCCGCTGCGTCCGAAAGGCGGTGTTCGCTTCCACTTCTCACTCCCCGGCAGCGTCCAGGGCTTCACCCCGGACGACAGCCCCGAATGCCGCGGCGTGGTGACGGTCTGCAATCTCCCGCAGAAGGAGCTTGGCGGGCAACGGGCCCTGATGCTCTTCCTGAATCACCTTGCCCCGGGGCGATGCGCCCGCATCTCAACCCCGACGTTCTTCCCCGCCGACCACGCCCGAATGCCCGGCTATGCCCTCATCGCCTCACCAACGCTGTATCCCGGGCAGGTTGTGCGGGCCTCGGTATCCCTGGACCCTCTCGTTCCCGCCGATCCGACACTCGACTGCCGCTTGTACATCAGCATCTATGCCGAAAATGATGCGCTCCGCAGGATCTACGGCCCGACCGTGCGCCCGGACCCGTCCGGCAGTACGCACCCGCTGGAATGGCGCCTTCCGGATACGGGCGGCGCGCCAATCGCCAGCATTGGCCTTGAGATCGGCTCGGAGCATCCGGCTCGTTGTCGCAGCGTGCTGCTGCACTATCTGACCTGGGATGGCCCCCCGGACGTGGTGTTCAAGCGCCCGGAATATCCAAGCACCATGTGGCAACGCGCCTGGGTCGACAGCGGCCAGTGCATCTGGTGGAGCGAAGACACCTATCGCCTCATCAGCAACGAACAGCGTACCCTCCTCAGTCAAGGCACCCGCGAATGGACCGACTACGTCGTCAGCGCCCCGATGACTCCCCACTTGGCCAAGTCCTTCGGCGTCGTCGCACACTACCAAGGCCTCCAACGCTTCTATGCACTGCTCCTCTGCCCGGACAACACCGCCAAACTCATCAAATCCCTCGACGGCGACCACACCCTTGCCCAATGCCACTTTGATTGGCAACTCACCAAAACCTACAACCTTGCCCTCCAAGTCCAAGGCACTCAGATCCAAGCCTGGATCGACAACCAACTGCTTTTCACCATCACCGACAATGACCGTCCGCTGAGCGGCGGTGGCGTCGCCCTGTTCTGCGAAGAAGGCCGCGTCGCCGCCGGCCCCGTCACCGTCCGCCCCATCCAGTAGTCATCCCGCAGCGCAAGAAGAACGGGAGCCGGCCATCCGGCTCCCGTTCATCTGAATATTTCCTCTTTACATTCCCGCCGACACCTTCGGCAGCTCCGTCAGCGCCTTGTCGATCTCCGCGGCGGGCAACTCGTAGTCTTCCAGCTCGCCGGCAAGGTAGGCGTCATAAGAGCCCAGGTCAAAGTGCCCGTGCCCCGACAGGTTGAACACGATGCACTTGCTCTCACCCGTCTGCTTGCACTTCAGCGCCTCATCAATCGCCGCCTTGATCGCGTGCGCGCTCTCCGGCGCCGGGCAGATGCCTTCGGCCCGGGCGAAGAGCACCGCCGCCTCGAATACTTCGCACTGCTTGTATGCCACCGCCTCCAGCAGCCCCAGGTTCCGCAGCAGCGAAATCACCGGCGCCATGCCGTGATATCGCAATCCGCCAGCGTGGATCCCCGCCGGCATGAACGTATGTCCCAGCGTATACATCTTCGCCAGCGGCGCCAGCCCCACCGTGTCGCCAAGGTCATACGCATACGTCCCGCGCGTCAGCGACGGGCACGCCGCCGGCTCCACCGCCAACAGCCGCGGCCCATTCCCCTTCATCGTCTGCGCCACAAACGGCAACGCGATCCCCGACAGGTTCGACCCGCCGCCCGCGCATCCAATAATCACGTCCGGCTTCTCGCCGGCCATCTGCAACTGCTTCTGCGTCTCCAGCCCGATCACCGTCTGGTGCATGCACACGTGATTCAACACGCTCCCCAGCGAGTAGTTCGTGTCCTGGCGCGTCGCGGCATCTTCCACCGCCTCGCTGATCGCTATCCCCAGCGAGCCCGAGCAATTCGGGTCCTTCGCCAGGATCCCCCGCCCCGCATTCGTATCCATCGACGGCGACGCCACCACCGACGCGCCCCACAGGTGCATCAGCGACCGCCGATAAGGCTTCTGGTGATAACTCACCTTCACCATGTACACCTTGCACTCCAGCCCAAACAGATCGCACGCAAACGCCAAACTCGAACCCCACTGACCCGCCCCGGTCTCTGTCGCCAGCCGCTTGATCCCCGCCACCTTGTTGTAATAAGCCTGCGCCACCGCCGTGTTCGGCTTGTGCGACCCCGTCGGGCTGACCGACTCGTTCTTGTAGTAGATCCGCGCCGGCGTCCCCAGCTTCCGCTCCAGGTACTTGGCCCGGATCAGCGGCGTCGGCCGCCACATCGCCAGCTTCTCCCTTACCTCATCGGGAATCTCAACCCACCGCTCCGTCGAGACCTCTTGCGCAAGCAAACCCATGGGAAAGATCGGCGACATGTCCGCCGGTGTCACGGGCTGTCCCGTCCCCGGATGCCGGTGCGGCGGAATCGGCTTCGGCAAATCCGCCGCCACGTTGTACCACGCCTGCGGAATATCCCGCGTTGATAACATGATCCGATGGTCTTCCATGTGCCTGTCCTTTCGATTTGCAGGTTCCCAATTCCACCTCACGCCAGATGCCACCGAGTCGCGCACAGCCGACTCAGATGCCTCACAGTCTACGAAAATTCCCGCCCGACGAAAGTCCCATCGTCCCTTGTCACTACGTCTTTTTTTGCGGTGTGCCCCGCTGGTCGCCTACTTCTCGACCCTCACCTTCCCCATTTTCTCCCCAGGGGAGGAGGAGGCAGATCGCTTTGGGTAATCAAGCTTCTTGAGCCATGCAAGCAGCTCCCGTCCCGACTTTCCCCGCGCCACCGTAATCCCGGCCAGGGGGGTACGATGTCTGGGGCGCTTCCCGATCCTTTTTGGAATTCGATTGACGAGCCGGCAGTATACACGATAATAGCTATAACTATCCACATGGAGCCGACGGATGCGAACCGTGCAGTTAACGCTCGACGAAGGCCTCGTGGCCGAGGTCGATAAGGTCGCCGAAAAGCTGGGAACCACGCGATCCGCATTCGCCCGGCAAGCTCTGCGGGCGGCCCTGGCGCGTCTGGCCGAGCGCTCCCTGGAAAAGAAGCACCGCGAGGGGTATCTGAAGAAACCCGCTTCTGCTCGCGAGTTCGGCTCCTGGGAGTCTGAACAAGCCTGGGGGGACTGATGAAACGAGGCGAGGTCCGCTGGTACAAATTCTCGCACCCGGACAGGCGGCGGCCGGTCGTCATCCTGACTCGTGACTCGGCCCTCGAATACCTCGGCGAAGTCACCGTAGCTCCCATCACCACCACCATTCGCGACATTCCCACCGAGGTCCTCCTGACCCGCCGGGACGGCATGTCCCAGGACTGCGCGATCAACCTGGACCATATCCAGACCGTCTCCCAAGGCCGGATTGGCCCGCTGATTACCACGCTTGGCGAAAAGAGGATGGAGCAACTGCGCCAACCGCTTCTGTTTGCGATGGGATTCCGCCTGTCCTGATGCCATTTCACGCGCCGGCTGCTCGTCCACCGTTTCACTACACTACCGCTTCTGATACACTCCCCGCCGTCTCGTTCTTGGAATCAGTTCTATGGCCTACACCGTCCTGGCACGCCGTTACCGCTCCAACACCTTTGACGAGGTCGTCGGCCAGAACCACGTCGCACAAACCCTCAAAAAAGCCATCGCCTCTGGCCGAATCGCCCACGCCTACCTCTTCTGCGGCACCCGCGGCATCGGCAAAACCTCCATGGCCCGCATCCTCGCCAAAGCCCTCAACTGCGAAAAAGCCACCGGACCAACCACCGACCCCTGCTGCAAATGCCCCTCCTGCCTCGCCATCGCCCGCGGCGAAGACATCGACGTCATCGAAATCGACGCCGCCTCCAATACCCAAGTGGACAGGACCCGCGAAGTCATCCTTGACAACGCCCAATACCGCCCCGCGCGCTCACGCTTTAAAATCTACATCATCGACGAAGTCCACATGCTCTCCAAAGCCTCCTTCAACGCCCTCCTCAAGACGCTGGAGGAGCCGCCCGAGCACGTTAAATTCATCCTCGCCACCACCGAGCCTGAAAAAATCCTCCCCACCATCCTCTCTCGCTGCCAACGCTACGATTTCCGCAACATCCCCACCCGCGAGATCGCCGAACACCTCAAAAACATCTGCAAAGACGAGAAAATCAAGGCCGACGACGACGCCCTCATCCTCGTCGCCAAGGCCGGCGCCGGCTCGATGCGCGATTCCCTCTCCCTGCTCGATCGTCTGCTCTCCGTCGGCGAGAAGCACCTCACCGCCCAGACCATCGAACAGCTCCTGGGCCTCCCACGCTCCGAATCGATCCTCCAACTCGCCCAAGCCATCGGCGAAGCCCGCGTCAAAGACGTCCTGACTCAGGCCGACCGCCTCATCTCCGAAGGCCTCACCCCCGATGGCCTGATCGTCTCTCTCATCGACCACCTCCGCAACCTCCTCATCCTCCGCACCTGTGGCCCCGACTCCAACCTCGTCGAAGTCGCCGGCGTCTCCGTAACCGACCTGGCCAAGCAAGCCCAATCCTTCGACCCCATTGTCCTCACCCAGGACATCACCATCCTCGAGGAACTCCGCCGCCAACTCCGCTCCTCCACCGCGGGCCGTGCACTCCTCGACGCCACCCTGGTCCGCCTCGCCCTCGCCGCCCAATTCACCTCGATCAGCGACCTTCTCTGCCAAATCACCGACCCCTCCGCTCAAAAAAAAAAGCCTGACCCGGTACCCCTAGAGTCCAAAACCGGGAAGTCGAAAACCGGGACGGGGACGGTTTTCCATCCGGTTTCCCCCTCGGCCGCTGCTCTGGCAGAGCGCCAGGTTGAGGATTCCTCGCCAATTCCCCCCGCCGACACCTCCTCCGCCGACGATGACGACGACCTCCCCCGCCCCGGCAAGGTCTGGCAAAGCTCTCCCTCTTCCAACCCCCCTCTCAGACCCCGCTCGCCTCGCCCTCCGTCCAACATCGAGCCTGTCGATTCCAGCAACCTCCCCGCCGTCTGGCAGAACCTCCTCCGTCTCATTCAGGATCGCAACGCCCCCCTCCATTCCCTGCTGACCCCCGGCCGCCTCGTCGCCATCGACGACAACCAAGCCGTCATCCGCTACGCCGCCGACCAGGACACCTTCCCCAAACTCCTCGGCCGCAACGGCAAGAAAGAACAAGTATCCGATTTCTTCACTCAAATCCTCGGCCGCCCCACCGGCGTCCGTTTCGAGCTTGATGCCGCCACCGATTCCGGCCCTCCCATCCCGCATTCCAATGTGCTACCCTCCCCCCAAACACCCTCCGCCGACCCGTCCGTGCCGAGGCCCATGCCCCCAATGCCCCCGCCCGCTCCCCGGCTGACCAACGAGCAGCGCCAGGAGCTGGGAAAGGCCCCCCTCATCCACGCGCTGATCCGCGAATTGGACGCTACGATCCTCAAGCTGGCGGACGATTAACCCCGCCCGCATCTGGAGCTGACATGAGCATGTTCGACGACCTGAAAGGCCTCGGCAATCTCGGCAACCTGGGCGATATGATGAAAAAGGCCCGCGAGCTTCAGGATCAAATGAAGCAGATGCAGGAGGACCTGGCCCGCAAGGAAGTCACCTCCGACGCCGGCGGCGGAATAGTCCAGGCTACCGTCAACGGCCGCCTCGAACTCGTCAAACTCAAAATCGACAAATCCAAGATCGACCTCAACGACACCGAAATGCTCGAGGACGTCATCATCGCCGCGGTGCATGCCGCCCAATCCCGCGCCGCCCAAGCCGCCAAGGACCAAATGGCCAAAATGGCGGCCGACATGGGCATCCCGCCGGGGATGTTGCCCTGAGAGCCCTCCCCAACAGCCCCATCATGCTCTCCACACCGGATTATCCTGCAGATGAAAGTTGTTCACCTGCAGCCAGTGCCTCTCCACCGCCTCCCCCGTCTTCTGAAACGGCTGGCTCACCCCCACGCTCAAGATCACCTCTACCCCCCTTGCCAACCGCACGAATACCCCCCCCTCACCTTGCACAGCTTCAATTCATCCCCGAATATCCCCCGCAGGCTCCTCGTCGCCATCGCCTGCAACATCGCCCAGAACTTCACCGGCGACGCGTCCGCCAGCTTCACCGCCCGCCTCGGGCGAAACTGATGGTCCTCCACCTCCGGCGGATACCCGCAATAATTCACAACCCCCAGGTCCACCACCGCTCCGATATTGAACACCCCGCCATACCGCTCCAGCAGCAGATCGCTCATCTTCCCCGCCACCACCGGCCGGACATGCCTCTTCGTCTCCAGGTCCACTCCTGCCACGCATATGAACCCCTTCGTCATCCGCGTCACATGGTTTACGAGAATCCGCATCGCCCCTCCCTACAGATGGACAACCTCCACATCCCCCCACTTCCCGCGCAAATACTCCGTCACCAGCCGCCGATGGCACTGCTCCGCCGTCGGCTCACTGCACAGCAACACCGTCCGTCTCTCAAACAGCTTCCGATCCACCTTCTCCTCCACCCGCCGCTCCGCCATCAGCGCGAGGAAACTTTGCTCATACTCCTGCCAACTCCCCTTGTTCTTCTTGAACGCATCCAGAATGTCCTGCGTCGGCGCGAGCATCGGCTCATGCACATACTCGATCCCCGCCAACTCCTTCAGGAAATACGCCAGGTCATCGCGCTTGGTAAACGCCGCCAATTGCGACGTATTATTCAGCCGAATGTCCACCAGCCGCCCGATCCCGGCCTGCTTCAGCGTTCCGAAGAACTTGGCGGCTGTTTTCTGGGCAAAACCGATTGTGTAGATTTCCATTCTTTCACCTGCCCCATATCAAACAGCATCCCTTGTCCCGCATCTTTCTGAAGCGACTTCTCCTCAGCCTCCAATTCCTCTTCGCTCTGCACGTTCCCATCGCCCCGGATGTGCCTCACCTCCACCCCGCGCTCTCGCAGCACTCTCGCCAAGAGCAGCCGCCGATGGCACCCGCTCGGGTCCTCCTCGCTGCACATCAGCGCCATCCGCACCCTCCCCGCCCCATCGATCACTCGCCCGATCCCCTCAGCGAACGTCGCCAACGCCGCGAGGCGCCCATACAGCACATACCCCTCCCCATCATAAAACTCCGCCCCCTCCGGCATGCCGCCCAGTTCCCTTCCCATGTATGCATGCCTGATCCCCGCCCGATTCAGCACCGCCTTCAGCGAATCATGGTTGAATTGTGATGCGTATTTCGAATACGGGCTCGACCGCACATCCACCAACACCTCTACCCCATGCCGCCGAAGCAATTCAACAAACACCCCCGGCTCGTGATTCGAATGCCCGATCGTAAACACCACCGCCCAGCTTTTCTTGGCTTCTTCGCCCATACGCACCCCTTCGATACCACATCATACCACCCACCCCATCGGTTGCATATCGCACCCAATCCGTCCCCCAACCCCGCCTGCCCGCTTAACCTCATCACAACGCCGCCTTAATCATCCCTTAACGCAGCCTTGATATCTCCCCACTGGCTCACAACCGGGCTCGGACATGCTCACACTCATCATCTTCATCATCTTCGTCGCTCTCGTCTTCGACTTCCTCAACGGCTTCCACGACGCCGCCAACTCCATCGCCACCATCGTCTCCACCCGCGTCCTCTCCCCCACCGTCGCCGTCGCCTGGGCCGCCTTCTTCAACTTCGTCGCCGCCTTCATCTTCGGCACGACCGTGGCCAAGACCATCGGCACCGGCCTGATCGACACCGTCCAGGTGGATGTCTTCGTCGTCTTCGCCGGCCTGTTCGGCGCCATCATCTGGAACATCATCACGTGGCTCCTCGCATTGCCCACCAGCTCCTCTCACGCACTCGTCGCCGGCATCGCGGGCGCCGCGATCGCCAAAGCCGGCCTACCCGTCATTCTCTGGAAAGGCTGGATTCCCCTCCTCGCGTTCATCATCCTCTCCCCGCTCATTGGCTTCATCCTCGGCTCGATCAACATGATCGCCGTCGCCTGGCTCTTCCGCCGAGCCAGCCCCCAACGCGTTGACAAACTCTTCCGCCGCCTCCAGCTCTTCTCCGCCGGCATCTACAGCCTCGGCCACGGCGGCAACGATGCCCAGAAAACCATGGGCATCATCGTCATGCTCCTCGCCGCCGGAAACCTCAAACACTGGGCCACCCCCGACCCCAATAACTGGATGAACTCTTTTGGCTTCTTCGGCCACACCCACTCCGTCGCCTGGTGGATCATTCTCACCTGCCACGCCGCCATCGCGCTCGGAACCATGTGCGGCGGCTGGCGAATCGTCAAAACCATGGGCTCCAGCATCACGCGCCTGGCCCCCGTCGGCGGCTGCTGCGCCGAAACCGCCGCCGCCACCGCCATCATCGTCGCCACCCGCTTCGGCATCCCCATCTCCACCACCCATGCCATCACCGGCTCGATCCTCGGTGTCGGCACCGCCCGCGGCCTCCGCTCGGTCCGATGGATCTGGGGCGAACGCATCGTCATCGCCTGGATCCTCACCATCCCCTGCACCGCCGTCATTGCCGCCATCACCTGGTTCCTCGTCCGATATACCATCCAACCCCTCTTCTAACCTTTCCCCCACCCCCCATCTTGCCCGCCTGCCCCGTTGGGATATCATCACCCCTTGCACGGGCGTCTCGCCCCGTTCGATAATCCGGCGCCAGGAAGATCCCGATGAAACGAAAGAAGTCGATCATCATCGCTTTGCTCGTCTTCCTCGTCGTTGTGCTGGCTTTCGGCTCCGTGCCGGTCTATCGGCAGCACCTCCGCCGCGATTGGAAAAACCAAGCCGTTGCCGAAATTGTGAAACTCGCCGCCGATTCCCAATGGCTCTCCCAGGAGCTTGCCGCCGTGCGGAAGCGCTGCCCCCCAGGCAGCCGCTTCGAGGGTGCCTGGTTTTCCAAAGATCTGGCGCTGGCCGGCGACGATCAATGGCTCATCTACAAGAGCAAATGCAGCAAAGAAGATTGGCGAATCGACGATATCTTTATTGCCAAGGCCTCCAACGGGAAATGGTATTACTCCACCTACCACTTTTGCATTGGCATGCTATGCCTGAAGATCGATATCCAACCCCGTGACCTCGACGCGCTCATCTCGAAATACGCCCTCCGCGAATTCGACGGCCAATCCGACGACGCCCTCAAAACAACCTGGCCCCCCGGCTGATCGATCAGCCACCAGCAACTAACAAATAAATAATAACGAATAACAAATAACCCCTTTACACCACCTCCAACCCATCCCTCCCCGGCAGCACCGGAAACGCCGCCGTCGGCAGCGTCTGATACCAATACGCCACCGACGAAATATCATCCTGCATCGGCAAATACCTCCCTCCGCTCCGCCAGCCCAATGCCTGAATCGTCACCCGCAATTCCTTCTCAAACCGGATCGGGTCCGTGATGTGCCACCGGTACAGCCCAAACCGCTGCTGCGACTGATACACCCCGTCCGGCCGAATCACCTGCGCCAGCCCCGAATAAGGCGTCGAAAATTCCTGATACTGCTTCGTCGCCTGATTCTCAAAATTATACGACCCGCAGAAATAATCCTCCGTCCCCGTCCCGCAGATCGTCGGCCACTGGCCATCCCCATCCATGTAAAACTTGATCTCCCCCTCGCCCCACCACCCCGTATTATTCACCCCCCACGCCATATACGTCCCCACATACTGCCCCTTCCCCCGAATCCCATCCACGATCGTATACACCTCTTTGTACGGCAGCGGATTCACCCGCCTGAATTGTGCATGAAAACACGCCGCCTCGTCCGCCACCCGCCCCAACGCATAATCGATCTGGTAATACACCGTCATCGCCTCTTCCCCGATGTTCGTCAGCGTAATCCGGCAGCGCTTCCGAAACGGCATCGGCCAATAGCAATTAAACGCCGACCCCGGATTGACGCACACCGCCAGCGACGACACCTGCGCATATTCCTGCCACCCGCACGCGAAAAAATCCCCCACCGGGCACTCCACCGACGGGCTCTGCTGATCATCCCAATAAATCCGCAATATCGAATACCGCCAATGTCCCGTCGGCGTCATCCAGATATGCTGAATCGCCCCCGGCCCCGCAATATCCGCCATCTCCAACGTCTGCCCCACCTCGACTTTCACACTCGGCGAAATCTTCCATCCCCGCCCCAACTCCCTCGCACACTTCGCCCCCGTCCCCTCCACCGCCATCCCGCCCTTCCCCTTCTCCCCCGCAAGATTCTCCGGCGAAATCGACCGCGTTTGCGCATCGCTCAACAAATGCAGATTGCCAAGGTTCACCGCCATCCCATCAAACGCCATGACGAATCTCCTTCCCACCCCTCCCCCCGAATATACCCCCACCCCCGCTCT
>JAPLNB010000217.1 GCA_026693085.1 Planctomycetota bacterium | reverse complement strand
CTGGCGGCTGGACCACTGCCGCAGTTGAGCGGCTTCCTTGCCGACACGGACCATCGTAGCCTCCTTGCCACAGGGCGTTTAGAACACCGCCATGATGGTAGGAGGCTCGATTTTTGATATCGGGCATTGAACGGTATTGGGCTGAAGCCCGCACTACAAACGTGAACGCAATTGGCCTGCCGGCTGCCTGAGGAACCAATGTGGCTCAAGCCGCCCAACCACCGATGCCAAGCACCCCGCAATCCCATCGCCACCAACCGGACGACCTTTCAGGTTGCCGCCCCCGGTAACCGGATCCGGATGATGACCAAACCGATCTACCGGGGTGGTCACTTGAGTGGCCACCTTGGTCACTTCAGTAACCACCTCTGTATTTTCAGATCCATTTTCCTCCGCGCCGACTCACAGGCCTTACCGCTTGTCGAACGCATACAACTTATTCCCCGTATGCACGAACACACATCCCTGCGCCACAGTGATCGACGCCCTCGCTGCCCCCTCGGTAACAAGGGATGTCTTCGAAATGATCTTCCCATCCGCCGCCGACAGCACCCACACCTCCGCCGCCTCGTTCATGATGTAGATCTTCCCATCCGCGCCCGTCGGTGAGGTGCGAAACACGGTGGCGCTGCTCAATGGCGTAAACCACTTGCGCGCACCGGTCTTGGCATCCAAACAACTCAGCCCCTTCTTGAAATCCCCATCCAGCACGTACAGATCGTTCCGATAATACAGCGGATTGCACACATCGATCGCCATTTCCTTGTTCCGCCACGCCAGGTGCGTCCGGGTAACATCTCCCGATCCCCCCGGCCGGATCGCCAGCACATGCCCCATCACCTTGGGCGTGCAGACGATGAAGAAATCCCCCGCCGCCGTGACCGACGGCACCATACGCAGGTGGTTGATGTGCGTCGGGTTCCACCCATCGCAGCGCCAAAGCTCGGTCCCTGTCTCCGCATCATGGCTCGTCACGCAATCCGCCCCCACGATCACGACCTCATTTCGCCCCGCGCCCTCATACGCCAGGGGTGTCCCATACGATTCCTTGGCCTCGCCTTGCGCGTCCGTCACCCGGATGTGTTTCCAAAGGTCCTTCCCCGTCGCCGGATCGATCGCCAGCAGATACGACTCCGCCGGCTTCCCCGTCGCCCTTCCCGAGTAAGGCCTGTCCCTGTGGATCACCTGCATATACAGCCTCCCCCGATACAGCAGCGGGCTTGATCCGTACAGGAACTGCATGTTGAACCCGCCATGGTCTTTCTGCAGGTTCCTCGCCCAAAGCGCATTTCCCTCGACGTCGAACGCCGCCAGATCACCCGTTCCGTAGCTGAAGTAGACGGACTTGCCATCGGTGATTGCCGAGGGGCTGGCCATATCGTTCATCCCATGACGAGGGAAATTCATCCCCACGTCGCGCTGCCACGCGATCTTCCCGTCTTTCCGCGCCACGCAGATCGCCACCAGCTTGTCCGTCTTCTTATCGACCGAGCCGACAAACACGCGATCCCCCCAAACGATTGGCGTTCCCGCCCCATGCCCCGGCAGATCAACACACCACAGCATGTTCTCCGCCGGGCTCAATCTTTCCGGCAAATTCACCTCATCACTCGCCCCATTGAAATAAGGCCCTCGCCACTGTCCCCAATCCCCCGCCCATGCCCATGAGCAAGCCGCAACCACCCATCCGATAACCCATACGCTCGACCGATCGCATTTCATGCAGTAATCACCTCATTCTCGCACAATACGCACTCTTACTACGCCTTGGCGCCTTGCCGGTTGTGGCGGAAGTGTCTCATCCTTTTCCCTTTTTGCCCTTCCCCTCGCCCGTTTTTGTTATAGCATTCCTCCTCCTATGACCGGATCAACTTCTGGCTGCTGACGACTACTGACCCATGACTCCCTTCATCAAACTCGCCGACCCCGCTCATTATGTTGCCTGCCGCTGGGACCTCGCCGCCGACGCCGCCGCGCGGGCCTACTGGATCGAGTTCTTCAAGAAACAGATGAACACGTCCGTCTCCCTCGGCATCGAGTCCGCGACCGCCCGGGGCGAATCCCTCGCATCCGCGTCCGCCCGCGCCGACCAATTTCGGGCCGCCTTCAACGCCCGGCTCCAAACCTTCGCCGACCACCCCAACGACTTCGGCCGGGTCACCATCCTCACGTTTGACGCCTGGCGGGACGAGTTCCTCCGCCAGGCCGGCTTCGTTGACCCTTTCATGGACTGGAAGACCCGCGAAAACGGCAAAATGCTGCCCCTGCTCCCCAAAGTTTGCCGCCAACTCGACTCATTGACCGGCCGCGACCAGATCTGCGCCGTCATCGAAGGCGTCTTCGCCGGCAACATCTTCGACATGGGCGTCGAAGCGACCGCCAAAGCCTACCAGGAGAACGGCCTCGATTTCTTCCACATCCGCTCCCGCCTCTCACCCAGGCCTTGGCTGATCGACGATTTCGATGCTCTAGCCGCCCGCCTGCTTCGTGACCCTCATCACAAAGCTGTCATCTTCATCGACAACGCCGGCAGCGACTTCCTCCTTGGCGTCCTCTGCTTCGGGCGATGGTTGGCCAAACGCGGCACCCATGTCGTCCTCGCCGCCAACGAGCAACCCACCCTCAACGACATGTCCATCCACGACGTGCGAACCTGGTGGCCACGCATCCTCGACGCCGAAGCCTCTCTCGGGTCGCTTCCCATCACGTTCGCCAGCACCGGCACGGCCGAGCCGCTGATTGACCTGTCGCAGGTCTCCGACGAACTCAACGACGCTTCCGCCGACGCCGATCTGGTCGTCCTCGAAGGCATGGGTCGCGGGGTCGAAAGCAACACCGACGTTGACTTGACCTGTGATTCACTTAACATCGCCATGGTTAAAGATGCGTGGATTGCCTCACAGTTGGGGGGCAAGGCCTTTGATCTGGCCTGCCGGTTCCGTCAGAACACCCCAGATTGACGCTGTCGGCCAACACGCGTAACATCGCCAACCAGAAGACCTGAATGAGGAGATGCATGCACGAACCGAATTACAGCAACCTCGACCCGCGCTCCATCTCGGGGGCCTGCGATCACCTTGTCGCTCAATCCGGGCTCCCGGCTCTGGCCATGCCCACCCGACCCGTCACACCAGTCGCCTCGCCAGTCGGCATGCCCGGCGCCCCCAGCCCTGGCGGCTACATGCGCTACCGAGAGATGACCATCGACGAGATGCTGCTGGAAAACCGCGTGGTCTTCCTGGTCGGTGATATCAATCACGTCAGCGCCTCCAACGTCATCATGCGGCTGCTCTATCTTCAGAGCGTCAAACGCGATGCCGAGATCAACCTCTACATCAACTCCCCAGGCGGTGTCGTCGATGACACCCTTGCCATCTACGATATCATGCGATTCCTCTCCTGCGATATCGCCACCTACTGCATTGGCCGCGCCGAAAGCGGCGGCGCCATCGTCTTCATGGCCGGCAAAAAAGGCAAACGCTTCATCCTCCCCAACGCCAAGGTCATGATCCACCAGCCGTTCGGGGGCGTCTACGGCCAGGCTGCCGACATCGAGATCCAAGCCGAGGAAATCCTCAAGACCAAGGAGACCCTCATCAACATCATGTCCACCTGCACCGGACAGACCGCCGACCGCATCCGCGAAGACAGCGAGCGCGACCGCTTCTTCGACGCCAAGGCCTCCGTCGCCTACGGCGTCTGCGACGAAATCCTCGGCGAAGAAACCCTCGCCAAGTCCACCGAACCGAAGCCCAAATGAGTCTACCCCGCACCCGGCACTGAGCACTTAGCACTGAGCACAAAACATGAGCGAATACCTCATCCCCATCGTTATCGAGAAAACCGGCCGCGGCGAACGCGCCTACGACATCTACTCCCGCCTCCTCAAAGACCGCATCATCATGGTCGGCGGCGTCATCTCCGACGAATTGGCCAACGTCGTCGTCGCACAACTTCTCTTCCTCGCCAACGACGACCCCAAGTCCGACATCCAGATGTACATCAACTCCCCCGGCGGGTCCATCTCCGCCGGCCTCGGCATCATCGACACCATGCGATTCCTCCGCTGC
Source organism: Planctomycetota bacterium (assembly GCA_026693085.1). Classification (GTDB taxonomy): domain Bacteria; phylum Planctomycetota; class Phycisphaerae; order Tepidisphaerales; family Tepidisphaeraceae; genus JAPLNB01. Next base: position 35,845 of record JAPLNB010000217.1, on the reverse strand, counting down.
GATGTCGCCACCACCTGCATCGGCATGGCTGCCTCGATGGGCGCCTGCCTCCTCTCCGCAGGCACCAAGGGCAAACGCTCTTGCCTCCCGAACGCCCAGATCATGCTCCACCAACCCCTGATCGGCGGCGTCCTTCAGGGCTCCGCCACGGACCTCGGCATCGAGTCCCAGCACATGCTCCGCCTCCGCGACCGCCTCTATAAACTCATGTCCGACTACACCGGCAAATCCCCCGAAACCATCCACCGCGATTTCGACCGCAACAAGTGGCTCTTCGCCGACGAAGCCGTCGCCTATGGCTGCGCCGACCGCACCATCGACCGCGCCCCGGAAGTCGCCCAACACCACTCAGAACCCGAAAACACCCCTGACAAAGACTGACCCCCACGAATGAGCCGCTTCGCCGCCATCCTCCTGCTCAACTGTTCCCTCGCTCTGCTGTTCACTGGTTGCGCCAAACCCAATCCCGTCACCATCCAACTCCGCAAGGAGAACCAACAGCTCAATGCCAGGATCGACTCCCTCCGCCAGCAGAACAACGCCCACCTTGCCCGTATCGCGACCCTCGAGCGGCAGCCCGGCTCCTCCCTCCCCACGCTCCCCCAATCCCGCCTCAACCAGATGTTCACCGTGCACAGCATCGAGCTTGGCCGCCAGACCGGCGGCTACAACCCCAACCCCGATAAGCCCGGCGATCAAGGCCTGCGAATCTACTTCACCCCCCTCGATGAAAACGGCGACCCCATCAAGGCCACCGGCCAGGTTACCGTCGAAGCCTACGATCTGGCCATGCCCCTCGACAACCGCATCGGCCGCTGGGTCTTCGATCCCGCCGCACTCAAAGACGCTTGGCGAAGCCTCGGCCCCCTTCACGCCTTCGTCCTTACCCCCTCTTGGCAAACCATCCCCCGCCACTCCGAAACCACCGTCAAAGTCGGCTTCCGCGACGAGCTGACCGGCCGAACATTCTCCGCCATCAAAGATATCCGCGTCACCTTGCCCCCCGCCACAACCCAACCCACTGCCAAGCCGTAGTTATTCAGGCCGTAGTGATTATATTGCTCGTGAGACGCAGCCTCCCCGGTCCCCCACTGGTACCTGGCGACTGGCAACTAACAACTGATCCATATGCCTGACGAACGTCCAATGAATCGCCGCCGTTTCTTCCGCGAGGGCCTTCGTGAGATTCTGCGCCCCCTTGGCTCAGCCATCGAGAAGTTTGCCGACGCCGCCAAGCAGATCAGCGACTTGGAGAATCTCGTGTCAAAGCCCCCGTCTGCCCCTGCCGCTCCGCAGACTTGGCTTCGCCCACCCGGCGCCGTCTCCGAATCGCTTTTCCCCGACATGTGCCACCGCAGCGGCGAATGCGTCCGCGTCTGCCCCGTGCAGGCCATCAAAATGGACCCCTCCGCCTACAAGGCCAGAGGCGCCCCGTATATCGAACCAGACGAACAAGCCTGCGTCGTCTGCGAGAACCTCGCGTGCACCACTGTCTGTCCCACCGGCGCCCTGGTCCCCACCACCCGCGAGAGCGTCCGCATGGGCTTCGCCCTCTGGCACGAGGACACCTGTCTCCGCCGCGACGGCGGAAGCTGCACGATCTGCGTTGACCACTGTCCGCTGGGTTCCACCGCCATCCTCCTTCGCGAAGGCCGCATCGAGCTGATCGACGGCGGCTGCATCGGCTGCGGCGTCTGCCAGCACGATTGCCCAACCTATCCCAAGAGCATGACCGTCATCCCTCGCACGTAAAACCCCTCGCCCCATCGATCCTGCGCCAAGTGATACCATGCTATAATGCCAGACGATGCCTTTGCTCCTCTCCACGATTCGCGCGGTGCATGTCTTGGCGGCCGCGCTGATAGGCTTGCTCTTAGCGATTGCGCTGCTGCCTCGCTCAACTGTGCTGCGGCGGACTATGCGACATCTCAATCACGAAGTGCAAGAATTTCGAGCATGGCTCAAATCGCTTGATGATGAGCTTTGGCGTCGGTGACCTGCGAGTCTCACAATGCGCCGCCTTTTCACCATCCTCTCCGCCCTGTCGCTCATGCTGTGCATGGCGGCGGTGGGAATGTGGATACGCACCTATTACACTCCCGACTGCCTTACATACCAGTGGACCAGTCCTCCAGAAAAGCCATACAGCCATCACCGATGGTCGATGCTATCCGTCCGCGGATTCCTCACTGTCCGCTTTGAGTTCGTCCGTGGTGGCAATCCACAGGATGCCGACAACGAAGAATGGCTTAGGAACCAAGACGATGAATGGGGCGGCCTCAGAATCTCCCACGACCGAGGGGACGCGCCGTGGGCGGACGAACATGAAGGTGTCATCGATGCCAGTGTCGGCATCACTCCGCTGACGGTGGTCAGCCGGACATCCATCCCGATTCGCTTTGCTGCTATCGTCACGATCCTGCTCATGCCTTGCGTGGTTTGGTGTCATTTCCCCATCCGTCGGATGCGACGGCTCCGCCTCGGCCTCTGTCCCACCTGCGCCTACGACCTTCGGGCAAGCAAGGAAAGATGCCCGGAATGCGGGAAGACCATCCACCGGGAGGCACGATGAAACGCCGGCACACTGCCCTGGTCTTTGCGATATCAGCGGTGTTGATCGCCGGCAGGCTCTTGCCTGCGGTGTACGCCGCGTCCAGCAGGGCCGTGTCGCTGCTGTCCACCACGCCATCGCCATTCAGGTCCGCCAAGCCGTTCTGGGTGATCAGGGCGGAGTCCATGATGGAGTAGTCATCGGCATTGATCACCCCATCGTCGTTCAGGTCCTCCAGGAAGTAACCCCGGCTGAACACCCGCTGCCCGCGGGCACAATCGGCAATACACGCTGGGCCCTGGTCCTCCAAGCTGGCCCATCAGCGTATCATTCATATTCCCGTTTCTCGCCCCCTCCATCCACCACGCCCCAACCCCCTCACTCCGTTGACATGTCCGGCGTTTTCCTCACTTTCCGCATCCCAACGCCCCGCCGCTGAGATCAGGAGGTCTGAGACTGACGCGTGAAATCGAAAAACGACGTTTCAATACGGTGGCTACAGCACGGAAACGCGCACGGGGGGAGGTAAGTTACGACTCATCGGCTGCAAAGCGTCGCGTGGAACGGCCTGAACCTCTGACTTTGGAAAAGCGCTTTGGCATGGATACCCAAGCGACCGCGAAGTTTCCCCGCGCCTTTGAACAGATGCCTGATCCGCGTGCCGCCAACCGCCGCCACAAACGGATCGATGCCCTCACCATCGCCCTGTTCGCGGTGATCTGTGGGGCCGACGGCTGGGCCGCCATGGCCCAGTATGGCAGGGCCAAGCGCGCCTGGCTGCGAACTTTTCTGGACCTGCCCCACGGCATCGAGCGGTGCAGCATCGAGCGGCACTATGACATCAGTTTGCTGGATCGGCGGACCCAGGCCAAGCGACTGGCCAAGTGCGTTCGCGGGCGCGGGAGTGTGGCGAACAATTGGCACTGGCCATTGGACCTGAGTTTTCGGGAAGATGAGCGGCGGATTCGCCAGGGCCACGGGGCCGAGAATTTCAGCCGGCGGTGTCGGATGGGCCTGAATCTGGTGAAGCAGGAGAAGAGGCAGAAGACGGGGATCGGGATCAAGCGACAAAACGGTGGATGGGATAACGACTACCTCCTCAAGGTCCTTTTGGCATGAGATTCCATCAAACGCAATTGGCGTGGTGGCATAGCACCCGTTTGAGCGAATCAGGCTCACACTTGAATGGTAGTTGCTAAAATAGGAGTGTTTGGATACAGGAGAGGCTCTTTTTTTGGGAGAACGCCGCATGAATTCAGCATCGCTGATTCGGGAGCTTGCCTCGGCCGGGCAGGAACAGGTGCTTCAGTTCTGGAGCCAGTTGGACCCCGCCGGTCAGAAGAAGTTGGCAGGTCAGGTCGCGGCGTTGGATCTGAGGCTCGTTGCGCAGTTGGCCGACGGGTACGTGAGAAACAAACCACCGGCGGCACTGCCCAAAGACATCCAGCCAGTGCAGGTCTACCCTCGGCGGCCGGACGGGAAACAGAAGGAGCTTTACAGGCGGGCTCTACAGCGTGGCCAGCAGATGCTCAGGGAGGGCAAGATCGGGGCGTTCCTGGTCGCCGGCGGCCAGGGAACTCGCCTCGGATACGACGGCCCCAAGGGCGAGTATCCAATCACGCCCGTCAAGAATAAACCTTTATTCCAGGTCTTCGCCGAGCAATTACTGGCGCATTCGCGGGATTTCGGCCGCCCGATCCCCTGGTACATCATGACCAGCGACATGAACGACGGCCCGACGCGGAGCTTCTTCACCAAGCACATGTTTTTTGGATACGACGAGAAGAACATCTTTTTCTTCCAGCAGGGCATGATGCCGGCCTTCGCGATGGATGGCACACTGCTCCTTGCCAAGAGAGACTCATTGGCTCTGAGCCCGGACGGACACGGCGGAAGTCTGCGCGCCCTGCACAAGAGCGGCGCCTTGGCCGATATGCGCTGCCGTGGAGTCGAGCATCTATCCTATTTCCAGGTGGACAACCCCATGGTGCATTGCATTGATGCGCTGTTCCTGGGCCTGCACGATCTGACTTGCAGCGAGATGAGCAGCAAGACGATCCCGAAGTCGCGCCCACTGGAGAAAGTCGGCAATTTCGTCATGGGCGACGGTGTCTTGCAGGTGATCGAGTACAGCGATCTGCCGAGAAAACTGGCCACCCAGAGAAACGCGGACGGTTCGCTGCGTCTTGACGCCGGCTCCATTGCGATCCATGCATTGCGGGTCTCCTTCGTGGAGCGGCTGAACACCGGCGGACAGCTTCGCCTGCCGTGGCATCGGGCCGAGAAGAAAGTGCCCTACGTCGATGAGGCCGGGAAATCGATCAATCCCGATACGCTCAATGCCGTGAAGCTGGAACAGTTTGTGTTCGACGCAATTCCGCTGGCCCAGAACCCGATCGTGTACACGACGGAGCGAGCGGAGGAATTCTCCCCCGTCAAGAAGGACAAGGGATCCGATTCGCCCGCCACATGCCGCCGGGACCAGATTCGGCGGGCGGCCAGGTGGCTGACGGAAGCCGGCGTGACTGTGACGATGAAGAACGGTAAGCCCGACGCGGCCATCGAGATCTCGCCGCTCTACGCCACGACCGCCGAGCAGCTTCGCCAGCGCAAGGCCCCAATACACGCAGTGCAGACCGGCGCCAAGCTTTATTTCGGCGCCAACGGCATCGAGTGATTCACTGGCAGAGCATCTACCGAGCAATCGGCAAACGACTGACCTTCATGGCGTAATTGCCGGGTTGTCCAGAGTCAACCTGCCGGCGGCGAAGAAGCCGGCCAAGGCAGGGCAACCGCATTGGGCGACTGGCAAGGGGTAAGCGTGGAGAGGCCGCGGAGGGTGGCTTCTGGTTCGTGGCGGAAGGTCCAGCGGCCGGGCCAGTCGCGGCGGAGGATCTTATCGAGCCCGCTTTGCATGCCGCCGGAGACCATGACGGTTCGGAGGATGCGGGTGCGGGTCTGCTGGAGCAACGGCAGGCGGGCGGCGCCGGCGCGGGCAAGGGATTCGATTATGGCGGAGAGCAGGTGCTCGCGCGTAGTGGACAATGTGATGCCGGTGAAGGCGCCTTGGCGCTGCTCGATGCTCATGCGATCGCCGGCGAGGTAGGGTTCGAAGTGGACGGTCGATTGTGGGGGGCGGGATGACAGGCGGCTTACCAAACGCCAATAGTCGGGCATCGTCAGGTCGGGCAAGAGGTGGTCTTTGGCCCAGGCGAAGGCGGAGCCGGAGGCGGCGAGGGTGCAGACGCTCATCCATCGCCGGCCGATGCCCAGTGCACGGGTGAGGACGCGTTCGTGGGGTTTGGGGCAGTCGGTGCAGAGTGCGAGGACGTCGGTGGAGCCACAGACGTCCATCAGTTGGCCGACCTTGCCGCCCCAGAGGATCATAGCGGCGCTGCCGTCCATGCAGCCGGTGAGCATGGGGGTGCCGGCGGTGAGGCCAAAGCGCGAGGCGGCGGAGTCCGTCAGGCAGCCGGCGATCTGATTGGATTCGAGGATCTGAGGCAGGACGTGGCGGGTGGCGCCGACGGCGGCGATCAGTTCGTCATGCCAATCGGAGAGATCGAGTGTTGAGTAGAGACCCATGAAGGAGGCGTTCGAGGGGTCGGTGACGCGAGCGCCGGTCATCAGGCGATGCAGATAGGTATTCAGATGGCCGACGAGGTCGGCCTTTTTCATGAGGGTGCGTTCGTGACGAAGGTACCAGGCGAAGGTGGTGGAACTGATGCCGCCGGGGAAGGGACGGTTGCCGGATAGATGCAGCAGGCGGTCTTTGCCGACGGCGGATTCGAGCTCTTGGGCGACGGCGACGGAGCGGCGGTCCTGGTGGGTGATGATGGGGGTGAGGGGCTTGCCGGTCTTGTCCATGGCGAGCCAGGAGGGGGCCATGTTGGTCGGAGCGATGAAATCGACCTGGCGGGCGATGGGGCCGAGGTCGGCGATGGCGGAGACCAGGGATTTGATGATCGCGGCGGCCGCGACTTCCACGCGCGTGCCTTTGAAGCCCGTTGGGAACGGGCGGCGCACGATGGGGGTGCGGGGTTTGCGATCTGTGAAGACGGCCGCCTTCACGGCGGTGGAGCCGATATCCAGTGCAAGCAGGTTCATGCAGGCGTGAGTGTTATAGGAGGGCGGCGTTTGTTGCAAGGGGCTGGCTAGGTGCGGAAGAGGGTTGCGCGGACGGAGGCGAGAAAGCCTTTGGTGGAGTTGAAGGTTTCATCGACGGCGCTGGCTTCGTGTCCGCTGTGAACCATGCAGTTGGCGCATTTGGGATTTCCGCTGGCCGCACCGTAGTTCTCCCACTGGGTGCTGTCCATCAGTTCGGCGAAGGTTTTGGCGTAGCCTTCCTGGAGGAGATAGCAGGGTTTTTGCCAGCCGAAGATGTTGTAGGTGGGCATGCCCCAGGGGGTGCAGGCGTAGTCACGCCGGCCCATGAGAAAATGGAGGAACAATGCGCTCTGGTTGAAGACCCAGCGTTTCTTGCGATTGCTGAGGATCTGGGAGAAGAGCTGCTTGGTTTTCTCCTTTTTCAGGAAATGGTCCTGGTCGGGGGCTTTTTCATAGCTGTAGCCGGGGGAGAGGGTCATGCCTTCGACGCCGAGGTCCATCATTTCGTCGAAGAACGCTCGGACGCTTGCGGGGTCGGCGCCATCGTAGAGGGTGGTGTTGGTGGTGACGCGGAAGCCGCGGGCGAGGGCTTTTTTGATGGCTTCGACGGCGATGTCGTAGACGCCGGAGCGGCAGACGGAGGCGTCGTGGTGCTGGCGTTGGCCGTCCATGTGGACGCTGAAGGTGAGGTATTTGCTGGGGGTGAAGAGGTCGCTTTTTTTGGGCAGGAGGATGGCGTTGGTGCAGAGGTAGACGTATTTGCGCCGCTTCACGAGGCCGGCTACGATCTGGTCGATCTGCGGGTGGAGCAGGGGCTCGCCGCCGGGGATGCTGACCATGGGGGCGCCGCACTCCTCGGCGGCGGCGAAGCACTGTTCGGGGGACAGGTTTTGGCGAAGGATGGGGGCGGGGTATTGGATTTTGCCGCAGCCGGCGCAGGCGAGATTGCAGCGGAAAAGCGGTTCGAGCATCAGGACCAATGGGTATCGTTTACGGCCGGCGAGCTTCTGCGTCAGCACGTACTTGGCCACGGTCCACATTTGCGAGACTGGAACACCCATACGGGTTTCATCCTTATTTTGGGGTACAATAGGGCAACCATCGAGAGAGGTAAACTCATCATTTTCGCAGCGATGCAATTGGAAGCCAAAGCGATCGCGAAGGCCTTTGGCGCACCTTATGCGCATCGCCGCGAGGCGATTCATTTTATGGCTGGGGAGTGGGCGGGCGAGTTGCATACGGTGGGGATTCGGGCAAGACACCTGCCTGCGGGCGTGATCAGCGAGCGGGCGGGATATGTGATAATGGCTGGACTGGCGGGCGGCCTGGACCGGTCGCTGCGTTGCGGGGACATTGTGGTTGATGGATCGGTTGAACTGGCGACGTGCGGGCTGCCATTCCGATTTGGCGGGATTCACACGAGCGGCGAGCTTGTGGCGAGGCCGGAGCAGAAGGCGACGCTGTTCCGGCAGACTGGGGCGTTGGCAGTGGAGATGGAGAATGCAGTGGTGAGGCAGGCGGCGGCAGCAGCGGGCGTTCCGTTTGTCGGCGTCCGAGCGGTCTGTGACACGGCTGATGAGGCGGTGGATCCGGCGGTGCTGGATTTCATTGATGATGTGGGGCAGGTGAGATTGGGAGCGATGGCTGCGGGGCTGCTGCGGCGGCCGAGGTTGGTGGCGGAGATATGGCGGCTGGCAGACCGATCAAAACGGGCAGCAACATGTCTTGGGGAAGCTGTACGAGCGATTGCCGATCGATTACGCGCCCGGGCGGTTGGCCGATGAGTGGGTCTGCGGCGGAGCAACGCACCCCGCACGCGGGGTGGCTAAACGGTACCCCAGGGATGGGACAACCACCTTAGACGAACTGTACGCCGCGTCGGGTGGCTGGCAGATCGCAGGGCGATTCGAGCCAGCCTCGCAGGACGGTGGCGTAGCAGTCGCGGAAGTCGGTGGTGTGTTTCAGGTCGCCGTCATCGAGGTCGGTGAGGCTGGGGTGACGGCCGTAGAGTCCGCCGCGGACCGGAGCGCCGGCGAAGAACATGACGCCGGCCGAGCCGTGGTCGGTGCCGGCGCTGCTGTTTTCGCGGAGGCGTCGGCCGAACTCGCTGAAGACCATCACCAGCACATCGCGGTCGCGGTGATGGCTGCGCAGATCGCCGAGGAATCCGCCAATGCCGGATGAGAGCTTTGCCAGGAGTGCCGCGTGCAAATCGGCTTGGCGGGCGTGGGTGTCGAAGCCGGCGAGGCCGATGTGGTAGAAGCGTGGACCGGCGTTGGCGACGATCATCCGGGCAAAGGTAGCCAAACCATCGCCAAAACGTCCGGATGGATAGGAGGCTTGCGTCCGTTGGGCTTTCAAGACCGTATGCAATGATCGCGAATCGCTGGTGAACGACGTCTGGCCCCGCTGCGTGGGCGTCAGGACGAGATTGTTGATCACGACCGCGTTCTCGCTGCGATCGAACGGATCAAGGTCCGCGGCGGCGCTCAGGCCGATCGCGGGAACGTTGGTTGCTTTGAAAAGCTCGGGCAGATCCGTGCCGCAGTGGATCATGGCTGTGCCGGAGAGAGCGCTTTGGCAATGGCGGCCAAGCCAGCCGGTGGATGTGTCGGGGGAGAGGTCGCCGCGATGCCAGATTCCCATGCTGCGGAAGTGGCTGCGGCTGGGGTTGGGGTAGCCGACGCCTTGGATGACCGCCAGTTGCCCGGCGCGGAAAAGCTCGTGCATCTCGGTCATCGCGGGGTGCAGCGCGACGCCGCCCGCGAGCATGAGGGCATCGGAGCGAGAAATCGCCAATGTGGGGCGAGCGGCGGCGTAATGTGGGCTGTTGATGGGGATGATGGTGTTGATGGCATCGTTGCCACCGTTAAGTTCTACAACGACCAGCACGCGCTGGCGCGCTGAGCGGCCGGTGCTGTTTGCGCCCATGAGAACCGCCGGCACGGTTGCACCCGCTGCTACGACGCTGGCCCCACTCCGCAGAAAGTCTCGACGCGAGATCGTCATAGATCGCTCCTCACCTATGGACTGTGTGAGGGGATTATACAGTCTGGGCAGGAAAAGGAAGCAGGCGCGGACCACCTTGCGATTGGGCTTCAGGCTCTGCGTCGCCAGGAGAGCAGCAGGGTGCTTGCGAGCAACACCAGCCCGGCGGTGGTGGGCTCGGGCACAATGATCTGGGTAATTTGCGTTCCCCAGCGATCGACCGTCATCGAGAATTCCTGCGTCGTCCAGAAAATGTGCGGGTTATCGGGGTCGATGATGGTCTGGCTGTAATCGCCCCATCGCTCGAGGAACAGCGGGCTGTTGAACTTGTGGTAGTTGGCGAGGCCCGCTTGCAGGAGAACGGGATCGCCAAAGGTTGTCACACCGTGGTGTCCGGGGGAGCCAAGTCCTGTCCGAGCGTCACGACGTCGTCGTTGGTGATACCGGCGAAATTAAGCCCAATGCGCGGACTTGCCTTGGCCGCCACCGTCGCCAAAACGGCCGACGTGGCCACGATATACCGCATTCTCCGCGCGCTGAGGATCTCGCGTACGGCCGCCGCAACCTCCGCTTCGCCCAGTTCCCAGGTATCGTAGGGCAGCCAGCAGACGACCCGATCGCGGAAGTCCTTGGCCCAGAGAAAATGCGCGATGAGTGATGAATCGCACTGCTTAGCACGATTGCAGGAACCTTGCCCCGGCGAGGATGCCCTGCTGTTCGCCGGCCGTGGTCCCGTTGAAGTTGGCGTCTTCCAGTTCGACACAGATGGCGCCGGTGTAGCGCTTTTCCTTGAGGATCTGGAAGGCCCTGGTCCAGCGCATGTGGCCGTGGCCGGGGATGGTGTAGCGCCAGTGCCAGGCGCCGCAGAAGAACGACTCGGAGAAGGTTGCGGGCTGTTCACTGCCGTATTCGTAGAGGTTCTCGGTGAGGATCTCGGCGTCCTTGCCGTGCGTGTGATACACGCGGTCGCCGAACTCATCGAGAAAACGGATCGGGTCGATGCCCATGCGGATCAGGTGCGACGGATCATAGTTGATGCCGATGGCGCCAGAGCCGACTTCATTGAACGTGGCGCGAAGGGTTTCGGGCGTGCAGCAGAGCGCGCCGGGGCCGGGCCAGCCTTCGATGACGATTCGGCCTTGATGCCGCTCGAGGACGGGCGCCAATGCCGACAGGCTCTCCACCATGCAGTTGAAATTGTCTCTGCGCGGCAGGTCCGGCTTCTCGGGGATCATCACGACGAAGAAATTCTGCGCGCCCGCTTCCGTGGCGGCCTTGATGTACTCAGCGTTTCTGGCGACGGCCAGCGCTCGTTTGCTCTTGTCGGGCGAGAGCAGGCCGCGCACGTCGGGCAGATCCGTCGAGCCGATGCGCAGGCCCGCGGCGATAATCCTGGAGCCGATGACATTGGCGTCGGCCCAGATGTCGATGACGCCTAATTCGTGGGTCAGAGCCCAGCGGATGAGGGAATCCAGATCCTTTTGCCAATCCGAGTCGCCGCGGCGGAATCCGATGGGGAACGAACCTGTGCGTGTGGTAAGCATGACACGTCTCCGAAAGTGACCGATGCATGATGCGGCGCAAAGGCTTTCCGATCAAGTGGTTCTCGGTTCCATGTGGCGGGCGATCTGCAAGGACGGCCGTCAGAACATCCGCATCTGGTCTTTTTCAAAGCTGAACTTCGCCAGCGGTTGATCGACAGGGAGCTTGTACTGGCCGCTCCAGCAGGCGGTGCAATACTGCTGCTCGGGAAACTGCAGGCAGGAAAGCATGCCTTGCAGCGAAAGGTAGGCCAGGCCGTCCACTTCGAGATAATCGCGGATTTCATCGACGGTCCGGTTGTGCGCGATCAGCTCTTCGCGCGTGGGGAAATCGATCCCGTAGAAGCACGGATGCCGGATCGGCGGGCACGAGATCCGCAGGTGGATCTCCTTGGCGCCGGCGCGGCGGATGGCGCGCATCTTGGAACGGGTGGTTGTCCCCCGGACAACCGAGTCCTCGACCAGGACGATCCGCTTGCCAGCGATGATGTCGGGGATGATGTTGAGTTTAAGCGCGACCGCGCGATCGCGCTGCAACTGGTTGGGCAGGATGAAGGTTCTGCCGACGAATCGGTTGGGGACGATGCCCTCTTCGAAGGGGATTTGGGATTCCTTGGCAAAACCCAGCGCGGCGCTGCGGCCGGAATCGGGCATGGGCATGACGAAGTCGGCCTCGACGGGCGCTTCGCGAGCCAGCGCGCGGCCCAGGGCCTCGCGAACGACGTGGACGTTCTGGCCAAACACGCGGCTGGCGGGGTTGGCGAAGTAGACATGCTCGAAGCAGCAGTAGGCCAGCTTTGGAGCCGGCGTATCGAAGAAACGGCTGGTTACGCCGCTGTCGTCAATGCGCACGATCTCGGCAGGCTCGATGTCGCGGACATACTGGGCGTCGATCACATCAAACGCGCAGGTCTCGCTGGCGACGCACCAGTGGCCCTCCGCGGTGCGGCCCAAGACCAGCGGCCGAATGCCCCAGGGGTCTCTGGCCGCCTCCATCCGGTCGGGAAACAGGAACAGCAGGCAATACGCCCCCTGCAGATGCATCAGAACATGCGGCAGAGGGTCGGCTTTGTCCAAGTGCGTGGGTTTGGCCAAGAGGTGGACGATGATCTCCGTGTCGGTTGTGCTCTGGAAGATGTGGCCGTGCTCTTCATATTGGCGGCGAAGGAGCTTGGCGTTGATAAGATTGCCGTTGTGCGCAACGGCCACCGGGCCCATGAGATACTCGCGCATAAGAGGCTGCGCGTTGGCGAGTTTGCTTGAGCCGGTCGTCGAGTAGCGCACGTGACCGATAGCCGCATGACCGGCCAAGTCCTCGCGCAGCATCCTGGGGGTGAACACTTGGCTGACCAGGCCCATGCCGACATGGCCATGCAATTGGGTTCCATCGGAGACAACAATGCCGGCGGATTCCTGGCCGCGGTGTTGTTGTGCAAACAGGCCGTTAAAGCAAAGCTGAGAAGCAGCCTTGGTCCCCCAAATGCCAAATAAGCCACATTTTTCTTTCTTCTCGTATTCCTCGTGAGTCAAGAGCTTCTCCTGCCCGGAGTTGGGGAAAATAGTACTACGTTGTCGCCGCGCGACCGGTTTCTTGGAATGCTGCGACCCGCTGAGCCGCATCAAGAGACAGAGCATAATTTTCCCGCGACGCCAGGTCAATCGTGGAGGAACCCGCCAACAGCCGAACCGGGCGGCCGCCGTGTACCTCCGCTCGCCTGTACGTTATCATAAACCCACTCCAACAGGACTCATCTATGACCTCATCCATCAACCGTCGGCAATTCATTTTCCAGAGTGCAGCCGTTGGCTGTGCCTTGGCAGCTTCGCGATTGCTCAGATCGCTGGGCGCTGCCGAGCCTGTCCCTGAATTGATCAATATAGCGGTCATGGGCCTTGGGCGCGGCTCTGATCTTGTCGCGGGATTCGCGCAACTGCCCGGTTGCCGGATCACGCACCTGTGCGAGGTCGATGAGTCGCGTCTGGCGAAAGCTCAATCGGCGATTGCGAAGCTCCAGAAGACCCCCCCTGCCACTGTGAAAGATGTCCGCAGGGTGCTTGACGACGGGTCCGTCCATGCACTGATCGTTGCCGCGCCCGACCATTGGCATGCGCCGGCCACGATCCTCGCGTGTGCCGCTGGCAAGCATGTGTACGTTGAGAAACCCGCCAGCCACAATGCCCGCGAAGGCGAGTTGATGGTTGCCGCCGCCCGTAAGTACAACCGCGTCGTCCAACTGGGCACCCAACGCCGCAGTGGGTCGCGCATGATCGAAGCGATGGAGAGAATCCGCGCCGGTGACCTCGGAAAAGTCCTCTTCTCGCGCGGCTGGTACAACAACACTCGCAAAAGCATCGGCCGCGGCAAACAGACCGCCGTTCCCGTCACTCTCGATTACACCCTCTGGCAAGGCCCCGCCCCCGAACGCCCTTATCAGGACAACATCACCCCCTACAACTGGCACTGGTTCTGGCACTGGGGCACCGGCGAGCTTGGCAACAACGGCATCCATTCCTTGGATCTATGCCGCTGGGGTTTGGGCGTCGATTACCCCACCCGCGTCACGTCATCCGGCGGCCGGTATTATTTCAAGGACGATCAGGAAACGCCTGACACCCATTTTGTGACCTTTGACTTCGGCGACAAGGTCATCGCGTGGGAAGGCCAATCCTGTCACCCCCGCGGCTTCGAAAACTCCGGCTTCGGCGCCGCCTTCTATGGCGACAAAGCCACCCTCGTCACCGACGGCAACAGCTACACTCTCTTCGACCCCGCCGGCAAACAGATTGCCAAAGTCGCTGGCAATGGCTCGGACACCCCCCACCTCCAGAACTTCCTCGACTGCGTCCGCAACGGAAAACGACCGAATGCGGACATCGAAAACGGCCACAAATCCACGCTCCTCTGCCACCTGGGCAACATCGCACATCGCACCGGCCGAGCGATCAACGTAGATTCCAAAACGGGGCAGATTCAGAACGATGCCGACGCGCAGAAACTCTGGTCGCGCGAGTATCGGCCAGGGTGGGATCCGAAGGTGTGAACATGAAATACCCGATTGCCCTCGTCGCAGTCGTCTCGCTATTCATAGTAAACTCGACCCCCGGTGCGGAGGCCGATCCGAAGCAATTCCCAACACTCCAAGCGATCCCGCAACCGTACCATCAGGCTTCGTTTCAGCGGGACGCCCTTGAGATCGCGCGCTACCACTTCTCCCCCACCCTCCGCCGCCCCTTCGTCTATCCCCTCATCGGCCCCTCCAACCGCCCCCTCACGCGTATGGGCCATCCGCACGACCCCGAATCCCACTCGCATCACAACTCCGTCTGGATCTCGCACAACGATGTCAACGGCATGAGCTTTTGGGACGATCGCGGCAAAGGCCGAATCGTCCACCAACGCATCGAGGAATACGAAGACCAGGGCGAAACCTCCTGGATCACCACCCTCAACAATTGGCTCGACGAAGCCTCCAACAAACCCCTCCTCCAGGAACGCCGCCGCACCACTGTCCGCCTCCTCCCCAACAACGAATTCTGGCTCATCATCGACCTCCAACTCGAATCCAAACAACCCACCACCCTCGGCAAAACCCCCTTCGGCCTGGTCGGCGTGCGCATGGCCAAGACCATCGGCGTCAACGACGGCGGCGGCTCCATCCGCAACTCCGAAAACCAATCCGGCGAAAAAGACACCCTCTGGCAACGCGCCAAATGGCTCGACTACTCCGGCCCCATCACCCCCACCACAACCGAAGGCATCACCTTGATGGACCACCCCAAAAACCCCAACCACCCCACCTTCTTCCACACCCGCGCCGACGGCTGGATGGGGGCCAGCCTAACCTATGACGCCCCCCGAACCATCCTCCCCGCCAAACCCCTCACGTTGAGATACGCCCTCTGGGTCCACGCTGGGAAACCGAGCATGGTCGAGATGAATAAGAAATGGGGTGAGTTCGCCCAAATGAAGATCAATCCACCGCGAACAACCCCGCAATACTGACAAGGCGAATTGGCAACTGTGTAAATCGCCAAATCGCTGGGTGTCACGATGCCGTCGGCTTGAAGCTCAACGCAGATCTTATCTTGACGTGATCCCGCCCGGTACAGGCACACAAGATGTCATAAGAAGCATCGACATGCACCAGCGTCACACCCGCCGGTTGCTCAAGTGCGATCACTTGGTCCCCGATTCGCTTACACTGTGTACACGCAACGCGCTGCGCATTCACGATATCTTGCAGTGGGCTGGCGATCTTTATGTCCGAAGCCACTACCGGACAATTGAGCAGCTTGCCTGCGCGCCCCTTGGGATTTGTCAGTTGCAGGAAAACGGCAATGCGACAGTCCATCGCACCCGCGAGAAAGTCCTTGCGAAACCTACTCAACTCGCGAAGCAGTGCCCGGTAGTCGACGGCCAGAGGCAGTCCTCCTCTTCTACAACCGCACGTATTGTTGATCTTGGAGGGCAAACACAGGTCAAAGGCTTGCAGTATCTCAACAGCCTTCTGGGCAACCTCAATCGCGACTTGATGCGACCCCAGATCTCCGATGATACCTCTCTGCCGCAGGATCCACCCTACGACATCACTGGCCACCTTTGGTTTACGTCCGTACGTCTGGGACCAAAAAAGGAATGCGTCTGACACAGTCGAGCATTGGTCGAGCAACTCTGCAAACTCGATCAGCTCGCAGACCCACTTTCGGATCACCTCCATTCGAATATAAATGGAAGCATACAGTTCCCCTTCACCAAAGGTTTGCCGAAAGTACTCATTGTGATCTCTGTTCGAGAACCCGATAGCCGGTAACACGGCAGAAGTCTCAACTAGATATTTCTTCTTCACGCTGCTCGCCCTCCTCAGGTGCGTCGTCAAGGGTGACAGGCAGCGACGGGCTCATGCCAGCAGCGTGCATTTCCCTGAAAGCCAATGCAGCGTCTTCCGGTTCGACCGTCTCCACCGATGCGAGCTTCTGCAGAATCGCAACGGCCACCTCGCGAACCCCAGGATCTCGATACCGGTTCCATCCACCATCCATCAGCGTATTTCTAATGTGTCGCAGAATTGCGCACGTATTACCTTCAAGATCCTCACGATCTCCCAAGAACTGCAGCAACGATCTGATTTCGTCGAAGACCGGGAACGTGTATGAGTGGAAGTCGCTTCTAGCCGCATTTGACCCCAAATCTCCCGTTAGCTGAATTATCTTCCTGATGCGCGTCCTCCGCACTGCGCCCACATATGCCGCCGACCGAAGGCCGATGGCTGCGTGTGAAACAACGGTGGCTCTAGCGGTTACTTGGGTGGCATAGGGAGAGGGTGGAAGAACCACGGTGCGTTCAGTAGTCTCTGCAGTCAGGTCGGCAGACAATTCCTGAATCAGCTCGATTGTTACCGTGCCGCAGTCGCCCGTTGTGGGTGTTGACGTAGAGACGAGTTGTGGCAGATTCGTGGCCATGTTACTTACTCGACGAAACAGGCAAGGCCAACAGGTGCTTCACTGCGACCCCCGCTAACTCATTTGCGACGCTAATCGACTCTTGCATGAACTTTTTGAGCCATTCCGTCCCCAGATCGTCCTCAGATATCTCGATTTCCACATTCAGAGCAGCCTTGCCAGCGATACCGTTCCAAAAGTCTCGGATCTCATTTCCGACGAACTTATCCACCAGGAAATGCTCCAAGTTCTGTACCGCGAAAAAAGATGTCTTTACCTGTTCTGGCGTTTGGGGTGTAAGGGAAAGCCTAAACTTGTGACCGGAACGCACCCCGTACAAAGCGATCGCCGCATCCGTGAAATCCGAGGCAATATGTGAAAGCTCGCCTCGATCGGCTAGGTACGTGGCATAGAGGCGATCCACAATTTCGCTGTGCGCCATCTCCAGATCAACAAACGCCTGCGCACGGAACGAGACTGACTTGAGCTGCTTTACGTTAAGCCCAGTAAGCACCTTGTCGGCCATCTCTCCGGCCTCTTCAACACGATCGATCCACGGCTTCAATCCGAGCGTCTGGAAGAAGAGGTGGTTCCACCGAGCCGTAAAGAGAAAATGCCCATCTGGGTCGCGGAAAGTGTATGAGTTTTCGGTGCTAAACCAATGCCGGTTCTTAAACCAACGGTTGACGGATTCCGCAACTTCCGACAACTTACGGGCATACCCGATCTGTGGCTCGTAGGTCGCATTCAAGAGCGTAATAACCGAGTTGGGTCTTTCCGTCAGCATGCCACGTCTTCCAAGGCTAAGGACAACCCGAGCACCGCAATACACAATAGCAGAGAGATTGCCTAGAAGCAAAACCCACAGGTGAAACCCATATCACCAGTCCGCACCCGAGGCTTAGCGAAACCTACCTATCCTGCCCACGCTGCACAACCGCGTCCGCCACGCATGGAAATGCACCCAGCGGCACAAGAAGAGGTGACACCCACGATTTCGCCCCCCTTTCACTGTGCCGCAACGCCCCCAGCGTTGACCTCCCCCCCTCCCGCGCGATCTAATCTCCCCCATGAAGCACTTCACCCCCCTCTCCATCCTCCTCTTCACTCTCGCCTCCTGCTCCTCCCAACCCCTCGCCCCCCAACCCCAACCCGGCCAGGACCCCGCCGACAATCTCCCCCCTCACATCACCTGCCTCACCTTCTTCGGCGAACGCGCCGACTTCTCACACGACGGCAAACGCATCCTCTTCGTTGAAAAAACCTACGGCGACGTCTACGAAGTCGAAATCGCCACCCGCATCATCCGCCCCATCACCCACCACTACCACCACGAAGGCTACGTCCGCGCCCTCTACCTGCCCAACGGCGACATCCTCCTCTCCGGTGCCAAATCCTTCAACGCCGACGACCCCGGCCCCGCACGCTGGCGCGACCCCGAACTCTGGGTCCTCGATAAGTCTCTCAAAAAGAAACCCGTCCCCCTCGGCACCAAATGCTCCGAAGGCCCCGCCGTTTCCCGCACCAAAATGCGCATCGCCTACACCCTCACCGACGGCCTCTATCCCGACCGCCTCCAGAAAGGCCAATCCCAGATCTGGACCGCCGACATCGACTACACCAACGGCCCCCCAAAACTCGTCAACAAAAAGCTCGCCCTCGACAGCACCGCCCTGCCCTTCAAGTGCACCCTCGAATGCCAGAACTTCCGCCCCAAAGACGAATCCGAGCTCACCTTCTCCGCCTACGGCTACCAAGGCACCGAAGTCATGGGCGTCAACCTCCAGACCGGCAAGGTCACCAACTACTCCGTCGCCCCGGTCCAATACGACGAGCCCGAAGGCATTTTCCCCGACGGCCAATACACCCTCGTCGAATGTGACAAGCAAAACCTCAAAGGCGCCGGCCACATCGATATCTGGAAGCTCCGCCTCGACGGCTCCGGCCAAACCACCCGCCTGACCCACTTCAGCGACTACCCCGGCTTCAAGGCCTCCAACCCCGTCGTCAGTGACGACGGCCGTTTCATCGCCTTCCAACTCGCCAAGTCCACCGACCAGGCCGGCGTCGGCTACGGCATCTTCCTCTACGATCTGACCAAAGAAAAAAAGTGACGTCCACCATCCCGTTCGGCGTGACGGTTGCTACCGCTGCGGCAAGCAGACCGGGCCCAGGGCGCGGACCCGCCGAGAGAGGGGCAGCGGTGAACAACAGGGCATCGGCCCGTGAAGGGCCCCGAAAAGGTGTCACCCCGAAAAGCGGCTGTGTTGAATTTATCCCCACGCAAACCCCTCCGACCCCGCCGACGCCACCCCGCCCAATCCCCCGCCCTCAACAAAATCGCCCCATACCCTAATTTCTAGCCAACAAATCTATTGCCAGATTGTATACCCCATCACGGTGGGTCAAGCCCACCCCTGGCGAGGCGGACCATTCCCCCTCGCCAAGCTCTCTCAAAACCGAATACCGCCCCGCTGCCACTCTGAGTCTGTGCCTCCCAATTCCGGGAATCATTTCTGCCCGCTTTTGCCCGATTCTGCCCGCTTTTGCACGGTTTTGCGCGGTTTTGCGCGGTTTTGCGCGGTTTTTTGACCCAAAGAACCACCCCTAAAACACCCAAACCCCTCCCAATGCTCACCTTACGCCTCCTACCCCCTCCGCTGAACATTTTTCCCGCACCGCCATCACCCTCCGCCCCGACTACCCCGAAGCCCACGCCAACCTCGCCCACGTCCTTGCCGAATCAGCCTCAGGAAATCCTGGTCGCTGGGCGGCACCAGCGATAGCCAAAGCAGTGTCATCCCCACCGCGAATCCGAACACCATCCCTGCGATATGCGCTTCATAGGCCACTTGCTGAACCGTGATCTCGCCGATGAAGCTCATCATCACGTTGTACACGAAGAACAGGGCGATGAAGTACATGGCGGGCGAGTCGACCGCCAGCGATCGCAATCGCAGCCGGATATTCGACCGCGGCAGCAGCGCGAGATACGCCCCCATCACTCCGCCAATGGCGCCGCTGGCGCCTACCATGGCTTCGCCGCCGGCGGCGATGAATCCGATCCCAGCGAAAACCCCCGCCGCCAGATAGAACGCCAGGTAGCCCAGATGCCCGAGCCGGTCGTTGATGTTGTTGCCGAGCATCCAGAGGACGAACATGTTGAAGATCAGGTGCCCCGGGCTGATGTGCAGGAACGCATAGGTGAGAAACTGGCTCAGTCGCAGCGAGTGGGCATCGAGCATGTAATGTGCCATCACCTGCGGGTGCCTCACCTGCACCCCAAACGCCACGACGTTCGCCAGCAGAAGCAGGCAGTTGGTCCATGGCCGGCTCTGCAGGGGCGCGTCGGTTAATGAGGCGATTCTGAACATCAGGTAAGCAAGGGCGGCATCGGTAGCGGATTGTTATCTGCCGGCATCATCGTTCCGGCGGACCATCCTGATCCGCCGGCCGCCGGATTGCCAATTGACTTCGTCCATGTATGACTCGATGAGCATGACGCCGCGTCCGTGGATGCGTTCGACGTTCTCATCCGTCGTGGGGTCCGGGACGCAGGCGCGTTGAAAGCCGGTGCCTTCGTCCTCGACGATGATCTCGGCAATTTGCGGAGTGATCGAGGCTTCGACCCGAACGACCTTGTTCGGGTCGAACTTATTGCCATGCTTGATGGCGTTGATGAGGGCTTCTTCCAAGGCCAGACGGATGGCGAATGTGGCGTCGGGGCCGAAGTGATGGCGGGTGATCTCCTCGAGGATAGCGTGCTGAACTTGGCGGCCTTCCGCAAAGTCAGAGTGGATCACAAATCGGAGGGGCGTGTCCAACGCTGTGTCCATTTGACAATAAGCCGCCTCGGCCCGTGGCCGCAAACACGAATGTCTCTGCAAACACGACGGTCCGCACACTGCACGCGGCTGGACGACAATGCCGCGCGTCGAACTCCTTAATACATCGGCTCGCACCCGGTCCTCGCCTGCAAAGCCAAGCCTATTCGAAACTCCCAAAAGCTTCTGCACGCGTAGCGCTGATGCGGAACAAACGGTTAAGCTTAGTAATGACAAACACTTCCATAATCTGAGGTCGGATGCTCGCCAGCCGCAGTTGGCCATTCTGTTGCTTGAGCTTGGTATTCACATTGATCAGCATGCCCAGCGCCGCCGAAGACAGGTGATCGACGTTCGCGAAATCCAGCAGCAGCTTAGGCCGGTCCTTTGACTGAACGATCACGTCGAGCGCCTGGCCGATCTCCGTGATGTTCATTTCGTCGAGAATTTTGTTCTCGGTAAACTCGACGATCGACACATCCTTTTGCTGGGTTACATTAAGCCGAGCAGGTGATTCGGACATGGAAGCATTTCCCGGCAAAGGTTCCGCTGGACAAAGGTCCATGGGCTTCGCTTGGCGCCCTGTACGTCAGTGCACACCGGCGGCCCGTTTCTTCGATAGACAGTACGAGCGACAACCGGGGGTGTCAAGAAGTTAACGCACCCGGCCGCCATACACTCGGAACGGCTAAACCGCGGAGGAACCGGCATCATCCAAACGCGGCTGGATTGACCAGATGAAACTCCGCCGCCAGGTCAGCGCCGACACCGCGATAATCGCCATCGCCGCAAGGATCAGCGCCGCAGCCAGCGGATAAGCCCGCCGGCCGTCGTCCCGATCCCCGCCAATGCGATGCAATGCCTGGCGCCAGTCGGTCTGCGGCGGTGCATTGATCTGGACCTGCTCGGCATTCACTGCCCGCATGGCACCGTCGGAATTCCCGTAAACCCCCGGCCACAACCCCGCCTGAACCCCCGCCGGAGCATCCGCCGGCTGCACCCGCCGCCAGCCATTTGGCAATGCGCCGATCGGGTGGGCGGCGAACGCCTCCGAGCCCTGGCCGAGCCAGTTGAAGACGTTCGTCCAGAAAATGACAAAATCGGGCATGCTCGGCCACTGCGGTGCGCTGAACCCAACCCACACCTGCCGCACCGGCGTCTCTCGGACCGCAACCAGCACCCGCCCGCCAGCGCTCACCACCGCCGTCCATGTCGGATCAGACGGCAACTCCGCCACCATCGCAGCAGGCCAATCGCTGATCGACCGCGTCACGGCATGGTCTATTGCCCTCACCTGCTGCACCGGCCGGCTTGTGGGCAATGCTTCGGAACCCTCCGCCAGGACCGCCGCTGGATCA
Organism: Planctomycetota bacterium; assembly: GCA_026693085.1. Taxonomy (GTDB): domain Bacteria; phylum Planctomycetota; class Phycisphaerae; order Tepidisphaerales; family Tepidisphaeraceae; genus JAPLNB01. The sequence continues at coordinate 14,037 of JAPLNB010000217.1, read as the reverse complement.
TTCGTCGGTAATGCATCGGAGCGGCCGACGATGGCGACATGCCTGGATCCCTCCGCCGCCGGGCGAAGCCGCGAATAAAGGCCGATCATCCGACCAAGCTCAGGCGGCATCGCCACCCGTGGTTCGATAATCGGCCAGGCCTCTTCACGCACGAGAAACGCGCGATTGTCCGCCGGCAGGTCGTCATCGACATCCAATTCGACCCGGATCGCTCGTCCCAGAGTTGGCACATCAAAGAAGTAATCGCGTTCGCCTGTGGCCGGCAGTTCAACTCCTGATCGAAGCCGTTCCTGGTCGTCGGACAAAAGGCGCAGAACCGCCTTTGTGGCTGGAGATTGGTTGCGGAGCCTGACCATGACTTGAACGGCTGGCGTTTCTCTGGCGCCGAATCGCACGATGCCGACGTTTCGCGGCTGCGTTGTGGGCGCGATCTGGATGAGCCGATCGTCCTGGATGCCCAATGGCTGATCCGAGAAGACAATGACGGGCCGGCGGGTTTCGGCCAGCCGCTGCCGGATCAGCTCGCGGAGCAATTGTCGCGTGTCCGCGGCCGTCGGAGCCATCGCCTTGGCAATGCCTGGCCAATCTGAGGAATCGCCCCACAGCGGCTGCGTTGGTGGAGTGCTGAGCAGATCGACGTCGCCATGGCCTGTCGCCTGCGTGATCGTAGCGGACGCCATGTCGATCGCTTCCTGGAACCGCAGATGCGTCTGTCCCTGGGCCGACATCGTCAGTCCCCGGTCAACGATGACGACGATCGCCGTTCCCACAGCTTCCGACAGCCGGACCACCGGCCGCGCTGCTGCCAGCACCGACAGCAGCATCGCGAGCATCGCCAGCGCCAACCACAGCGGCGGCGGCTCAATCGCCCGACGCTGGCGAGGCTTGGCGTGCGGACCCTGCCATAGCTGCAAGAACGGAACCCGCACCCGCTTCAGCCGGCCAAGCAGCAAAAGCAGCACCGCGGCGGCCCACGGAACCAGGCCCAGCAGCCACACTGGCGATGAAACTGACATGGGCAACTACTCTGTGACCACCACGGCTTTGTCCAGCAGGATATAGTTGCGGCCGTTGTACTCCGTGGCCATCCCCGTGATGCTGAATCGCAACTCCCGGCTGCTGATCTTGATCGCGTTCTCCAGGTCCATCAGCTTCAGGCTCGGCAAAACCACCATGGGCGGATCCTTCATCGCCTGCCCATCGGATTCGAAGCTGAATTCGTACTGGCCGTCGCCCATCCGGTGGAGCCGCCCGCGGCGGTCAAACACGACCGTGCCCTCGCGGACAAGATTCACCCGCGGGGCGTTCGGAGCAATCGCCTTGCTGCTGCTGATGTCCGTCTTGGAAACATTCGGCGCCGGATCAAGGGGCTTGGGCGTCGGCCGAGCCGGAACCAGCAACTGCTTGAACATGTCATCGACACTCGGCGATCCCGCCGCCGGGCGGGTCGTCGGGCTTGCCGGACGAGTCGTCTGAGACCACCCGACCGAACCAAACGTGAGGATGACGATCGCGATCACTGTTTTCATAACCATGCCCTTCTGCCTTCCGTGCTTGAAAGGCCGTTGGAAACTGTCGCGTCCAATTTGCCGCCCGGCCCGGGACAACCTCTGGACGCCGCCGCCGGTATTTTATCGGCTAACCAGTTCACTGCCACCACCCCGCCAAGGCATCATAACCCGTTCGCCTCCATGCGCCGCCAAACCGCGCGGTTATTGCAGTCCGGCCAGTTTCGCTTCCAGCTCAGCCTGCTCGATGCCGTTGATCTGAAAGACCTTTCGCGGCTGCGTGTGTCCCTGGATCAGCTCGATCTGCGCCGCCCTGATCCCCAATGTCTCGGCCAGCAGTTGCATCACTGCCTGGTTGGCCTTGCCCTTTTCCGCCGCCGCCGCCACCTGCACCTTGATCCCCTGGCCATAGCGCCCCGCCACGCGCGTTCGCGACGCCCCAGGCACAACCTTGACCGCTATCCTTGCCATCAGCCCTCTTCAGTTCGGCGGGGTATATTCAATCGTCCCCTTCCGCGTCGTCGGCCGGGTCGTCGGCCGAGTCTCCGGCTGGGCGGTGCCAAAATCAATATCGATCACCCCGGTGTAGTACCGCCAGCCTCTGCCCAGAAACAACTGGTCCGCCAGCATCTCCTCCACACTCGGCTGCACCATGCCCGAGAACTTCGGCCGGCCATACATCGTCACCGTCACAGGCCTGGAAAAATCGACCATCTGATCGTTCACATAGAACCGCAGCGACTCCATGTTCTTGCAGGTGAACTCGATCTTGTTCGGCCCGGTCATCGTCGCAATGATCGAGTACGAATTCTCCTGAAGCACGATCGTTCCCGTCCCATACACAATCCTCGCCTTTTTCTCCTTACCCGGCGCCATCATCTGATACACCTGCACCCAGTCGTTGCGGTTCAGGAGCGTATCCGGGCGATTCGACGCAAGGCCCACCTGCTTGGGATAAAGCTCCCGCGTCTTCGCCCGCATCTTGCCATACAGCCTGGCGGCCAATCCGTCGTCCGGCGCATGGCCCACACCTTTGGTTTCCTCGTAATCCACGTCGTATTTGAGCTGCTTGAGCAAAGCCACCAACTCGCGCGACGACTCCACCTTGACGTTCTGATCTTCCGCATCGTGCCAGACCACCGCCCGGATATTGCCCAGCCCGATCATCCGCAGCCGCTGAAGCGGCAGGCTCGCCCCCCCAGCCATCGGGTTGATCGCGGCAAAATACGTCGGGAAATGCAGCGCCAGGTTCCACGTCGCATGCGCCGACATCGCTTGGCCCATCAGATACACCCTGGCCGGGTCGATATTGGCGCGCCCGCCGATGTGCAGCATCGGCTGAATCACGCTGTTCACACCCTTGTAGCTCGGGCCCCATATCTCACTGATGTTCAGAAGCGGCATCATCACCACCGCATCCGGGTGCGCCCGCATCTCGTCCTGAATCCACCCCGTATACCATTCCTGCACCTGCTGCGCCGTCGGCGGCGGCTTCACCTCAAACGCGTGCGTCCCCGGCAGCTTGATCACCATTGGCCACGCTTTCGTCCGGTCGTATCCCTTGGGCACGCCGAAGAAGTAAATCACATCGTGCGGCCCGATCCGCTCATTGACATAGTAAACCCCCGCCTCCAACTCCGACCAATACAGCCGAATCCTCACCAGCCGCCCCAGGATGTTCGCGTCGATGCCCGTCGCTTTGATCTGGGCCGCGATGGCTTTTCGATCCTTCGCCTGCTGCGCCGTGAAGTACTTCTCCATCAGCACATGCGCGTCATATAGTTTCCCCGCCACCGCCGGCGTATACAGGTTCCCCAATTCCTTCCGATCCATCGCGTCGAGCACCTGTTTGGGAATCGGTTGCTCCTCGCCAGCCGGCTGCGCTGCCCTTGTCGCGTGCCCCATCCCCGTCAACACCAACGCACATGTTAATAGGAATCGCCTCATGCCCCCAGCATACCCTTTCATCCCCCAACTTTCAGCCCGTTGCCCCGCGAAAGCTACGCTCACCCCAGCTCGATCACCCGATACCGCTTCACTCGATACCCCGACCCGATGTTGATCGCCCGCACACCGCCCACCTGCCCCTCCATCGGCAAATGGGTATGGCCGCATATCACCATCTTCACATTCTCATGCTTCAGAATCGTCTCCCCCAGCCGCGCTGCGCCCAGGAACGCCTTCACGAAATCCCACTGCGCCGTGTGCGGCGGCGGAAGCATCTCCCGAAACGGCAGGTGATGCATCGCCACCAACACGCTGCCCACGCCTTTCAGCCCCGCAAGCTGCCGCTCCAGTTTCTCCTCCAGTTCCACCACAAACTGCTCATCCGACCGGCCAAGCTTCACAAACTTCCCGTCATTCCACCTCGCATATACCTGCTTCATCGGTTCCGGCACGTCGTCGAACCCTTCCACCAAGTCCGCCATTCCCACCACCGCCGCTGCTCCGGGCGAAATCTTCCTCTCATAGAACCGCCGCGGTATACCCATGCTTTCGTACGCAAACGAGTAGTCATACCACCCCACGCTCCCCACGATCCCCCAACGGCCGGCCACAAACGGCTCCTCCTCCAGCCACCGCCAGCCGCGCTCTTTTACTCGCCGCGGCAACTCCTCCTTCCAAAGCCGATAGCTGTCCTCGCCTCTCGTCCACAACTCGTGGTTCCCCGCCACAAACAGCTTCGGCCCCGCGAACCCCTCAAACCGCGATAAGCACCGCTCCAAATCATCGCCCGCGCTCGCCGCCGTATCTCCGATCAGCAGCAGCACCTCCGCGGGCGTGCTTCTCATCTCATCGATCAGCTCGTCCGCCAGCCGCCGCGACCTCGGGTTGTTGTAATGAAGATCCGCCGTGATCAGTATTCGCATCCAGTACGATCTTAGCACAAAAAAACCTGTTGCGGTTCAAGCCAGCCCGCTCAATCTGCCGCGCCATCAGGGCAACGTTTGGGTTTGTAGTGCGGGTTTTAACCCGTATCCGACGCCCTGAAGGCCGCACTACAAACCCCAAGCATGGCAAATGCGATTGCCCTGCTCACGGTCTCCGCTCTTCATCAGCCCGCTTGTGACCCCCATCCGCGCCCGGTATAGTGACCCGTCCACTTAAGGACAGACATGACGCCTTTGGTAGTTGAAAACGTCTCCAAATCGTTCAAACAAGGTTCTCGTTCCGTCCAGGCGCTTGCCTCCGTCAGCCTGCGCGTCGCCGAAGGCCAATTCCTCGCCATCATGGGTGCCAGCGGCTCCGGCAAGAGCACGCTGCTGCACCTGATGGCCGGCCTCGCCCCGCCCGACTCCGGCCGAATCCTCATCAATGACCAGGACATTTCCCACATGTCCGACCGCCAACTCACCCTCTTCCGCCGCCAGAACATCGGCCTCGTCTTTCAGGCATTCAACCTCATTCCGACGCTTTCTGCATGGGAAAACGTCGCATTGCCCCTGATGCTCGACCGCAAAGCCGCGGCCAGCCTCGACGGCAAGGTCGATCAACTCCTGCAAACGTTCAACCTCACCGACCGCCGCGACCACCGCCCCGATGTCATGAGCGGCGGCGAACAGCAGCGCGTCGCCATCGCCCGCGCCCTCATCGCCGACCCCGCCGTCGTCCTCGCGGATGAACCCACCGGCAACCTCGACTCCGCTAACTCCAAATCCATCTGCGAACTCCTCCGCGACCTCTGCGCCATCCACGGCAAGACCATCGTCATGGTCACCCACGAACCCTCCGTCGCCGCCTATGCCCAGGAAGTCGCCGTCATGAAGGATGGCCACCTCATCGACCGCTTCCCCACCCCCCAGACCTCCACCACCACCGACCTCGCTCTCCGCTACCAGGAATCGCTCAAGACCGCTACAACCTGATCCGTCACGACCATCGGCAATCTCACCATGTCAACCGCCGCCGCCAAAATCACTCGCTTGCCCGCCGTTCCCAAGCTCCTGATCTCCACGTTCTCGCACCACAAGGCGCGTTCCGCCCTCACCATCGCCGCCATCGCGCTGTCCATCAGCCTCGTGGTCGCCGTCACGAGCGGCTACAGTTCCGCCGAAGCCGCTCTCCGCCAGTTCGTCCACTACTACCTCGGGGCAGCCAGCATCGACATCTCCCCGAAAGGCAATCCCCACCAGGTCCTCCCACAGAGTCTCGTGCGTGACATGGCGGCCGATCCCGCCATCCGTGTGATCGTCGGACGCCTCGAAGCCACGGTCAGTGTCGCCATCGAAAACGCCCCCTCCATCCTGGGCGCCACAGCCGTCGCCACCGGCGTGGTCCTGCCCGACGATTCCCAGATCCAATCCATGAAACTCGAAGCCGGCCAATGGTTCGAGGGCGCCGCCGGCGATGTCGCCGTCGTCGATCAGGTCATCGCCGAACGCGCCAATCTCAAGGTCGGCCAGACCCTCACCATCCTCCACCCCGAACGCCCCCTCAAGCTCCGCGTCCTCGGCATCGTCCATAAGCCCGTGATCCTCGCCCTCCAAACACAGAGCATCTACCTCCCCCTGCAAACGTTCCAATCCTTCCTCGGCCGCCAGAACAAGGTCGGCCGCATCCTCATCGATCTCAAACCCAGCGCCGACGAAGATGCGTTTGTGCAACGCTGGTCGCCGACCGTTGACGCCATCGAGCCAGTCCTTCGCCTCCGCCGCGCAAGCCAACGCCGCCAGGAAATGCAGAAGCAACTGGCTGGCGTCGAGATTCTCAGCTACATGGGCGGCGGCATCGCCATGCTCGCCGCCACGTTCATCGTCTTCGCAACCCTCTCCATGGGCGTCGCCGAGCGATCCCGTACCCTCGCCATGCTCCGCGCCGTCGGCGCCGACCGCTTCCAGATCGGCCGCCTCGTCGTCTACGAGGGCGTTCTCCTAGCTACGATGGGCGCCGCGTTGGGCGTGCCCCTCGGCCTGCTCTGGATGCACATCCTCGCCAAGTACCACCAGGCCATCTTCACCGCCGGCCCCGTCCTCAACATCGGCGGCATCCTCTTCGGCGCCGGCGGCATGATCCTCGCCTCCATCCTCGCCAGCTTCCTGCCCGCCTGGAACGCCATGCGCGTCAGCCCGCTCGAAGCCCTCTCGCCCCTCGGCAAAACCCCCCGCGCGCGCTCCCCCTGGCTCGCCGCCATCGCCGGCCTGCTCCTCATCAGCATCGACCCCATCGTCTGCTACATGCCCAATCTGTCCCGCGAGTTCACCTTCTACGGGCACTTCGCCCTCGGCCTGCCCACGCTCTTCTTCGGCTTCTTCCTCCTGGCCCCCGCCTGCGTCTGGATCGTCGAACACACCGTCGGCCACATCGTCGCGTTCGTCCTGCGCCTCGATTACTCCCTCCTCCGCCAGCAGCTCTCCGGCTCCCTCTGGCGATCCGCCGGCACCGCCGCCGCCCTCATGGTCGGCCTGGCTGCCCTCGTCGTCATGCAGACCCAGGGCACCACGGCGCTTGCCGGCTGGCGATTGCCCGACAAGTTCCCCGATGTCTTCATCGTCGCCCCCTTCGGCCTCGACCAAGAGCAGCAGAAAATCCTTGAAACCGCCCCGGGTATCAAACCCAGCCAAGTCCTGCCCATCGCCATTGCCTCCCCGCAGCTTGGCATTCGCCTGTTCAGCCTCGGCTCCACCGCCTTCCTCCCCGACGCCACCATGTTCTTCGGCCTCGACCCCGACAAAGCCTTCGACATGATCGAATTCGACTACCGCGAAGGCAACGCCGCCGATGCCAAACGCATGCTCAAGCTCGGCCAACACATCATTGTCACCAACGAATTCCGCCAGCTCAAAGGCCTGCATGTCGGCGACAAGCTCCCCCTCAAGACCGCCATGCACGGCACCGTCGAGTACACCATCGCCGCCGTCGTCTGGTCCCCCGGCCTCGATGTCATCGCCTCCGGCTTCGACATGGGCCTGCAACTGGAACAACGCACCGTCGCCAGCGTCTCTGGCTCCATCGAAGACGCCCGCCGCGACTTCGGCATCGACCGCGTGAACCTCTTCGCCGCCAATCTCCAACCCGGCATCGAACGCGAAGAACTGGCCGCCGCCTTAAGTCACCGCATGGACGAGCCACAGACCCAACCCGCCACCGCCCCAGCATCCGGCGGCATCCTCCCCAACACCCTCAACGTCCTCCAGATCCGCAGACTCCTCGGCAAATACGGATTCCTCGTCGGCGATGTCCGCCACATCAAATATCACATCCAGCAGAACTTCCAGCGACTGCTGATGCTCCTCTCCTCCGTCGCACTCGCCGCCATCGCCGTCGCTTCCCTCGGCGTCACCAACACCATCATGGCCTCCATCCGCGGCCGCCAATGGCAGTTCGGCATCCTCCGCTCCATCGGCGTCACCCGCCTCCAACTCCTCCGCATGATCCTCGCCGAAGCGTTTCTCCTGGCGATCGTTGGCTGCGCCCTCGGCCTGGCCGCCGGATTCCTCCACTTCTTCGACGCCCACCGAATCACCGCAATCCTGATCGGTTACACCCCGCCCATCACGATCCCCTGGCCCATGCTCTGGCTCGGCGTGGGCATTATCATCTTCGTCGCCCTCTTCGCCGCCCTCTTCCCCGCCATCAGCGCCGCCCGCACCCGCCCCCTGGACCTCCTCCAATCCGGCCGCGCCGCCGCGTGAACCTCCCTTGCCGCCTCAGCATTTCAGCCCAATAAAGAACCCCTCAGCACCACGCCAAGGGGTCCGTATTTGTCTTCAACATCCAACCCACGCCTATCAGGCATGCCGCCGAAGCCGCTTGGCCACGCCCAGCCCGCCCAACAGCGCCATCCCTGCCCACGCCGCCGCAGGCAGCGGAACCGGCGTCGCATCAACCTGGAACTCCGTCAATACAAAGTTCCCATTCACTGGCTGGCGCCCAGGGCCCTGGAATGGCAGGCTCGTGTCTTCCAGAACATCCAGCTTGAACCCAGTGATCGCCGACAGATTCGTCATTCCCGTTACCGTGTACACCGATACGCTCGGACGGAAGCTCCCGGCCAACAGGATCGTCCCGTCCGCGCCAATGTTCACCGGCGTCTCGGCCGGGTTCGCCGCAAACGTCACGCCCGCCAGATCATTCCACGCCGAGCCGTCCGTCGTCACCGACAGTTTGAACTTGCCGATGGTGTGCATGTCCGGATTCGGGAACAACTGCGACATCGTAAAAGTGAACACCGTCCCGCCCACACCACCCACTGGCCCGGCAGCGTTAAACACCGCCGACTGGTTTACTTCATTCGGATCAATCGCCCAGCCGGTGTTGTTGTTCAACGAGCCGTCAATCGCGGCCGAAACGTCGAACCCCGTCTGCGAAAACGTCGCCGTTGCGCTGCTCAGCCCAACGCTCGCCGCCTGCGCGAGCCCGGCCGACAACCCCAAGACCGCCGCCGACAAAATACTCAATCGCTTCAGATTCATCTCCGCCTCCAAAAAACTCTAACACAATGCCCATGCCCCTATCCACGACCCACTGGGAGGACTCTACACCATGAATGCACTCAGTCAAATTACCTAACTTCGCAATCCGCAAAAACTTAAGTTAAGCCATCGTCTGTCGTCTATGCGACACGGCCCGCGCCGTCCGATAACCCTCAGAACCGGCCTGCCCACCATCGCTTCCCCACCACCACCGCCAACCCCACCAACCTTCCTACGAACCATCTGCGCAGACCCCGCTTCCGCTACCCATACTCCAACACTCGCGGCGTTGTCTCCATCGGATTCCCCACGCTCAGCACCACCTCCCCGCATCGTCCACCACTCGCTCCATCAGATCCTACCTCCCCACCCACTGGCAACTAACAACCGGCAACTACTCCAATTGCCTTCCCCCCCCTCCTGCCCTATTCTCCTCCCATGCCGCCCATTCCTCCCTCCCAATCCTCCCTCTCCGGCACCGGCCAATTCCCCGCCGCCGATCGCGAAACCTTCGCCGCCGATGAACTCGCCATCGTCCTCTCCCACTACGACATCGGCATCATCCAATCCATCGCCAAATATCCCCGCGGCTCACGCAAAGCCCCCAAACTCCTCATCACCTCCGACCCAGGCAAATTCCTCCTCAAACGCCGCGCCCGCGGCAAAGACGATGCCGCCAAAGTCGTCTTCAGCCACGCCCTCCAACAGTTCCTCGCCGCCAAGCAATTCCCCCTGCCACACCTCATCCACACCAAGGCCGACAACAACTCCATGCTCCAATCCCAGGGCGCCGTCTACGAACTCTTCGAATACATCCCCGGCCAGTCCTACCCCCAGACCCTCGAAGCCACCCTCGACGCCGGACGCATCCTGGGATTGTTTCATAGACTCCTCGAAACCTTCCAATCCGACTACCAGCCCCCCGCCGCCAGCTACCACAACCAGCCGTCCATCGAGCACGCCTTCGCCGCCATCCCCGCCGCCACTGCCGACCTACCCTCCATCCTCCGCTTCCTCCATCAAACCTACCTCGACGCCGCCGCCCATGTCGAATCCGCCGGCATCTCCACCTGGCCAAAACAATACGTCCACGCCGACTGGCACCCCGGCAACATGCTCTTCCGCGACAACCGCGTCGTCGCCGTCATCGATTACGACTCCGCCCGCCTGCTCCCCCGCATCCTCGACATCGCCAACGGCGCACTCCAGTTCTCCATGATCGCCCCCGACGACCGCCCCCAGAACTGGCCCGATTACGTCGATGAATCCCGCTTCAAACGCTTCATCCGCGGCTACGACCAACTCAGGCTCCTCTCCGACGCCGAAATCCACGTCATGCCCGGCCTCATGATCCAGGCCTTGATCGCCGAATCCGTTCTCCCCATCGCCATCTCCGGCTCCTTCGGCCGCATCGATGGCCTGCCTTTCCTGCAAATGGTCCAACGCAAGGCCCTTTGGCTGACCCAGTCCGGCCAAAAACTCATCGACCTCCTCGCCGTCTAACCCGTCGGGCGCCAGTAATTAGACCACGACCCACGCAAAGAATCCCAACATGACCACAACCCCCTCATCCAGTCCGCCTCCTATTCATCGTTCATCATTCCTCATTCATCGTTTTGCACTCCTCTGCCTCTTCTGTGCCGCAGCCGCACCCTCCACCCGCCCCGCTGACCTCCGCCTCGCCTTCGCCTCCCTCGCCGACGCCGACGCCTCCGTCCGCGATAAAGCCCGCGACCAGCTCATGTCCCTCTCTCGCGACGACCTGCCCGCCCTCTGTGCCGTCGTCCGAGACGCCCTGCCCCTCCAACCCGCCCAGCTTGCCGCCCTCAAGGACATCGTCCCCCACATCTACCTCACCAGCGAAAAATACGCCCAGGCGCCCGAGGGCTTTCTCGGCGTCCGCATGTCCATCAATACCGACCCCGCTTCGCCAACCGAAATCATCATCGATGCACGCTTCCCGGGGTTTGCCGGCTACCGCTACCTCCAGGACGGCGACATCATCCTCGACATCGATGAAATGCCCCTGGCAAGGCCTCTCCGGCAGGAAACCTTCTCCCAAGCCATCCGCCAGTTCAAGCCGCGGAAGACCCTCCACCTCAAAATCCTCCGCCACGGCCAGCCCCTGCGCATCCCCGTTACCCTTGATCCCCGCCCGGCGTTACAGCTCATGGACGAACTGGGCGCCATGGACGAACTGGTCCACAAGCGAGAGCAGGCCGTCGAACGCTACTGGAAAGAAAACCTCGCTCCGCTTATACAACCCGCTGCAGAGCCAGAATGACCGACCAGTCGGCAGCCAATCTCTTCCTTGACGTTCCCGCCCTCCTCCAGCGCAGCATCCCCCGCGCCCCCGGCCGCCGGTTTGCCTACGTCGCCGGCGCCTTCTTCATCATGCTCATCTTCAGCCTCCTGGCATCCGCGCCGTCGGCCCCCCTGCTGCCCCAGTTCATCGCCATCGTCGGCATGCTCGGCCTCATCGTCGCCATGGGCATCATATCCACCTCCGCTGCCCGATCCGCTCGTCGCGAGCAAAACGAGATGCAGGCCGCCGAAGAACTCATCCAGCTCCGCCGCTGGGACCAGGCCGCCATCATGCTCGACAACATCCTCTCCCGCCCCGCCCGCTCTCCCCAGGCGCGCGTCCAGATGCTCCTGTATCTCTGCGCGATCCTGGCCAGATACCACCGCTACACCGATGTCATCGCCGTCTATGATCACCTGCTTGAATTGGACTACCAGGACGAGCACGCCGTCCATGCCCTCCGGCTCGGCCGGGCCATGTCCATCCTCCACGACGACCGCCTCTACGACGCCGACCGCGCCATCATTGAACTCCGCCGCGATTCCGCCGCCCCCAACTCCGCGGGACTCGCACTGGTCGAAATCTACCGCGACGTCAAAACCGGCCACCCGCGAGAAGCGATCGACCTCTTCCACGAAAAACTCCCCCTGTTTCGCCGCCACATCGGCCACCGCATCGCCGACGCCTATGCGCTCGTCGCCCGCGCCTACGACCTCCTCCAACTGCAGCCCGACGCCCAAGCCGCATACGAATCGGCCACCCTTCTGATCCCCGAACCCGAACTTCACCGCCGCTACACCGAAGTCGCCGCCCTCGCCGGCCGCTACCACCCCGCCTCAATCCCCACGGAGGCGCCATGACCCCCACCGAGCTGGCCATCGCACGCCTCCGCCGCGACCTGACCCTCACCTCCCTCGTCAAGATCCTCCTCTTCGCTGCCGCCGTTTTCTCCTTCTTTATCGAAACCATCTTCGGCCAGCACGTCATCGCCCCCTCCCTTGCCCTCAGCGCCATCGCGATCGTCTGGATCCTGCTCAGCTACCGCAGCATGAAAGGCACCCGCCTGGCCGCCCTTTCGCCCGCCCTCATCGCCACCGGCCAATTCGAGCAGGCCGAGCAGCACCTCGACCTCGCTCTCCGCTCCTTCTCTCTCTTCCGCACCGTCAAGCTCCGCACCCTTCACTACCTCGCCCTCCTCCGCCACGCCCAGCGCCGCTACGCCGAATCCGCCCTGCTCTGCCACACCCTGCTCTCCCAGCGCCTCGGCCCCATCTCCGACCTCACCCGCTCTACCCAGCTCATCCTCGCCGACTCCCTGCTCGAACTCGGCGACCTCCCCGGCACTTACCGCGCTCTTTCCTCGCTCTACCAGCACCATCTTTCCCTCTCCGAGGCCCTCGAGCTTTTGGCCATCCAGACCGACTACCTTTCACGCATCGGCGTTTGGCAGGACATACTCACCGGCCTGCCCCGCAAGCTGCAACTCGCCGAGCTCATGCCCTCCCAAAAATCCGCCCGCACCCAAGCCCTCCTCGCCCTGGCTGCCCAGAAAACGAATCGCCCAGACTGGGAATCCTACCTCCGCCGCCGCGTCGAGCTTTTGGCCGACATCCCTGAGCTGCTCGCCAGTCGCCCCCTCCTCTCCCACCTCTGGCCCCCCAACCCCTAACCCTAACCCCTTACCCCTTATTATAATGCCCGCCATGCAGATCCGTCCCGCCACCCCTGCTGACGCCGCCTTCTTGGCCGACATCGACGGCACCATCGAATCCACCCGCTATCTCCACCTCGACCGTTCCGGCGAAGACCTCGCCCCCGCGTGGCATATCGAAGAGCGCCCTCTCCGCCAAAGGCTGATCTCCCCCAATCCCCTCGACGACAACGCCTGCTTCCTCCTCCGCCAGATCACCGCTGGCTCCGATGAAGGCCTCGCCCTCGTCGCCGAGCACGAAAACCTCATCGTCGCCTGTCTCATCGCCCAGCCCCGGCCCCACACCAACACCCTTCGCCTGATCGACCTCCGCGTCGATTACGACCAGCGCCGTCAAGGCCTCGGCTTCTCCCTCCTCTGCCAAGCCATCCAGCACGCCCGGCAACTCCAACTCCGCGCCGTCTCCGCTCAGACCTTCACCAACAACATCCCCGCCGCTCGCTTCCTGCTCAAGCTCGGATTCCACCTCACAGGCCTCGACACCCACCGCCACTCCAACCACGACCTCGTTAAGGAATCCGTCACCCTCTTCTGGCACGCCGCCCTCGACTGACCCGCCAATTCAGCTTCCGAAAATAGAAACCGAAAATCCCCTTATCCCCGCTTCGCAGCTCCATTCGTCCTCCCCCTCGCATTTTCCTGGATCACCTCGATCAGCCGCTCCGGTTCAAACGGCTTGGTCATAAACGCCACCGCCCCGCACTCCTGGCCCCGCTGCATGTGCTCCTCACCGTCCAACGCTGTCAAAATGACAACCGGTATATCACGCGTCCGCTGCTGCCCCTTCAACTGCCGGCACACCTCAAACCCATCCACATCCGGCAACATGATGTCCAGCAGGATCAAAACCGTCCCCTCTGCCTCAGCCTTGTCCAGTGCGCTTGCCCCGTCCAGTGCCGCCGCATAGCCAAACCCCGCAACTGGGTATTCAATTGACTCCGGTGGGTACTACCGCTTGTCGTGGGGGTGCTCCGGGCCGGGGCGGAGGTGCTGGTTGAGTTGGTGGTAAGGGGCTGGAGCGGTGACCACGGCCTGTTGCAACAGCCGATAGAACAGCTTGCCGCGGTAACGCGAGGCCCGGCGGTTGAAGCGGAAAGTGAA
>JAPLNB010000216.1 GCA_026693085.1 Planctomycetota bacterium | reverse complement strand
TTGGAGTGGCTGAAGCGTGCGGAGGTTGGGGACGAGGAGAGCTTGTTTGAGGGGCTGGACCCGAAGGACATCGGGGCGGGGTATACGCTGAAGGTGGCGCAGTCGCTGGCGTTGCATTTTGGGGAGCTTTGGGAGTTGGAGACGGCGGTGTTACGGGTGGCGGCGGTTTGCCATCCGGATGGCATTCCAGTCGCGCTGTTCTGCAAGGTGCTGGGGAAGGATGAGGAGGAGGTTGAGGAGGCGCTGCGGGGGCTGGCGAGCCGGTCGATTGTGAGGTATGACCCGACGGTGAGCGTGCATCGGCTGATGCAGTCGGTGGTGAGGGGGAGGATGAAGGCCGCGATGAGGGAGGTGGTGGGGAAGGTGGTGGCGGTGCTGGCGGAGGTGTTTGAGGGGGCGATTGATCCGGTCAACATGGTGAGGCAGGACCCGTATGCGGCGCATGCGGAGGCGGTGGTGGGGCATGCGGAGAAGATGGGAGGCGTTGAGAGGGCGGGAGAGCTGGGGAACCAGGTTGGGGTGTACTTGTGGAATCGGGCGAGATATGAGGCAGCGCTGGGAGTACTGCGGAGGGCGGAGCGGATTGACCGGGCGGCGTTCGGGGACAATCACCCCAATGTCGCCAGCCTCGTCAACAACATCGGCAAGATGCTGCAGGAGAAAGGGGATCTGGAGGGGGCGATGAAGTGCTATCGGGAGGCGGAGCGGATTGACCGGGCGGCGTCCGGGGACAATCACCCCGATGTCGCCAGGTTCGTCAACAACATTGGCAGTGTGCTGCATGAGAAAGGGGATCTGGAGGGGGCGATGAAGTGCTTTCGGGAGGCGGAGCGGATTGACCGGGCGGCGTTCGGGGACAATCACCCTGAGGTTGCCACGGATGTCAACAACATCGGCGAGGTGCTGCGGGCGAAAGGGGATCTTGAGGGGGCGATGAAGTGCTATCGCGAGGCGGAGCGGATTGACCGGGCGGCGCTCGGGGACAATCACCCCAATGTCGCCATCTTCGTCAACAACATCGGCGTCGTGCTGCGGGAGAAAGGGGATCTGGAGGGGGCGATGAAGTGCCTTCGGGAGGCGGAGCGGATTGACCGGGCGACGTTCGGGGACAATCACCCTGAGGTTGCCACGGATGTCAACAACATCGGCGAGGTGTTGTTTCTTAAAGGGGACCGGGAGGGGGCGAGGGCGGCGCTGGTGGAGGCGTTTCGAATCTGGATTGGGACAGTGGGGGGCCGGGCTCGGCTGACGATCGATAGCGCGAACTCGCTAAAGAAGCTCGGGCTTGATCCCATCGCGATGGCGAGGCAGATTGCCGGCGAGGCGGCGGCGGAGGAGTTGCGGGAGGCGATGGAAGGCGGACCGGGTGGAACGGATCAGCGGTGAACTGATTTCAGCGAACCGAGAGGACGCAGACGGTGGCGTCTTTCAGGCGGGCGACGACTTGCTCGGCGTCGAGGGTTTCGCCGGGGGTGGTGGCGATGGTGGGGGTGATCTGGTGTTTCTCGAGGAATTTGCGGATTCGGCCGGAGCTGATGGCCAGCCCGTAGCTGTCTTCGGTTTCAGTGGATCGGCTTTTCATGGTGACGATGCCGATGACCTGGCCGCGGTTGTTGAGCAGGGGGCCGCCGGAGTTGCCGGGGTTGACCTTGGCATCGACGACGACATCGGTTCCGACTGCGGCGCGGCCGCGGCCGCTGACGATGCCCTGGGTGATCTTGATGGTCGCGCCCATGCGGTCGATCAGCGGGTAGCCCATGACGAAGCACTGCGCGCCCTCGGCCGGGCTGTCGGCGGCTGCGAGAACGACGGTGGAGAGTTTCTGGTCGGGCTTGACCCGGATGAGGGCCAGGTCCTGCTCCTCGTCGATGCTCAGGACCTCGGCGCTTTTGCGGACGTTGCCGGGGAGGAGGACGAGCAGGTTTTGGCCGCCTTCGACGACGTGGCGGTTGGTGAGGATCAGGCCGTCGTCGCGGATGACAAAGCCGCTGCCGGAGGAGCGGACGCCGGCCAGGTCGCCTTCCTCGCCGGCTTTGCCCTTGGGGCGAGGCGGGAGCAGCGCGTAGTTGCGTGTGGCGGCGGTGATGCTGTACTTGCCGGCCAGGAGTCTTGAGGCGTCGGCGGCTGCCTTGTAGCGGAGGGTGTTCTTGACCGGCTGTGGAACCACGTCCAGGACGTTGATGAGGTTCTGCGCCAGGACCTTGTTGTCTTCGACCTGGATGGCCTTGTAGAGCAGGTCGACGGCGCGGGTGTAATCGCGCTTGGCCAGGACGGCGATACCGAGGTTGTTCAGCGCTTCGCTGGAATTGGGCCGCAGCCGCAATCCCTGCTCGAAATAGCGGATGGCGTCGGGTTCGTTCTTGGCGACGAGCGAGAGATAACCCAGCGAGAAGATGGCCTGGTAGGAGTTTGGGTAGACCTTGACGGCTTGCTCGAGTTTTTTGACGGCGGCGAGGGTTTGGCTCCTGGCGATGAGTTCGGCGGCTTCGTCGCAGAGTGCGGTGGCTTTGGCCATGATGGCGCGGCGCTGGGGGCCTCCGATCCATTTGCCGTTGATCTTTTCGGCATCGTCGTCGGCGAGTTTTTTCCACTTTTCGAGTTCGGAAGCAGCGGCGGAGCGGTCGGAATCGGCGGGCTTGGATTCGACGTACTTCTGCCAGATCGCCAGGGCGGCCATGGGGGACTCGGCGGCGTCGGCCTGGCGCTTGGCGGCGGCGAAGTTGGCGCTGGTGCCGGGGGTGCTGGCGGCGGGGGTGCTTGCGGTGTTGGCGGATTTGACGTCGGCGAAGGGGATGATGCGGCTCTGGCCGTCGGGGGTTTTGATCCAATAGCTGTCGGCCTGGGTGATGACGGTGCCTTCGAGGACGGTGCCGTCCTTGAGGGTGAGCTGATCGGCCAGGAGCAGCGGCGAGGACAGCAGCACGACGACCATGATCGTGGGCCACAACATTGTGCGAGGAGTTGCCATGAATTACCTCTACGTGCGTGCCAGGATCTTCACTTCGCAATTCAGTCGCAGCCCAAGCCGCCGCGCCGCGACCTCCAGATCAAACTGCGCCTGCAGGTTCAGCCAGAAGTGGGGAGATGTACCGAAGAACCGTCCGAAGCGGAGCGCGGTGTCGGCGGTAATGGCTCGCTGCCCATGCACGATTTCATTGATCCGGCGAGGAGGGACGCCGATGTCTTTGGCCAAGCGGTATTGGCTCAGCCCCAGGGGTTTGAGGAACTCCTCCGCGAGGATCTCGCCGGGGGATATGTCGGACAACGAGGGCTTGGTGCTCATGTGACATCCTCAGTGATAGTCCACAATCTCCACATCGTAGGCATCGCCGTTCTTCCACGAAAAGCAGATGCGCCATTGTGCGTTGATGCGGATACTGTGCTGGCCGGCGCGGTTTCCGCGGAGGGCCTCCAGGCGGTTGCCGGGCGGGATGCGCAGGTCTTCAAGGTCCGCCGCAGCATCGAGCATCAAGAGTTTTCGCCGTGCCGGCCTCTGGATGTCGGCGGGCAAGTTCCACGCCGGTTGGCCCGTGAATAGCCGGCGAACCTCCGCAGATCGGAAGCTCTTGATCACAAAAACAATAATAGCGCGTTGCGGTATTATCGTCAAGCGTTAATAGGTGGAAAAGACAGTCCGACGGCATATTCCGGAGCCTTGGCCGTTACTTTGCCCTCGCGGCCCGGATCGCCTCGACGAATGCTTTAGCGTTGGCGGTGATGGCGGGCCAATCCTTTTTGGCCATGGCGTCTTTGGACACCAGCGACGAGCCGGCGCCGACGAAATAGGCGCCGGCCTTGATCCAGTCAGCGACGTTTTTCAGATCGATGCCGCCGGTGGGGGTGAGCTTGAGTTGCGGCAGGGGGGCCAACAGGTCGCGGATGTATCCGGGACCGAGGGTGGTCGCGGGGAAGACTTTGACGGTGTCGGCGCCGCAGGACCAGGCGCTGAGGATCTCGGTGGGGGTGAAAGCGCCGGGGATGCTGATTTTGCCATAGCGTTTGGTCATTTCGATGATGGCGGGGTCGAGCGTGGGGGAGACGACGAATTGCGCGCCGGCGGCGATGGCATCGCGGGCGGTGGCGGGGTCGAGCACGGTGCCGACGCCGACGACGGCCTGGTCGCCGAACTTGTCGGCGAGCATCTCGATGGCAGCGATGGCCTTGGGTGTGGTCATGGTGACCTCGATGGCCGGTGCGCCACCAGCCAGGAGGGCCTGGCTGATGTCCAGAAGGATTTCCCTGGACGGGGCGCGCATGACGGCGACGACGCCGGACTCGGCGATGATGTTCAGCAGTTGTTCTTTGGTCCGGGGCATGAGGTCTCCTTGAGATTCCGGACGAATGTAAGGGCAAACCGGCCGCCGGACAACTACGGCGTCTCGTACCAGACGATTGGCCGGATGAGCCCGCTTCCGCTATGCTGTCAGACCTGCGGCTTGGCAGTACGCCTGGCTCGCGGGCCAACGCAGGTAATGAGGCTTCTTTCACGGTGATCTTTATGCGGCATCAAAGGGCCAATGTATCCATGAAACCCAAGGCATACTCTTTGGCGGCGGTGGTTGAGACGCTCGAGCATCGGCGGATGCTCGCCAGCACGATCGGCTACGTGGTTACATTCGGCCAGGAGAGGCAAGCCAACACCGGCCTTTCCGTTGTGGTTGACTCGGCGGGCAACTCCTACGTGACGGGCACGTTCGGGGCGGCGATCAACGTCAACCCCTTGGGCAAGCAGTTCATCCTCACCCGAGGCAACGGCAACGGGGCGTTCATCGCCAAATACTCGCCCAAGGGCATGATGATCTGGGCCAAGCGCCTCGTCGGCCGCGGCGACACCAGCGGCTTGCAGATCAAGCTTGGGCCCACCGGCGATGTCTATGTGGCTGGGATGTACAGCAAGAGCATCAGCTTCGATGGCCCGACCAAGGCGTTCCTGACCAGCGTCGGCGGCCAGGATGTCTTTGTCATGCGCCTCAGCAACCGCGGCGCGCTGAAGTGGTTCGGGAACCTCGGCGGCAAAAAGGACGACGGCGTCGATGCCATGGCCATCGGTCCCGACGGCGACGTCTACCTCGCAGGCTATGTCCGCCTCGAGGGCGATATCGACCCCACCGCCAACGGTGTGCTGAACGTCACGACCCGCGGCGTCGATGATACGTTCATCGAACGCCTCGGGGGAAAAGATGGCCATCTCATCTGGTCCAGAGTCTTCGGCGAACGCGACACCAGCGAGGCAATCAGCGGCATGGTTGTCGATCCCAAACGCGGCCTGATCGTTGCCGGCAGCTTCCAGCGCGAAGTCGAGTTCGATCGCCAAAACCCCGCCTTCAACCGCGAAAGCGACGGCAAACGCACCGACATCTATTACGGCCGCCTCAACCTCAAGACTGGCGGCTGGAGTCTCCTCAACGTCTTCGGAAGCTCCGATACGGACTACAGCAGCGACATCGCCCTGGCGCCCTCCGGCGGGGCTTTTTACATCACCGGCCAGTTCCAGTCCACCATGCAAGTCACCCCAGGCAACCCCGACTCGGTCCTGAGCCCCATCGGCGAACAGGATGTCTTCATCGCCAAGTTCACGGCGGCCGGCGAGGTAATCTGGGCGAGGCAGATCGGCGGCAACGATTCCATGACCTTCGCCAGCGGCGTCGCCGTCGATCCGGCCGGCAACGCCTATGCCACCGGCTGGTTCAATGACAGCGTGATCGTGGACCCCGGCTCGTCACAGGTGCAGCTCACGATCGACAAGTCCGGCGACGGCAACTCGCCATTCGGCAAGATCGGCTCCTCCGAGGTGTACATCACCCAGTTTGCTCCCAATGGCGACCTCCGCTACGCCAAGCAGATCGGCGGCGATGATGCCGGCATCGTCTCCGCCGCCATCGCGGTCAATTCCGCTGGCAACGCCTTGGTGACCGGAAACTTCAATGGCACGGCCAATTTCGCCCCCGCCCCCGGAAAGCCGGTCATCCGCAAGACGGATGACAATCGTAAAGAGGCCGCGGCGTTTTTGGTGAAGATCCTGGGTTGAGTCTGTCGATCATCGTGAACGCTATGAAGAGGCAAGCCCCTGTAAACCGTCTCGGCAGGGGCTTGTCCATTTGCGGCGGTCGCCGCTGCGATGGCCGGTCATGGCACAATCCTCACGCCGATGTTAATTCCCTCGCGATCGGAATGGCGAGTTCGGAATCGCGTATGGCGGCCGGCGGCCGCACCACGTGCCCAGAACCCACTTTGTGGGGCAGACAGAACGGGGGGTGGATGGGATGCGCAGTTGTACTACTAGGCCCGGGCCTGCGCGATGGCGTCGTCGAGGCCGGGGACGGTGGTCAGGACGGCGCTGAGGCGCAGGCGGTGGAGGATGTCGCGAACGGGGGGAGTGGCCTGGGTGAAGACGAGCTTGCCGCCGGAGTGCTTGGCGTGATTGGCGGCGGCGATGAACATGGAAAGGGCGGGGGTGGTGACGATTTCGACGTTGGTCAAATCGACCACGATGCGCACGCCGGGTTGGGCAGTGAGGACAGCGAAGGGCTGTTCCACCTGAGCAATCTCCTCGGAGGTCAGAGAGCCGTTGATCTTCAGGATGATCAGATCGTCGAGTCTTAGGCAATCGAGGGCTGCCATGTGAACCTCTTGAGTACAGGGCTGCTCCCATCCGGAGGATAGTATTGTGGCAAATGGGAGGGAAATAGCCAGTGGGGGGGCGCTCGCCGCCGCGAGTTTAGGGGAAACGCCCCTTTGCCGGCGAATCCGGGCAACGGTTCGTTTCACCCCTCACTTGTCACCCATTACTCATCATGGTGGGGGCTCTTCACCGGGGGGAAGCTCGGGATCGGGTTCTGATTCGATCAGATCCTGGGCGAGGCGGCCGAGGAAGAATTGGAGCTCCTGCGTCGCGACGGACGGAGGCAGGGGGTCGCGCAGGTCGTAGATGTGGGAGTGGTCCTGGGTGGAATCCTCGCCGCGTTTTTCGCCTTCGGTGATGATGTGATGGTCGAATGTAACACAGTCCTCGTGGCTCTGGAGAATCACCAGCTCGCCCCATCGCCAGGCAAGGTGAACCCGCAGCGATAGCTGGTTACCCCACGTGGAGACGCGATGCACAATCCCATTGTGGTCCAGAATCTTGACCAGGGCGCCGACGGCGGGGAGGACCGCCCGGTTGAGGAAGTCGTGGTAGTTCTGGTTGAACTCCTGCTGGCGGCGCATGGCGTCGCGGTCGGCGGCGAGCTTCTCAGACGGAACGTCCTTGAAAGGGGCCACGCGCGTCAGAAACCATTGGGCGAAAGATCGATCAAACATGGGACAAAGGGTAAGACAGCGGGGGCGGGAAGGCAATAACAAGGAGAGGACGCAAACACCAGCGCTCGTCCGTCGTGGTGTGCTATGGGTGCTCTTCGGTAGGAGTGGCGAGGCGAACCATGGCGCACTCGTAAGGGGATGGGGGTTCTTCTTCGGGAGACAGGTGCATTGCTGCGGGTTCGGGCAGGTGGTGTGTTTGGACAAGGGATTGCCAGAGTTCGAGCAGGGCGGCGGCGGTGGCGGAATAGAGATCGACCGTGGTGGTGGCAAGCAGGCGATGGCAGAAGGAGGCAAGCCAATCGCCAAGATGAGAGTCGGCAAACGAAAAGAGAGCGCGGCGGGCGACCTCTTCTTTCTCAGGCGCGTTATGGCGAACAGCCGCCGCGATCATGACGAGGAGCAACGCAACAAATCCGAGCTGGCAAAGCAGGTCATCGGGCTTTTCGCCGGTGGATTGGCGGGCAGCGAAGCCGAAAGCAAGGTAGAAACCGTTGATGTCCGCGATGAGGGCGCCTTGGTCGCGGCGGATGTAGGTGGTCTCATTGGGGGAACACACGAGGGGGCCCTCGAAAAGGCGGTGGTACTCGTCGGACCACCGGTCGGGCGTCAGACTGTGGGCCAGAGAGAGCGCGGTCCGCAGTGCGGTGGTAAGGGGCTCGGAGCAGGACAATCGCGCGGCGGCGAGGAGCTCGGTCAGGTCATCGCAAGAAGAGAAAAAGCACCTCCCGTCCCTGTTCTTATCATCGATTCTTGCTCTTGATTCCGCGGGAGCGCGGAGCAGATCGGCCACGAAAAGAAGCAGATCGGCCTGCCGCGTGAGATCGCTCAAATCCGCGTCGTTGCCCCGTTCTCAGACATCTGCCGCCGCCACAACGTGCCGGCGAAGTTCTGCATGGCCAACCTGATCGAAACGCCGTAGGCGCTCTGAGGCAATCAGCGCGCCGACGCCGTAACAATGAGGCAGAGCACGTCCTCAAGCGTCTACGACCGGCGGCTTCCGTTAATCACGCCAGGGGCGTTTGTGATGGTCCTCCGCAGCCGGAATCCGTCCTCGACGCTCGTGACCCGCCGGCCACCCGATGGACGGAACGTCCGCCTGGCTCGGGAACTTCTGGGCCGAAGGAGCGTCAGAGAACTTGAAACGCTCTGCCAGATCGAGCCGATCCTGTCAACCGCCATGAACGGTGCCCTGCGGAGGTTACCATGAGAAGAGGTCTATTCAGCGTTCTGATTGTCGCGGGAGCACTCTTCATTCCAACCGTCTGCTATTCGGCGATCTTTACCACCGACAGAGGGGAATGGCCATCCACCTGGCCGAAGGGACTCGACCCGTACCGAAAGCAGGCCAAGACCATCAGGGTGGCGCACGGAATCCAGGAGACCGTCTACGAGATCCGCCTGTGATCGGGACTGCTGGTTTTTCGGGCATTTGTGACGGGTGTTCCTGTCCTGTATCGCCCAATCATTCCGTCCTGCTTACTCTTGCAATGGGCCGCGCGCTGCCGCGACCTTCTGCAGTTCAGCCTCGCGACCGTTTTCCCCCCTCGATTGTCCATCCGTGGTTTCGACGCACTGCGACAATCTGCGGCCGGTTGCTGTGCCTGTTTTTGTGCCGCCTGCGGATCAGAGCCACCCCGCCGTGCCGGAATTCGTGCCGCTTTCAGATGACATGCGGCCATTTCCCCAGAGCAATGACAAGCGTTCGCACCCCCGTAGGACTGCCACGACTGTGCGCAGGTCGACTGCGACAGCTCATCGGTAAGCGCGGATTCGCTACGGTCGTGCGTCCATTAGCAACACGCACCTCCCACCATCAAGACCAACGAGGCCACTACAAGGCTGAGTCGCGTCGCACGCATGAGCCACCTGCCCGTAAGACAACTCCTGCTACATCACCTCCGTCCTTTCTGTATAGCCCAGCGATATCGGTCGTTGTGAACTGCAGGAGTGGTATGACAGCGACCCGTGCGCAGGACTATGAATGCTCAGCGACACGCCAGCGCATGGCGCACCCCCGGGTGGTTCACGAAGGCCGGGGAACCGCCCGTAGTAGGCGGTAATACCGAGGAGCAATGGACGATTGACAGGAATCAAACGCCGGAGGCGCAGCTCGGCAATTGCGACATGGGCGAATGCTCCTGCGAGGTGACGTGCATTCATAGGCGCGAAATCCGGCCTCAGATTCTCCCGTTTGGAATGGATGGGGTTGCTGGCTCAGTAGCGAATCAGAACCACCTCGTGAATGTCGGAGACAGTCAGGTCCAGCCGGTTCTCCTGGCGCGTGGTGCGGTGGGGTTTGAGCATCCGGCCAAACGTACGCGCCGTCGTCGGCTCGTAGATCGTGGCGGGTC
>JAPLNB010000215.1 GCA_026693085.1 Planctomycetota bacterium | reverse complement strand
CACGGACCATCGTAGCCTCCTTGCCACAGGGCGTTTAGAACACCGCCATGATGGTAGGAGGCTCGATTTTTGATATCGGGCATTGAACGGTATTGGGCTTCAACACGAATTCTGCTCGCCGTCACCGGTCTTCGCCGGTCCACCACCCTCCGGCGGCAGTGAAATCTGCGTCGGCTCGATCCCCTGCCCCGCCTTGCGTTTCCGGCGCACCGGCGGCCTTCGCCCCTGCCGTGCCTCTTCTTCAAGCTGCGATTTCCGTCTCAAAATATGATGGTAATGCTGCGCAAAGCGATGCGCTTCATCCCGAATGTACTGCAGGAGCTTCAACCCCAAATGGTTCCGCTCCAGCCGTATCGACGCCGACTTCGCCTGCGTGTAAACCAGCTCCTCCTTCTTCGCCAGCGAAATCACCATCGGCGGCTTCACGTGCATCGTCCTGAACACCTCCATCGCCGCATGCAACTGCCCCAGCCCCCCGTCGATCAGGATCACATCCGGATACAGCTCGTTGTTCGCTCCCGCCTCCCGGTATCGCCGCGAAACCACTTCCTGAATCGACAGATAATCATTATTCCCCTGCCCATGTTTGATCTTGTACCGCCGATACCCATCCTTAAACGGCATACCGTCAATAAAACACACCTTCGACCCTACCATCTCCTCACCCTGTAGATGCGCAATATCAATCCCCTCGACTATCCGGGGCGGCTCCGCCAGCCCCAATGCCTCCTGAAGCTTCACCACGCTCTGCTGCGGGTTCGTTACAAACGCCTCAGGCTGCCAGAACTGCTCGGTCCCCGACGTCGCCCGGTGCGACAACGCCTCCAGCGACCTGACCTGATCCCGCAACTTCGCCGCCCGCTCGTATTGCAGACTGTCCGCCGCCGCCTTCATCTCCTTCTCAAGATCCCGCATCATCGCCTTGCGATCCCCATCCAAAAACCGCATCAGCCGCCGAACATCTTGCGCATACACATCCCGCGATACCCGGTCCCCACACGGCCCGGTGCACTGGTTGATCGCATACAGCAAGCACGGCCGGAAAAATCGCTTCTCGCCGTTATCCTCTCGAATCTCCAGATGACACGTCCGAAACTTAAACGCCCGCTGCAGATGCTGCACCGCTTCCTTGAGCTGATACACGCTCGTAAACGGCCCATACAGCTTCACGCCCTCCGTCCTCGGCTCGCGCGTGATGTACACACCCGGATAATCCTCCCCCGTCGTCACCATCAGGTACGGAAAGGTCTTGCCGTCCAGCAGCCGCGCATTGAACTTCGGCTGAATGTCCTTGACCAGCCGGTTCTCCGCCAACAGTGCCTCAACCTCGCTGTCCGTCTGAAGCGTATCAAAATCAACCACCTCCGCCAGCAGCCCAGCCTTCTTCGCCTCCAGCTTCGTCGATGGCAGAAAATACGATCCCACCCGATCGCGCAGACTCACCGCCTTCCCCACATAAATCACCCGCCCCTTCTCATCCTTCATCAGGTAAACGCCAGGCGACTTAGGCAAAGCCTTGGCCTTCTCCGCGAGATTGACGAGCCGATCATCCATTCGACAACCCACCTCGAACCACCGACACACGGGCTATTGTTGTCGGGCTACACCGCGATTGCTACTGTGGTGCGGTCGTTAACGCAACCGAGGTGCATCAATGTCGCTCGTGATTCTTCCAAGCGTAGACCTGCGGGCCGGCCGCGTTGTCCGGCTCAAGCAAGGTGATTATGCCCGGCAACTCAACTACGACGTTGACCCCATCCAGACAGCCAGATCCTTCGCCGACGCGGGCGCTGAATGGATGCACATCGTCGACCTTGACGGCGCAAAAGACGGCCGCCCCGCCCAAACCGACCTCATCTCCTGCATGATCGCCGCCAGCGGCCTGAACGTGCAGGTCGGCGGCGGCATCCGCGAAACCCAACACATCCAAACCCTCCTCGCCGCCGGCGCCGCCCGCGTCGTCGTCGGCACCAAGGCGCTCGAGGACTGGACCTGGTTCGAAAACCTCGCTCACGATCCCGCCTTTGCGTACAAACTCGTCCTCGCCCTGGATGCCAAAGACGGCGTCGTTGCCACCCGGGGCTGGACCCAATCCTCCGGCAAGCTCGCCGTCCACCTCGCCCGCCAAGTCACCGATTGGCCCCTCGCCGCCATCCTCTACACCGATGTCGCCAAAGATGGCATGATGTCCGGCCCCAACATCGAACAGACCCGCAAGCTCGCCGTCGCCGGCAAAGTCCCTGTCATCGCCAGCGGCGGCGTCGGCTCCATCGACCACATCCGAAAACTGACCCAAATCCCCGCCTGGGGCGTCATCGTCGGACGAAGCCTCTACGAGGGCGCCGTCGACCTGCGCCAAGCCCTCGCGGCAGGGGCGGGCCCCGTTTAGCCGCCCCGGGCGTGGGACGCGTTTACTCGAATATACAGGAGTCGTTATTCGGCGGCAATTGCCGAGCCGGTGAAAACGTTCAGCGCCAGTTCTCCAACACGCGTTGAGCCTTTGCGTTTGCGGACTGAAGTGCTATCATATCCATCCACGGGGCTGTTATCGGATCGCTGTCGCCGCAAGCTGACTGAGTTGCACTATGCCACGTCGTTCGGCCGATCGCGCATTTACCTTGGTTGAGCTCTTGGTCGTCGTGGCCATTATTTCCATCGTCATCGCCATCCTCTTGCCCAGCCTCTCCACCGCTCGCGCCCAGGCCAACCGAACCAGGTGCCTCAACAACATCCGCCAGATCGGCGTCGGCCTTGCCGTCTACGTCCACGACTTCGGCGACCTCCCCCCAGCCACCGCCCTCGCCCATTATCTGCCGCTCAAGGTATACGCCCCAGCTTTCTATGCCGAACGCCGCAGCGGCCTGCTCGCCCTCCGCCCAAGCTCCGGCTTCCAACGCTTCTATCTCTCCTGCCCCCAGGGCTGGAACAGCGGCGGCGATCCATCCTGGTACCAAGGCAAAGGCGTCAGCCCGACCGGCGCCGCCTACATGGACTACGCCTATTGGGCAAACCGCTATCCAACCGCCGACAACTACGACGTCCTCACCGCCTCCTTCACCTACCGTCGCCAGGAGAAGGCAACCAAAATCCTCGTCACCGACATCGTCGTCGAACAAGGCGCCGAAAATACCCGCATTTCCGCCACCATCGGCTACGGCAACCACGTCTCCAACCACGACGGCCCCCTCCAAAAAGTCCAACTCACCAACGGCCGCCACAAACGCCTCCCCGAATACAACATCATGCGATCCGCCGGCTCTTCCGCCCTCTTCTCCGATTACCATGCCGAATGGTTCTCCGTCCAACGCCTCACCCAGCAAGCCTCCGGCCTCTGCTACCCACCCCCCGATCAGTGGTAGACCCTATGATGATTGCTCAATGAAGGGCAACGCGGTTGCAGTCCCCCCCCGAAACCCGCCCTATTGCATCCCCAGCCGTTCTTTCCAAGCCTTCAACTGCTCTTGAAGTGGCTGCCCACCCGCTGCCCCCGCGCTGCGATATCGCTTCACAACATTCTTCGCCCCCAGCGCCTCGTAAAGATCCACGCCAATGCTCGCGTCCGGCGACGCCGCCTTCACCGCCCGCCCAAACTCCTCCAGCGACAACTGCCCCAGCGCCGTCTTCCCCTGCTTCTCGCACTGCGCCACCAGCGACCCCACAATCTGGTGCGCCGTCCGAAACGGAATCCCCTTGGTCACAAAATACTCCGCCAGGCTCGTCGCATCCAGAAACCCCCGCTCCAGCGTCGGCTCGATGTTCTCTTTCGCATATGACGCCGACGCCACGATCGCCGCCGCCATCGTCAAACACGAACTGACCGTATCGTACGCCCGGAACACAATCCGCTTGTCTTCTTGAAGGTCCCGGTTGTACCCAATCGGCAGCCCCTTGAGGATCGTGAGCAGAGCGAACAGATCCCCATACACATTCCCGCACCGCCCCCGGATCAACTCCAACGTATCCGGATTCCGCTTCTGCGGCATCATCGATGAGCCGGTGGTGTACTTGTCGGCGATCTTGATGAACGAAAATTCAGTAGTCGAGTAAATAATCCACTGCTCCGCCCACCGCGAAAGATGCATGGCGGTCATTGCGCAGGCATAAACGAAATCGCAGGCCTGATCGCGCGAGGCCGTGTGGAGGATGCTGCTCTCGGGGGGCGAGCCGAATTCGAGCAGTTCGGCTGTCACGCTTGCGACGAGGCCCAACGATGAGCCCGCAATGGCACCGCTGCCCAGAGGTGAGTTGTGGCCGTCCAGGTCGCCGCGGCAAATCGCCCCGAACCGCACCCCGTCTCGCTCAAACATCGCACACCACGCCAGTGCTTCCGCCGCAGCCGAGATCGGCTGCGCCCGCTGCAGGTGCGTATATGATGGCATAACCACGCCGATCGACCGCTCGGCAAGCGAGACAAACGCTCGCTGGAGTTGCATCACCAGGAAGCCAACCCCTGTGACATCCCGGTCGGCATCACGCAGCCAGAGGGCCAGATCCAGCGCCACCTGATCATTCCGGCTCCTCCCCGTATGCAACCTCCGCCCCGGCTCCCCAATCCGCTTGATCAATTCCGCCTCGACCACCATGTGAATGTCTTCCAGCGACTCATCAAAGATGAAGTTCCCCGCCTCGATATCTTTCTCAATGGACTTCAGTCCCTCGATGATCGCATCCCGATCCCCCTCGCTGATCAGCCCCACCTTTGCCAGCATCGTCGCATGCGCGATCGACCCCGCGATGTCCTGCTTGTACATCCGCCGGTCATACGAGATCGACTCCACAAACGACTGCGCGAGCTTATCGGTAGTCTCCGCAATGCGGGCCTGCCAGGATTTTTCATTGGCCATAAGGTGGTGTATTGTAAGCCAAAACCTGACCTTCGCCACGGAACCGCCCCACCCCCAAAGCAGCCGACCGACCCCCCCTGCCACCGCCATCCAAACGCCAACCAATCACTTGCCCGGTTCCACATTGACAGATGCCCGCCCATCGCACAGAATCACTCACCAATACGGTGGCCGTAGCTCAGTTGGCAGAGCGCAAGGTTGTGGTCCTTGATGTCGCGGGTTCGAGCCCCGTCGGTCACCCTGAAAGTAACTCACGCCGAACGCTTGAGTTAGCGTATCTGCACAGCGTCGGGCAGCGCGGCCTGTTATCCCGCTCCAATGCCGTACATACGGTTTTGGCAGCAATGGATGGACGCCGCTATGCCGCGTCGTACCCGTTCAAATCCGAAGTTTCAGAAGCATCGTGCATCGGGACAGGCAGTTGTCACATTGGATGGCAAGGACTTCTATCGGGGCCCGTTGGCTCGAAGGCCAGCAGGCCCGAATACCATCGCCGGGTCGGAAAATGGCTGGCCAACGGGCGGCGACTCGTCTACGGAAGGGCAAAGCAGCACCCGGCTGTTGTCGAAGTGGTGGAGAGGCCTATCTGCGCCATGCCAAGATCTATTATGCTCCAATCGCGGGGCACTACGCTGGAGAATCGGAGGCCATCAAGCAGGCCATGCAATACCCCGCGAGGCTGTATGGCACTACCCCAGCGGCCGAATTTGGGCCCCTGGCGATGAAGACCGGTCGTGAGGCGATGATTGACGACGATCTCTGCCGCACCCACATCAATCAGCAGATTGGCCGGATCAAGCGCATGTTCAAATGGGCGGTTGAGCAGGAACTTGTCGAGGCGAACGTCAAACCTGCGGATCGGCAAGACCGAAGCGAGAAAGAGCGAGCCGGTCAAACCGGTCGCGGAGGGCCATATCGAGGCCACGCTGGCCCACGTCTCGCCGCAAGTCAAGTCGATGATCGAACTGCAACTGATCACCGGAATGAGGCCCGGCGAGGTGTGCGCGATGCGTACCTGCGATATCGACAGTACGGGTCCGCTGTGGACCTATAGGCCGTCGCACAGCAGTCTGGCCAGATCGTTCACGCCGCCTCGCACCCTGCACTTCGGGAATCGTGCCCGGCGTCGGTTCGCTCCAAGCATGGGCGAGACCCTGACGATCGCCGCGGTGGAGAAGCCCGTGGTATCGAAACTGGTGATCAAGAAGGCCGTCTATGGCGACCTGCCCGATGGCGCCAAGACGGATGTGACCGAGAAGGTGGCGGCAATGGTGAAGGATGGCGA
>JAPLNB010000214.1 GCA_026693085.1 Planctomycetota bacterium | reverse complement strand
GCCGGAGAAGATCGTCCTGAAGAGCAATCAGACGCTGTATTTGGCCGGCGGCGCGGTGGTGAAGGGCGAGGTGCT
This sequence comes from Planctomycetota bacterium, assembly GCA_026693085.1. Taxonomy (GTDB): domain Bacteria; phylum Planctomycetota; class Phycisphaerae; order Tepidisphaerales; family Tepidisphaeraceae; genus JAPLNB01. Next base: position 43,389 of record JAPLNB010000214.1, on the reverse strand, counting down.
GGCGGAAGGGACGAACATGCGCATCCTGGGTCGCGGAATTTTGGACGGCTCCGATTGGGAATGGCGCAAAGGCCCGGTTGGCAATCTCATTGCGATCCGCAACAGCAGCGATGTCGAAGTCAGCGGGATCACGCTCCGGGGCGCGTCGCACTGGACGATCGTGCCGTCGAAGAGCCAGCGCGTGACGATTCGCAACATCAAGCTCTGCAACTCCCGGGTGCAGAACGACGACGGCATCAACCCGTGCAACTCGCAAGATGTGCTGATCACCGACTGCTTCATCCGCAGCGATGATGATTGCGTGGCGCTCAAGGGGCTTGATCTTAATGGGCCGAACAACAACGTCGAGCGGATCACGGTGGAGAACTGCATTTTCTGGTGCGACCGGGCGCGCATCTTTCTGCTCGGGCACGAGAGCCGGGCCGGGTTCATGCGCAACGTGACGATCCGCAATCTGGACATCATCCACTTTTCGATGACGCCGTTCCTGCTGGAGCCTGGCGAGGACATGCGGATGGAAGACATCACGGTTGAGAATGTGCGGATTCACGGGGAAGGGCAGCGGGAGCTGATCCGGCTCAAGCCGGTGGTGAACCAGTATATGCGTAAGAAGACGCCGGGGTTCATTCGCAACATACGGTTCAGGAACGTGAGCATTGATGGCAAGCCGGGGGAGTATCTGGTGCAGGTGGAGGGAGCGGACGCGGAGCACAACGTTCGGGATGTAAGGTTCGAGAACGTGTCTATCCTGGGGTCGAAATTGACAGGCGGGTCGGCCGCGGCGCGTATCGGGAAGCATGCAGAGAATGTGCAATTTCGTCCGGAGGCTCGTTAGGAGGGACGCGACAAGGGCCGGGGAGAAGAGGGGAGATGAGTTGAATGTGAGGCTGTTTTTGCTGCGACGCGCCCACTATTCGTGGGGAAGGTTAGCTGCGTTCCATTGGCTGTTGACTTAGAGCGGTTCCCGATTGAGTGAACTCCGTGCGCGGAGAGTTCAACCTAACGCGCTCTCGGGATGCTTGGCGAGGAGAAAAAGGAAGCCCTCACACCCAACCCTCTCCCGGAGTACCGGGCGAGGGGAGGAAGGGAGTACAGGCAATCGGGAAATGCTTTAGGCTCTGGGAGCTGCGTCGGCTACCAGCGGAAGAAGCGGTACGGATCGTCCCACTCCTCGGGCTGGTCGAGGTAAAGACCCTGGGACCATCTGCCATCGGTCGAGGGCGGCGCAACAGGCGCCATGGCGATGTCCGCCAACCACACCGTTCCGATGTTCCCGTGCCAGATCTGGAAGCGCGTCTTGTCGGCGGTTGCGTTGGACTGCACCAGGAACCGGAAGGTGCGCCACTCCTGGCCGGGGGCGAAGGACTGGTAGTCGATGAGCGAAGTCCAGGTCTGGGTGTTTTGGATGGCCAAGGAGACGGCCTTGCCGGCCAGACCCTCGGCCTTGGCTTTCAACGAGATGCGATACCACTGCCCCTCCTTCACGGGCACATCATTCTGAGCGAGCATCACGCTGGCCTGGTCCTTGCCACCGTAGGCGGACATGGCCAGGCGCAGCGCCCAGGAGCCGTTGCCGGGAAGTTGCTGGCGCGTGCAGGTTGCCTGGCGGGAATCTGAAGAGAACTGCCACGGGTCGGGCACCCCGTCGGGCGTGGTGGCGTGGTTGAAGTCGCCGTTGCGTAGGACCGAGGGGCCAGGCTTAGCCTGGTCTTCACCCACCGGCGCGGAGAAACGGGACAACAGGGGCGTCTGGGCGCGGACTCCCATGTTGGCCAGCAGGCGCGTCAGCAGGAACGAGGTGCGGCGGTAGGTCCGCCTGAGGTTATGCTGCTCGTGGAACGTGAAATACCACGGCTTCTGGCCCGTCTCAAAGCCGGGGTTGGTGAAGAGGTTCTGCGGTCCTCTGGCTTGCTGCGTCGGGGGCTTCCACGGGACATAATCTCCCTCGTACAGCCGGAACAGGTCGGCTCGGAACCGTCCACCGTCCTGTGCACAGCCGATGTACGCTTGCCAACCTTCCGGGAAGGGTTTCTCGCACTTGAAGGTGACGTGCAAGTCGGTCCACTGGTTTTCGGGGATCAGGACGTTGTCGCCCTTGACAGCGCGGTCCCATGGACTGCCTGCCCGCTCGACCTCGAGATGAGCGAGGATGGGCGAGCCCATGGCCTTGACAAGAACGGCGAAGGTGTAGGTCTTGCCGACCTGTGGCGGCGCATTCACCTTTTGCCCGAATTGCACGCCGGCGCCTGCGGTCGTCCCCAGGGTGACCAGTGCACTCTGCTTGCCTTCGACGGCATCCTGGCCGTCCACGACGAACGAAGGCACCGCCCCCTGCGCGGTGGTGAGGGTGTAGGGCGGGAGCTGGCAGAAGACGACGTTGGCATTCTGCGCCAGCACACCATTGCCGATGACGGTGGCCCCTGTGGACACAAGGGGCAGTTGCCTGGGGTCGCGGTTGTGGACGTCGGCCGGGGCGACTCCGGCCAGCAGGGAGCTGGCGGTGGGTGGCTCGAAGTAGGAGGCGATGTGCTCCGCCTTCTTCGTGCCGACCTTGAAGGGCAGGAAGGCATTGGCTTGCTGGTCGTCCAACCCGAGAGCCAGCAGGTGGCCGCCCGCCTTCAGGAAATCGGCGATGGACGGCGCGTTCTCGGCCAGCTTCTGCCCTCCGCCGGTTCCGGCGATGAGGACCTGGTCTTGCGAGAGCTTTCCCCCGTCATAGGGAGCGACGGCAATACCGGCGAAGGTCAGATGCCGCCGACCGGCTGGGTCACCGACGTAAACTGCCTGGCGAGTCGGCGTGGGCCGCCAATTGGACTTGTCAGATACGTAGGACAGGATGTTTCGGACGAGTCGGGCGGCGGCGGGGTCGTCCTCGGTCCGGCCGGTGAGATCCAGTTGGCAGAACAGGACCATTCCTTTGCCTTGGCGGTATTCGATCAGGGGGCTGTATTGGAGGCTGTAGCCGCCGTCTAGGATCGGCAGGAAATCGCCACTCGCGGGCTTCTCAATGAGGACTGAAGCGACGTTGCCGCGGTTGCCACAACGCCACACGCGAGAGACTTCGATGTTGCACCACTTGACGGCTGGCGCACCACTGTAGCGGGGGCTCAGTTCGTACTTCAGGCGTGGCGGCAAGAGCGTTGCCTCGCCGCACCAGTCTTGCAGGTGCTCGGTATCCACGCCGGCCAGGAGGGGGTGATCCGGCAGGCGTTTGAAGACTTGCCGCAGGCCGTACTCGGTGACGCGGAAGCCAAATCGTTGCTCGAGCACGTCCGAGGTCTGCTCGAAGACGAGCACCTTCAGGCCATCGCGGACGCGGCTGATGTCCGGCGCTGGCGCATCGGGCGTCAAGGCTCCCTTGCCTACGACGAGGAGGTCGAAGCCGGAAAGATCGGCTGCGGCCCCCACGGGCTGGCATTGGATTCCCAAGCTGGCCAGGAGCTTGGCGGTTTCACCCTTGGGGTCAAAGATCGCGATCTTCGCGCCCGTCTGGGGAGCCTCTGGACGCGGCAGAATGTGAAGGGTGAAGGAGTCGGTCTGGGTTTCACCGCTGGAGAAACGGAAAGTCGCGTTCAGATCGTATCTGCCGGGCGCCAGTGTGGCCGGCAGTTCCAGTCGCATGGGAATGCGCTGCTGTTGGCCCGTCGCGATGGTGACTTCCTGAGCGCCGGCCACGGCCTGGGGCAGGGCCAAAGACCAGCGGCAATCGCAGGTCACGGTCTGACGCGAGTTGTTGATGAGGATGAGCTGCTTTTGGATGGTTTGGCCGGGGGTGAAATTGTGGTCCTTGCTCGTGAAGGCCGCGGGTTTCCCGCCGATATAGGCCAACAGCGGCATGTTGTTGCGCAGGATGGCCTGCCCATCGGCGGTCGGGACCCAGTCCGATTGCTTGAAGGCCAAGTCCATGCGCTCGTATTGCCGGTCGATGTAGTCCGGGCTGAACCCTGGCCGCTGCAGATTTTCCCAATCGACCTTGAGCTGTTTTCGGCTCTTATCGACCCCGGGACGCAGGCCCCAGAAGAAATCGTGTTCCCACGGGGAGATGGCCGACACGCCCCAGGTGCGAAAGGCCCGCCAATTGCTGGTCAGGTACTTGCCGATGATCGCGTGCTGGTTCTCGAATACCCGCGAGCCGACCTGGTAGGGGTAATCCCAGCGATGCCAGAGCTTGCCCGCGCGGAACTGCTCGGCCTCCCAGCGCAGGTTCTTCTTTTCCTCCTCGCTGATCTGGTAGGCGCGGTCGCCGAGGAATTGTGAACTCCACTCGGCGATGCAGAACTCCCAGGGCACCACGGCGCTGCCGAAAGTCCGGCCGCCCTTGTACCAGCCGCGATACATCGTCCAGTCCCAGGTGCATGGCACCATGTACTCACAGGTGAACATGGGCTTGACGCCCTTGGTGGCCCAGTGCTCGAACCAGTCGTCCAGTTCCTGAAGCGGGGCCATGTTGGTGTAGAAGTTGGTTGTGTGCATCGAGCTGAGGTTGCCGGAGGAGTGATGGTAGACAATGCGAGCGGGGTCGAGGCGTTTGACGATGGCTTCGGCGCGCAGAGCGCGCTTGGCGTTGTTGAGCGCCCATGAGTCGCGCGGCTGTGTAGTTCCATCAATCATGTCCGGGTTCATGTCCTCGGCGTAGCCGGTGGCGTTGTGGCTCATGGAGTACATCACCACGGACGGATGGCTCCCGGCCGCGCCCACATAGAACGCCGCGTGCTTCGCGTAGCCGTTGTTCTGGTCGGCGTCGGCCGCCTGCCAGTCGTACTGGCCAAAATGCGGCTGGGAGAACGACACGAGCATTCCCACGTCGTCCGCGGCCTTGAGAACCTCCGAGAAGCCCAGATGGGTGCCCGGCTCGCACCCGTAGTTATGGGTGTAGACGAAGTTGATCCCGATGCTTTTGAGTCGAAGCAGGCTCTCCTTCGTCCCGTCGTAGCAGGCCCACGCGGCTCCCACCTGGGCATTGTCCAGCGGGAGAGCAGAGAGGAAGATGCGCGTGCCGTTGAGGTAGAAGTCGCGGCCGTCGATCCAGAACTCGCGGAACCCGAATGATCTGGGTTGGCTGATGTCGACGGGTTTGCCGGCGGCATCCAGCAGCGATAGGGTGAGCTGGTATTGGTTTTGCGGGGTGTGGATGTCCCAGAGCTTGTCGGGCTTCCACTTTTCGGAGAACGCGATGCGTCCGTTTTGGAGTTGGCCGGGCTGGAACGGTTTGCTGGTGAACGCTGCGGCGCTGGGGCCTTGGTCGCTGACCTCGGCGCGAAGGGCGTATTGAGCTTTGGGGTCCAGGTTCTGCAGGGTGGCGGTGAAGGTGATCTCCCAGTTGCGCACCGACGTGTCCACGTTCAGGTCGGCGATGCCGGCGCCGGCGGGGCTGCTGACGAGGTAGACATCGCCGCACAGGCCGCGGCGCTCGACGGAGCCTCTGGCCACTTTGGACGAGGCGGTATCGCTGAACGACAGCATGACGGCCTTGAGGGGCATCGCCACGACGTACATGCTGAGCAGGTGTTTGCCGCCGGGGCGGCACACTGCGGTCAGGTCCACTTCGCCGGCGGGGAAGCGCATTTCGCCTGCTTTGGTGCCATCGACGTAGACGGCGGCGTAGGAGTTGAGGGTTTCGGCGCACAGAACGATCCGCCGGCCAGTCCAGTTCGCTGGAACAGCAATCTCCCGCTGGTACCAGGCCGCGGTGATGTCGCTCAGCTTCAGTGCCTTCCAGGTTGGATGGGCATAGAGCGTCTGGGAGTCCTGCCGCATGTAGTCTGTGATTCCGGGCCAGGATCCGGGCACCTTGAAGTGGCCCCAATTGCCGGCCGGTACGGGGTCGCTGTTGGCCAGCGCCGGCTGCCAGCGCCACAGGCCGTTGATGCAGATGCGTTCGCGCGTGGGCGTTGGCTCGCGGTAGGCTTTGTCCAAGTCCCAGACCGCTCTGGCGCCGTCGGGGAACGCCGCGGAGACGGCCATGTTGCTCTCCTGAGCCTCGACCGGGAAGTGAGGGAACAGCAGCACGCCGAACCATGCCATCGCTACGGCACCCAGGCTCGCGATCGCTGCTCCGCCAGTCCGGTTCCTTCTCATGGTCGTCTGCTCCTCTTGCGCATTGGCTTGACCCCTTCTATTAATCTACCCCAGCGGTTCCTGGGTTACGAGGGCGCCGCCGATTATTGCGATGCGGGGATGGCGGCGAATCGCCGGGTGTCCAGGTTGATCTTCCAGTCCTGTCGCCAGGCGGCATCGGCTGCCGGTGCTGTCGCAGGGCAACCTGCCGCGGTCGGCGATGTGTACGCCTGCCAGATGGCAGGCCAACTGCTCGGCCCCCGTGAGACGCTGCGAGGGCTCGGCCGCCCCTACGACCGCTGCCCCGAGCCGAGGGCTGGTCTGAACTCCAAAAACAAGGCCCTGGCGTATCGAAACGCCAAGGCCTATCCGGGAAGAACACTTTTTTGATTGGAGCCTGATAGCTCCGTGGTTCGCTCTTGTCTGCGGCCTCCTTGTTCAAAGGGTTCGTCGACTTCTTTACCACCAACGCCGCAAGAGGGTGTTATGCAACGGGCGTGCCAGCCGGCCCCTGTGTTTTTCGGGCCTGGGGAAATAATCGAGTGTGCCAGCCATATTTTTCGTGACATGGGCTGAGACAATGTGGCTCATTTGGCGGATAATACAGGGGTGGAAAGCAGGGCGGAGACCCCTGGCATCGGCATTGCTCAGGCAGCGTCAGGAGACGGTGCTGTTGTGATGACTGAGACGATGGAAGCCATTCTGCTGGTTGAGGATGACCTGTCATTGCGGGAATGTCTGTGTCAGTTTCTAAGTGACCATGGATACCGCACTATAACAGCCGAGACTGCCCGCCAGGGGTGGGAACTGGTGCGGGAGCAGCGGCCGGTGTTGTGCCTGCTGGACCTGAATCTGCCCGATGGAAGTGGTTTGGGGTTATTGCGTAAGATCGTGGCGGAGAAATCGGGGATGCGGGTGGTGGTCATGACCGCGTTTGATGTGAAACACCTGAGGCCTGCGGGCATGGAGCGAGTGCTGGCGGGGTGGATGACCAAGCCGGTGAACCCGATGGACCTGCTGGCGGTCGTCGAGGATGTGATGGGGGGAGAAGCGAGGCCCAAGGGATCAGGAGTAAGGGGTTAGTAAGGAGATTGACGGGTGGCTGGTGGATTGCGGTCCATATCGATGAGGAGGTGGGTGGCGCCGGTGGTGTTGGTGGCGTTGGCCGCGCTGTTGACCATGCCGTGGAGCTTCTGGGTGATGACCGCGTCCTATGAAGTGAACGAGAGCGAGAAATCCGAGGCGTTGGCCGAGCGGCTGCGCATACAGCTCTCGTCGACGTGGTGGTGGGAGTCCCCGCAGCAGGTGCTGAATTTGATGAGAGGGGAGCTGATGGGCGATGGGACGGTTCAGGCGGTGGCGTTCTTGTATGTGCATCCGAACGAGCCGTCCAAGGCGGATGCGTATGGGTTTGTGACGCGGAACGATCAAGTGCCCTATCCGAGGTCGATGAACGATATCAGTCGGCTGATTAACGCCGATCCCAACAGCTATAGGAAGTGGTATTCCTGGCCGGTGACCAAGGATTTGAGGGGTGTCGTGTATATGGATCTGTCGCGGCCGGCGCTGCGGCGGCATTTCCGCACGACCTATTGGCCGCTGCTCCAGAAGGTGGTGACGCTGACGGCGGTGGGGATTCTGGTGATCTCGGCGGTGGGAATGTTTGTGTACAACCTTTGGGGCCGCGAGGCCATGCAGCGGGAGCGGGCGGAAATGGAACAGCAGGGCATGCTGGCGGAGCGTGGTCTGGCGGCGGCGGTGCTGGCGCATGAGATTCGCAATCCCCTGGCGGCGCTGAGATTTCAATTGCACTCGCTGAGGCGGAATGCAAACGATGCGGAGCGGGTGGCGGGCGCCGCCGACACCATCGACGCCGAATTGCTGCGCATTCAGCGCCTTTTGCAGGAATACCTCGTGCATGAGAAGGCGCAGACCATGCAGGTCGAGCCGGTCGAGCTGCTCGATGCCACCCGGCGCTTGCAGACAGTCATGAGCGAGTTGCTCCAGGAGAGCGGGACCCGGATGATCGTAGAAACCGCGGCCAGTCACGTCGTGGTGGCGTGCGATCCGCACGGCCTGAGGCAGGTGTTGATGAACCTGGTCCTCAATGCGCAGCAGGCGATGGGACGGGGTGGTACGATCACGGTGACGATCGGCCGCGAAGAGGGTGTCGGGACCATTGCGCTGGCGGACACCGGGCCGGGAATTCCCGCGGAGATGCGCGACCGGCTGTTCAAGCCGTTTGCCACGTCAAAAAAGGAAGGGAGCGGCATCGGTTTGGCGCTGGTCAAGCGGTTTGCGGACAATTTCGGCGGGGGCGTGAGCGTGGAATCGGTGGAAGGGCAGGGGGCGACCTTTACCCTGAGGCTGCCGTTGGTCGGCGTGGGAGAAGCGATAACGGGTAAGGCGTTAACGGTAAGCCAGGACGCCGCAGCTAACAGGCAGGAGACCGATGCAGGAATCGCGCCGCGGTGATTACGGGAATGGTTGGAATTCATAATTGCCGGCTGGGTCCGCGTCGGCGATCATGGGCAGGAGTTTGGGGGGAAGGTGCCAGAGAGCAATGAACGGGAATGGGTTTCATATTCTGTTGGTCGAGGACGACGCGCCGGTGCGGGATGCGATGGCCAGCGTGCTGCGCGATGAGGGGTATGACGTGCGGACCGCAGCGGATGGCCAGGAGGCGATGCAGACGCTGGCGGCGGGGACCGATTTGGTCTTGGCGGACCTGGTGATGCCGAAAGTGGATGGCAGGGAACTGCTCCGTTGGGTGATGCAGAACCATCCGGGGACGGCCGTCATGCTGATGACGGGCTATGGGACGATCCCCCAGGCGGTGGATGCGATCAAAGCAGGGGCGGCCGCCTATTTGACCAAGCCTTTGGATCCCGAAGAATTGCTCCTGCAAGTGCGAAAGGTGCTCGAGGACAAACGCCTCAGGCAGGAACTGTTGCGACTGCGGGGACAGTTGCGCGAGGGGTGGCACTACCGCAACATCATCGGCAAAGGCCCCGCGATGCAACAGGTGTTTGCCCTGATCGATCGCGCGGCGGTTGTGAAAACCACCGTATTGATCATCGGGGAATCGGGAACTGGCAAGGAAATGGTGGCCCGGGCGCTCCATGAATCTGGCCCAAGGAAAAGCGGGCCGTTTTTGGCGCTGAATTGCGGGGCCATACCCGAGAACCTCATCGAATCGACATTGTTTGGCCATGAGAGGGGCGCCTTTACCGGCGCCGATCAGAAGACACGCGGATATTTCCAGGCCAGCAATGGCGGGACCCTCCTGTTGGATGAGATCGGGGAATTGCCGTTGGGGTTGCAGTCCAAGCTGCTCAGGGTATTGGAGGACGCGGCCGTTACCCCGGTCGGGACCACCAACCCTCAGAAGGTGGATGTGCGGATCGTGGCGGCGACCGCGAAGGACCTGGAAGCCGAGGCCAAGGCCGCCCGGTTCAGGCAAGACCTGTATTTTCGATTGAACGTGGTGAAAATCCAGTTGCCGGCGCTACGCGATCGGCTCGATGATTTGCCGCTGTTGTCCAGGTACTTTCTGGATGAGATCTGCCGGCAGAACGGGTTTGAGCCGAGAGAAATTGATACGTCGTTGCTGGAAGAGTTTGCGACTTATGACTGGCCGGGCAATGTGCGGGAATTGAAGAATGTGCTCGAGAGCCTTGTGGTGCTCAGCGGAAAGAAGGTGCTGTCGGCTGAGGATCTGCCGGAAAAATTCCATAGGGAAGAGGAAGGGGACGATGGCAAAGAAGAGAACGAGCTGAACCTGGAGAGTTTGTCGAAGCAGACGATCTTGAAGGCGTTGGAGGCTTGCCGGGGGAGCCGGACGGAGGCGGCCAAGCAGCTCGGCATCAGCCGGCGGACGCTGCATCGGCGATTGAATGAGTTTGGGCTTCGCGGATAGGTGAAAAAGCGGCGACCCAGAACCGCACAATGCAAAATGAAAACCGTAAATCAGGGCCGCCTTCGTATCGCTATAGCGATCGACTGGATCTGTCCGCGCCGCCCCATTCAGCCGCCCCGCGTGTGGGGCGAGTTTCTCCTCCCCCGTCCCCCGGCTACACTCGCCTGCGCACCGCGCTGGGGGAGCGTGTGTGCTTAGAGAGGTGGTTGCGATGAGCCAAGAGCGGAAGGTCGAGGCGTTGCCCAAGTTGCCCCTCAGGCCAGCGGAGGGGCATAAGGGGATGTTCGGGCGCGTGCTGGTGGTGGGGGGGAATCGGGAGATGGTCGGGGCGCCGGTGCTGGCGGGGACGGCGGCACTGCGGATGGGGGCGGGGCTGGTCCAGATCGCGGTGCCGCGAGAGATCCTGACGCTGGCCATATCGATTACGCCGGAGTTGATCGGATTGGGGTTGGGCAAGACGGCGGGTGAGCGGCGGCTGATCGAGGCGTGCGAGGTGGCCGATGCGCTGGTGATCGGCCCGGGGATGGGGCGGTCGCGGGACGTGGCGAATCGCGTGTTGAGATTGGTGAGGCTGGAAAAGGCGATGGTGGTCGATGCCGATGGGTTGAATGCGCTGGCGGCGCAGAAGAGTTGGCCGAAAGATTTTGCGGGGCGGGCCGTCTTGACCCCCCATCCGGGGGAGATGGCCAGGCTCGGGCATTTCTTTGGCCGATCGGACGTGCCAAAGGACGAGCCGGGTCGCATCGAGATCGCGATCGACGCGGCCAAGGCGCTTGGGCAGGTGGTGGTGCTCAAGGGCCATCGCACCGTGGTGAGCGACGGCTCGCGATACTATGTCAATGGGACCGGCGATAGCACGCTGTCCAAGGCCGGGGCAGGCGATGTGCTCAGCGGGATCATCGGCTGCATGCTTGGCCAGCGGATGCCTGGATTCGAGGCCGCTGTGGCAGCGGTTTGGCTGCACGGAAAGGCCGGCGAGTTGGCGGGGAAAAAGCACGGGACAAGGAGCACGCTGGCGAGCGAAGTGATTGCCGAGATCGCGGCGGCAGTGGGCGAGTACGAGCGAATCTCAGGTTCTTGATTTTCAAATCAGGGGAGGGCCAGGGCAATTGCGTTTGAGCTATAGGTGCGGTTTTTAGCCCGCATCCGACGGCCCCAAGGCCGCACTACAAACCCCAAGCATGGCCAATGCGATTGCGCGGGGGTCCGCCGGGGGGCCTTCGCTCACCGGTCAATCGGCTTCAACTTCCACTTCGGATTCTGCCCGAAGAACCGGCATGGATTGTTATAGAAGACCTCGATCGCCTCCCGCTCCGTATGCCCTCTCCGCCGATACTCCAGACACGTGTCAATCATGCTCGACGGCGTGCTTTCGCCCCAATCCGCCGCGCTGTTCACCATGATCCCCTCCGCCCCAAACCGCTCCAGGATATCGCATCCCCTCTGCGGCGTGCATTTGCTGATATGGTAAATCGTCAGTCCCGCCCAGAACCCCGCCTCCTTGGCCATCCGGATCGTGTGCTCCTCACAGTGATCGATCAGCACCCGCTCCGGCTTGATCCGCGGATCATTCTTGATGATGCTGGTGATGATCGCCGTCCCTTTGTGCTTGTCTTGGAGGTGGGGCGTGTGAATCAGGATCAACTGGCCCGTCCTCGCCGCCAGGTCCACTTGCTCCTCGAAGACGATGATCTCGTTCCGAGTATTTTTGTTGAGCCCGATCTCCCCGATTCCGAGCACACTGGGCCGATCGAGGAATTCCGGAATGACCTGGATCACCTCCCGCGACAGCTGGACATTTTCCGCCTCCTTGGCGTTGATGCACATCCAGCAATAATGTTGAATGCCATACTTCGCCGCTCGCTTCGGCTCGAACTCCGTCAACTGCCGGAAATAGTCGTAGAAGCTCTGCGAACTGGATCGGTCAAAGCCGGCCCAGAACGCCGGCTCTGTCACCGCCACGACGCCGCAACGCGCCATGAACTGGTAATCGTCGGTCGTGCGGCTGACCATGTGGATGTGAGGGTCTATGAATCTCATAATATTGCTTCAATCGTTGGAATATTACCGCGACGGCGGGGGGGTCATGTCAGAGAAGATCATCAACACCTGGTCCGCCCGATTCGTCCGGTCTTCCAACAACACGCCGATCGCTTGTCGCAGCTTCAGCAGCCGCGGGTCGCTCTTGAGCATCGCAGGCCCCGCCTCGGCCCGCTCGATCCGATCCAGATCCGCAGCCAGGCAGAGACATCGCCAGCGCAGCTCCAGGAAATCCTGATCCACAATAGTCTTGGCATCGCGCATGATTGTGAAATGTATCACAGGGCCTCGTCCGGAACCAGTGGTGCAAAACTTGCACCGCCAAGCACATAGACGCGGGGGTTAAGACGCGGGGGTTAAGATGAGGAGACGGAACCGGAAAATACGATCGGGACAGCGGTAGGACCGACATTCGCGATTTATGAACGAATCATCCGGATTTCCTGATCCGCTTCGCCGTGAATGGCGTATAATGAGAGTGTGTGTACGACTGAGGCCAGCAGGCTCAATCGTGCCGCGGCTTGCAGATACGAATCTGGCAGGCCGTCAACGGTCCCGGGAAGGCGTTCCCGGGAAGGAAAGCCCGGCGGCGGTCAGTAGAGGCAGCAACTAAGGCCTGTGGCTCAGTGGTGTATGTAATCCCCTCCTGGGCCAAGACTGACAGTCAACCTCGAAGAGCGCCGCGACGGCTGGGCAGGGCCTGGGTGCAGTGAGTCGGCGGGAAAGCCACCTGTACCCCCTGTTAGGGAGGTGATACGTGACCCATTGTGACTGTATGTGCCGGCTGCTGTAACGCAGCTTTCGCGGGTGAGATTCCCGCGATGCACGCAGATGCTTTACGGCAGCTTAGGTTAGGACGGACGCGAGCAACGGGTCTGTCCGCCGCAGTAAGCACGACTGCGAAGCCCGGGTTCCGAGGAATCCGGGCTCCTTTATTGATTTCGCCACAAGGCCTTACGAGCAACCGAACCAGGGGATGCACTTTTTCGTGCAATCGCATACACTACTGCGAACCTCCTTGACGATTTCGTCTTGTACGATACAGTATTTGCCCTTCGCCCCCGCACTTCGTGCAGGCGAAGCGGTTCTAACAAGGAGCAGCCGTGAAGATCGAGCCCCATTAGTGGCTCATGCTGACCGAAGCCCTGCATGGTCAGTATGAGTCGTGATCATGCAGGCGGGAGGCATCTCTCCCGGAGCTTCGGCCAGCGACAACGAAGCTCGGTTCGTTTTTAGAACGAACAACTCACCCGCAGGGGCCGAACCCGGTTCACCGAAAAACGGTGGTCGCGGGAGCGGCAGTCGCCGACGATTGCCGACTTGGCCTTTGGCGGGTTTTGCGTTCTTAGTGATTGTTCAAGGAAGGGATTCAGAAATCAGGACTTGGTACCCATGGCACGTGACATTGCGAAGATTCGAAATATAGGCATCGCAGCGCATATCGACGCGGGCAAGACGACGGTCTCGGAGCGTGTTCTCTATTACACCGGGAAGATCCACCGGATGGGCGAGGTGCATGAAGGCACCGCGACGATGGATTTCCTTGAAGAAGAACAAGAGCGTGGCATCACGATCCAGTCGGCGGCGACGACCTGCCTATGGGATCGGTTCGGCCAGCGGTATACCGTCAACCTGATCGATACGCCGGGACACGTGGATTTCACGGCTGAGGTCGAGCGCTCGATGCGTGTATTGGACGGCGCTGTCGCGGTGTTCGATGGCAAGGAAGGCGTCGAGGCGCAGTCGGAGACCATCTGGCGGCAGGCGAGCAAGTACAAAGTGCCCTGCATCTGCTTCGTCAACAAAATGGACAAGCTGGGGGCGGACTTCGACTTCAGCTTCAAGAGCATCCGGGAGCGGCTGGGCGCGCCGGCAGTGGCGGTCCAGATCCCCATCGGCCAGAGCGACACGTTCCAGGGCATCATCGACCTGGTTCGTGGCATCGCGATCTACTACAACGTTGCCGACGATAGAGACAAAGGCGAAACCCATACCGAGAAGCCGATCCCCGACGCGGAAAAGGCCAGGTTTGAGCACTGGCGGCATGATCTGATCGAGAAGGTCGCTGAGACCGACGATCGGCTGACGGACAAGTACCTCCACGGGCAGGAGATCACCGAGGAGGAACTGCGTGCGGCCCTGCGGAAGGCCACCATCCATTTCAAGCTTCACCCGGTGTTCTGCGGCTCGGCGCTGCAGTATGTGGGCGTGCAGCGGTTGCTGGACGGTGTGGTGGATTATTTGCCGAGTCCGATGGATATGCCGCCGATAATCGGGCATGACGTGAAAGACCCGGACAAGCAGATTGAGCGGCGTCCGGACCCCAACGAGCCGTTCTGCGGCCTGATTTTCAAGATTGTCAGCGACTCGCACGGCGATCTGACGTATGTGCGTGTGTACAGCGGCAAACTGGAGCGTGGCGAGCGCGTGCTTGGCGCGAACCGGGGGAAGAAAGAGAACATTTCCCGGATATTCCAGATGCACGCCGACGAGCGGATTCCGATCGAGGTGGCCGAGCCGGGCGACATCATTGCGGTGATCGGGATCAAGGACCCGCTCACCGGCGACACGCTGTGTGACATGGACCACCCCCTTCTACTGGAGCGGCCGACGTTCCCGGAACCGGTCGTCAGCATGTCGATCGAGCCAAAGACGTCGGCCGACCGCCAGAAGCTTGGCGAGGCGTTGACGGTGCTGAAGCGAGAGGACCCGACGTTCCAGGCGCACTACGACGAGGAGACCGGCCAGACGATCATCAGCGGCATGGGCGAGTTGCACCTGGAGATTCTTCAGCACAAGCTTCAGCGTGACATGGGCGTGGGCGTCTTGGTGGGTAAGCCGAAGGTGGCATACAAGGAGACGATTACGCAGAAGGGGGAGGGTCGCGGCAAGTTCGTCAAGCAGACAGGAGGCCGGGGTCAGTTTGGCGATGCGACCGTCACGGTGGAGCCGTTCACGGCAGCGCAGGCGAAGGCCGAGGAGCTCAAGTTCACGGACAGTTTCGCTTTTGAGAACAAGATCTACGCCGGCGTGATCCCGAGGGAATATATCCCGTCGGTGGAATACGGCGCCCGGCAGGCCTCCAAGAGCGGCGTGCTGGCGAACTATCCACTGATCAACGTGAAAGTGACGCTGATCGACGGCTCGTATCACCCGGTGGACAGCTCGCAGATCGCGTTTGAGCAGGCGGGGTCACTGGCGTTTCGCGAAGCGTGTCAGCGGGCGGGTCTGACGCTGCTCGAGCCGATCATGAAGGTGGTGGTGTCGACGCCGGACGATTATCTGGGTGCGGTGACGGGCGATCTGAACCGGCGGCGGGGGAGCATCGTGAGCATGGAACAGCGCGGCAACACGCGGATTGTGGAAGCGGAGGTTCCGTTGAGCGAGATGTTCGGGTACACGACGGAGCTTCGGTCGATGAGCGCGGGGCGAGCGAGTTCGGTGATGGAGCCGTTGAAATACGCTCCGGTGCCGGCGCAGGTGAAGACGGCGATATTGGAGGAGGTTGGATAGCGCAGCGTTTGCGGCGTTGTGCCGCGATGCAGGGGCGGCTTGAGCCGTTTTTGACGGCTGAGGCCGCCCCTGCCGCATTCTGCTGATGATGGAATCTGGCTTCCCGGCGGTTGCGAACGTGCCGGCTCTGGTGCAGAATGCGGTCGCAGGCGGTACGATCTAAGTCTTGTGGCTATGGACACGCGTCGGACGGTAAGGGCAGATCTGGTGCCACCCGAAATGAGGAGACAATAAATGTTGGGCGTAAGAATCTCGGTACTTGCGACGGGGACGTTGCTGGTGAGTCTGGCATTGATGAGTGCATGGACACGGGGCGCCGATGCGACAACGCAGCCGGGGGCTGCGGCGACTGCGCCGGCCAGTCAGCCCGCGGCCACGCAGCCGGCCGAGAAGACGCACGGGGTGAAGAAGGGGACGCTCGATCTCGATATCCAGACCGAAAGCACACTGCAGCCGGCGGATGCGTTTGAGCTTCGGCTGAAGCTCAAGGCGTACGCCGGGCCCTTGACGATCGCGACGATCGCGGCTCCGTGGTCGCCGGTGAAGAAGGGCCAGACGCTTCTGGAATGTGAAAGCACTGAGATCAAATGGGCGCTCGAAGGCGCAGAGAACGCGTTGGCGTCGGCTCGCGCGAATCTGAAGAAGGCCGAGGCTGACGCGGAGCTGGCCGTCAAGAGTGAGGCGTTGGCGTTGCGGATGCAGGAAGATGCGACCAAGAACGCCGAGGCAGCCGTCAAGTGGTTTGAGAACATGGAAGGCCCGCAGATGCTCTTGCAGGCCGACCTGGCGGTGAAGAACCAGAAGGATTCGATCGAGGACCAGGAGGCGGAGCTGGATCAGCTTCACAAGATGTACAAGTCGGAAGAGCTGACCAATGCGACCGCGGACATTGTGATCAAGCGTGCGGTGCGATCGCTCGATCGTTCCCGGATCTTCCTGAAGCTGCAGCAGGAGCGATCGGACAAGACCAAGACCAACGACTACCCGATAGCCAGGCAGAGAGTGGCCGATGGTCTGGAACAGTCGCGGCAGGCGCTGGCGTCGTTGAAGATCGCGCAGGAGGCGACGGCGGTGACTCGTCGCGGCTCGCTGTCGGCGGTCCGGATGGCGGTGGAGCAGGCGGAACAGAAACTCAATGAGCTTAAGAACGATTTGGCGTTTTTCTCCGTCAAGTCTCCGATGGATGGGGTCGTGCTCTATGGGCAGATCGCCGAGGGCGTGTGGCAGGGCGGGGATCCCAAGACGATGAAGGCGGGCGAGAAGCTGATGTCGGGGCAGATGGTCATGCGGGTGTTTGCGCCTGGCAAGCTGAAGATGGACATTGGACTGTCGGAGGCGCAGGCGTTCTGGATTGAGCCTGGGCTGAAGGCGAAGGTGACGGCGGCGGCGTTCCCGTTCACGTCCTATGAAGGCGCGTGCGGTGCGGCGGTGGCGGCGCCCAAGGGCAACCCGGGAGCATTCGGTTATCAGCTTCCGATCCTGTCGATTGGTGCTGATCCGCGGGTGGTGCCGGGGATGAAAGCAAGTGTCCGGATCGAGGTGGCGCGGCTCAAAGACGTTTTGCTGTTGCCGGTCAGCGCTGTGGCGGATGGCAAGGTGTCGGTCAAAGCGAAGGACGGGAGCTTTGAGAAGCGAGACGTTGTTCTGGGCAAGTCTGATGGCCAGCAGGTCGAGGTCAGCTCGGGCCTGAGCGTTGGCGAGGAAGTCCTGCTGCAGGCGAAGAAATGAAAATAGCGGTATTACTGGTTTTGATGACGGGCTGTGCATCGCGTGGGGTAGCGCCGCAGAGCGTGGCGTTGCCACAGACTCAGCCGGCGGCCGCCGAGGACCGCGGCGTGCGGATCAAGCAGGCGATCGGCAGGGGGGTGGAGTTCATCGTCAAATCGCAGCAGCCGGATGGCTCCTGGGGCACCGGACAGCTTACGGACGGGTTCCTGTGGCTGTCATCGAGCGTGCCGGGGTCATTTGACGGGTTTCGCTCGGCGACCACGGCGTTGTGTGTGATGGCGCTTCGGGAAGCGGGGGAGAAGACGGCGCATGACCGTGGGGTGGAGTATCTGGTGGCGCATGGGGAAGCCAGGCGGGCTGAGCCGGACCTGATCTACAACATCTGGGCGCATATGTATGTCGTTCAGGCGTTGTGCGGGGAGATGAAGACGAACCAGGACCCTCGGCTGGCGGCGGCGGTGGCTTGGCACATCGACCGGCTGGTCCGCTACGAAGATATGCGCGGCGGATGGAACTATTACGACTTTGAAGTTGGGTCGCAAACGCCTGCGGGAACGCCTGTGAGCTTTGGAACGGCGGCGGGTCTGGTGGCTTTGTGGGAAGCCAAGCAGGCGGGAGTGGAGGTGCCCCAGAAACTGGTTGATCGGGCGATCCGCTGTCTGGAGCGGATGAGGCTGCCGAATGGGGCGTATATCTATGGGGAGTATCTGCAATACGCTCCGCGAGCGTTGGCGAACCAGCCGCGGGGAGCGGTGGGGCGGGTTCAGCCGTGTAATTACGCGCTGTGGCTGTGCAATTCGAAGAAGATTGGGCCTGCGGAGTGCCTGCAGGGTTTGGAGCTGTTCGAGCGGGAGCATCCGTTTTTGGAGATGGGTCGTAAGCGGCCGTTTCCGCACAGTTCATGGTATCAGACGGCTCCATATTACTTTTATTTTGACCACTACTATGCCGCCCGGCTGCTTGAGAAGTTTGGCGGCGACACCCAGGGCAAATACGCGCCTATGATTGCGGATTGGATTCTGCCGCTGCAGGAGTCGGACGGTTCATGGTGGGACTTTGCGATGTGGGACTACCATAAGCCCTATGGAACGGCGTTTGTGGTGATGACGCTGTTGCGCTGTCAATGACTTACGGGAGCGAGCGGTGGACTGCGGTGTGTAATTTTCGTATTGAGGACATCTTGACACCGCCGCGATAGACGATACAGTTTCTCCTCCCGTCACCTTTGCGGTGAGGGGACAGAGGTACTGTCTTTCCAAGCTGGATAGATCTGGCTGCGAATAGGACGGATATGACTGGCGATCGGATTCGAATTCGGATGGAAGCATACGATCATCGGGCGCTGGACGCTTCGGCGAAAGAGATCGTGGATCATGCCAAGCGGACGAATGCCCGGGTCTGTGGCCCGATTCCGATGCCTACGCGCATCGAGCGGTAT
Source organism: Planctomycetota bacterium (assembly GCA_026693085.1). Classification (GTDB taxonomy): domain Bacteria; phylum Planctomycetota; class Phycisphaerae; order Tepidisphaerales; family Tepidisphaeraceae; genus JAPLNB01. The sequence goes on along the minus strand of JAPLNB010000214.1, from coordinate 24,694 downwards.
ACGGTTCTGCGCAGCCCGCATGTGGACAAGAAGTCTCGCGAGCAGTTTGAGATGCGCACGCACAAGCGCGTCATCGACATCTTCGAGCCCACGGCCCGTACGATCGAGGCGCTGAACAGACTGGTCGTTCCGGCCGGTGTGTTTGTGAAGATTAAGGCTTAACCGCATTGTAGAGATATGCCCCTGCGAATAAGGGGCGTTTTTGTTAGGAGCGTGGGGTTCATCCAAGAACCCAATTGCCCCTCAAGGGTCACGGCTCCTGGAATTGTATTGGCTGCCCCGGAAGAGGGGCGGTTGTGATGAGGACTTGGCACGAGACCCCCGGCTGTCTAGGGCATGTCTCCTCTGCCATGAAAGCAAATGACACCTGCACTGCTTGGCAAGAAGCTGGGGATGACCCGCGTATACGACGGCAGAGGCGCGATTGTGCCGGTGACGGTCGTTCTTGCGGGCCCATGCAATGTGACCCAGGTCAAGACGCTGGAGAGCGACGGGTACAATGCCGTGCAGCTTGGCTTTGAGGATATCAGGGCTCGGTATTCGACGATGCCGCTGATCGGGCACGCTGCCAAGGCCGGCGTTGGGCCGATGCGGCACTTCCACGAGATCCGCCTGAAGGACGCGACGACGTTGGTTGCGGGCGTGGCGGTGAATGTGGAGGTTTTCAAGGACGTGAAGTTTGTTGACGTGATCGGCAAGAGCAAGGGCAAGGGGTTTGCGGGTGTCATGAAGCGACACCACTTTGGCGGCCAGCCAGGCTCGCACGGCACGGAGCGTAAGCACCGCTCGCCGGGCTCCATCGCATCGCACGCCACGGGTCGTGGCGAGTGCGGCAAGCCCAAGAAGGGCTTGCGTATGGCCGGCCACATGGGTGCCGCCCGCGTGACCGTCTGCAACCACCCGCTGGTCAGAATCGATGTTCAACAGAACCTGCTGTTGATCAAAGGCGCGCTGCCTGGCGCGAACGGCTCGCTGCTGTTCATCCGCAAGAGCATCACGGCCAAGATCAAGGCGGAACAGCCGAAGGAAGCAGCGGGCAAGGACGCGAGAAAGAAGAAGAAGTAGTCGGTTGGTCGGTGGCCAGTCGTTAAGACTGGCGACGGACGACGGACAACGAACAACGGACAACGATCATGATCGAGATTCCGATTTACAACCAGGCCGGCCATGAAGTCGAGAAGTTCCAGATCGACGAGGCCAAGCTTGGTGGCGAGGTTCGGCTGGCTCTGCTTAAGCAGGCGTTGGTGATGTACCACGCGAATAAGCGTCAGGGGACGGTTCGGACGCTGGCCCGCGGGGAGGTCGCAGGCTCCACGCGGAAGGTGTTCCGGCAAAAGGGCACGGGCAATGCCCGCACCGGCGGCATCCGCAACCCGATCAAGAAGGGCGGCGGCCATGCCAAGCAGAAGCGTCCGAAAGACTGGCGATTGGCCATGCCCAAGAAGGCGCGTCGGCTGGCGAGAAACAGCGCGATTTTGTCGAAGCTTCAGAGCAACGAGGTTCGCGTTCTGGACGAGATCAAGCTCGAGCAGCCGAAGACCAGGGTGGTTGCCGGCATTCTTAAGGCGCTGGGCATCGACCGCAGGTGTCTTTTGGCGTTGCCCCAGCATGATGAACTCATTGAACGCTCCGCCCGGAACCTGTCCCAGGCTCGTCTGACGACCGTCGCTCAGCTCAACGCCTGGGACATTTTGCAGAACCGGACGCTGCTGTTGACCAAGGCTGGATTGGAGCAGATTCTGGCGTAACGAGGAAGCCATGGATAATACAAACGTCATCATCAAGCCCCTGGTCACCGAGAAGAGCACGCACCAGCAGACTTCGCTCAACGCCTACGCTTTCCATGTCCATCAGAAGGCCAACAAGAGGCAGATCAAGCAGGCGGTGGAGCAGATCTATTCCGTGAAGGTGCTAGAAGTCCGCACGATGAACCGCAAGGGCAAGCCTCGGCGTACGCGATACAAGGAGACCAAGACCAGCGGCTGGAAGCGGGCGGTGGTGGTGCTGGACGAGAATTCCCGCATCGATTTGTTCTAGATTGAAATTGAGGTAGGTCATGGCGATCAAATATTACAACCCGACGTCGCCCGGCCGCAGAGCCGGCAGCGTGGTGGACTACAAGGCCGAGCTGACGAAGTTCACGCCGGAGAAGTCTCTGCTGACCCCGCAGACGCGAGCGAACGGGCGGAACCACCACGGCGTGATCACCGCGAAGCATCGTGGCGGCGGCAACAAGAAGATGTACCGCATCATCGACTTCAAGCGTCTCAAGGACAATGTTCCGGCGAAAGTGGAATCGATCGAGTACGACCCGAATCGGAGCTGTTTCATTGCGTTGATCAAGTACGAGGATGGGACGAAGTCGTATATTCTGGCGCCCAAGGGCATTCAGGTGGGCATGACTGTGCGGAGCGGTCCGACGGCTCCGCCGGACCTGGGAAACTGCATGCCGCTGGTGAATATCCCGGCCGGCCTTGAAATCCACAACATCGAGATGAACGCCGGGCAGGGCGGGAAGCTGGTTCGCTCGGCGGGCGGCGTGGCTCGACTGGGTGCCAAGGAAGGGGAATGGTCGGTGATCATTCTGCCGTCTGGCGAGATGCGTCGAGTGCGGAGCGAGTGCCGCGCGACGATCAGGCAGATTGGCAACCTGGATTGGATCAACGTGAGCATCGGCAAGGCGGGTCGCAGCCGGCACATGGGCATCCGCCCGCACACCCGAGCGAAGGCGATGAACCCGATCGACCATCCGATGGGCGGCGGCGAAGGCCGAGCCAACGGGGGTCGGCATCCGTGCAGCAAGACCGGCGTTTTGGCCAAGGGCGGGATTACCCGCAGCCCGCGGAAGAACAGCGAGAAGCTGATCCTTCGGCGTCGGAAGTTCGGCACGCATCAGCAGCGCCCGCAGACGGTGAATAATTAAAGGAAGTTGGTAGTTAATAGTTGGTAGTTGATCGCAGCTACCGACTATCAACCATCAACTATCAACTGGTGAGTCATGAGCAGAAGTTCCAAAAAAGGGCCTTTCGTCAATGAGAAGCTCTACCGTAAGGTGGTGAAGCTCAACGAGAATCGCACGAAGCAGCCGATCAGGACCTGGGCCAGGGCCTGCACGATCATTCCGGAGTTTGTGGGCCATACGTTTGAGGTCCACAACGGCAACAAGTTCTTGAAGGTTTTTGTGCAGGAAGACATGGTCGGGCACAAGCTGGGCGAGTTTTCCCCGACCCGCGTTTTCCGCGGGCACGGCGGTGTGAAGAAGTCGGTCGAAGGCTCGCCCGCACCGGCGCCGGCGAAGTGATGATGAGGTGACGACAATGGCTTTTCTATCGAAACATCGGTTTGCCCGCATCGCGCCGCGGAAGGCGAGGCTGGTGATGGACATGATCCGCGGGCGCAATGTGAACGATGCGCTGACGATCCTGGGCTTCAGCAAGAGGCGGGCGGCCGTCATGATCCACAAGGTGGTTCGGTCTGCGATGGCCAATGCCACCGAGCAGGAAGCGGATGGCGACGCGTTGTATGTGAAGGAGTGCTGGGTCGACCCCGGTCCGATCATCAAGCGGTTTCAGCCGAAGGATCGTGGCAAAGCGTACGCCATTCAGAAGAAGACCAGCCATTTGGTGGTGGCTCTCGATGAGCGGCAGTAAACGGGATTGAGAATCACGAAGAGGTATGCACACATGGGTCAAAAGGTAAATCCCCTTGGTTTCCGCGTCGGGATCACTGAGGACTGGAAGTCCAGGTGGTATGCCCAGAAGTTCGCGTACGGCGAATTCCTTGTCGAGGATTTCCGGATCCGGCGGTACATCGACCGCAAGCTCAACCGCAAGCCTCCGTTTGCGGCGGTGAGCGAGATCCTCATCGAGCGGACGAGGGAAGAGGTCAGAATCACGCTGAGGACGGCCCGCCCGGGGTTGGTGATCGGCCCGAAGGGCGCAGAGGTGGACAGGCTTCGCGAGGAGTTGGAAGACCTGATCAAGCGCAAGGTCGGTCCGCTGACGATCATCGAGATCAAGAATCCCGATCTGAACGCCCAGCTCGTCGGGGAGGCGATCGCCGAGCAGTTGAAGAAGCGCGCCAGCTTCCGCCGGGTGCTGAAGCAGCGGATGGACGCGACGATGCAGGCCGGCGCGAAGGGCATCAAGATCGTGGTGAGCGGGCGGCTGGGGGGCGCGGAAATCGCCCGTAGCGAGCAGGCAGTGGTCGGGTCAATCCCGTTGACGACGCTGCAGGCGAACGTGGATTATGGGTACGCGATCGCCTTCACGAACTATGGCACGATCGGGGTCAAGTGCTGGATTTTCCGCGGGATGTACGGCGAAGAGGTTCTGGAGACGGATGTGCGACCCGGCGGCCCGGTTCGCCGCGGCAGAAGGTAAAGGGATTTTCGATTCTCGATTTGGGATGTTTGCCGGTTGGATGTGGCGGTGAATCGAAAGTCCAGGAGTCAAGATCAAGCAGTGACTGAGGTGCTTTATGCCCATGATGCCCAAACGGGTGAAGTTTCGCAAAAGTCAGCGTGGCAAGATAAAGGGCAACGCGACGCGCGGCAATACCGTGGCGTTTGGCGACTATGGGCTTCAGTCTCTGGAGTCGGCGTGGATCTCGGCCAAGCAGCTTGAGGCGGGCCGCGTGGCGGTGAGCCACTCGCTGCACCGTGAAGGCCGCGTGTGGATGCGGCTGTTCCCGCATAAGCCGGTCTCCGGCAAACCGTTGGAAACGCGTATGGGCAAAGGAAAGGGCGAGCCCGAGTACTGGGTTGCCATTGTTAAGCCGGGCACAATGATGTTTGAGATCGCCGGGTGTGATGAGGTGATGGCGAAGCGGGCGTTGACGCGGGTGGCGCACAAGATGCCGGTCAAGTGCCGGTTCGTGGCCCGGAATCGCAGCATGGCGTAACTCAGTGCTCAGCAGGACGGAACCATGAAGACCAAAGAGATTCGCGACAAAGAGACGGACGCCATCGAGGCGGAGATGAAGGACAAGCTGAAGCATCTGTTCGATCTGCGTACGCAGGCGGTGACCGAGAAGCTTGAGGATCCGACTCAGATCGGCAAGACGCGCAGAGACATTGCACGGTTGAAGACGATTCTTCGTGAGCGGACGCTTGCCGCCGCCAAGAAGGCTGAGCCGCGGCAGGTCTAAATATGAGGAAGCCGGGCAGGAATGCCTGGCTTGGGACGATATGGCAGAGACGAATACACCAACGAAGCAGCGTGCCGCGATCACGACCCTGGTCGGGGTGGTGGCATCGGACAAGGCCGCGAAGACCATCCGGGTGCTGGTGGCGTACCAGATGAGGCATCCGAAGTACGGGAAGATCCTGAAGCGGCGTACGATTCTGGCGGTGCACGATGAGAAGAACGAAGCGAAGGAAGGCGACAAGGTTGAAATCGCCGAGTGCAGGCCGCTGAGCAAGAACAAGCACCACCGGCTGATCCGGATCATCGAAAAGGCGCCGGAGCGGGCGGTGCAGGTTTCGGCGGAAGAAGTGATGACGGGCAAGGCCCCGGAAGAAAGGTAGTTTTCAGTTTTTGAGGTAGCGGTTTTCGGTTCGTGCATCGGGTGCAAACGAAAATCGGAGTTCAAAAATCGAAAATGACGGAGTAGGTCATGATCCAGCAGCAGACATATTTGGACATCGCCGACAACACCGGCGCCAAGCAGGCGATGTGTATCAAAGTGCTTCGCGGCAGCAGCAGCAAGGGCAAGTTCAAGCGCAGGGTAGCGCACATCGGCGACGTGATCATTTGCGCCGTGAAGAAGGCGATCCCCGCGGGCGACGTGAAGAAGGGCGAGATTATCCGTTGCGTTGTGGTGCGGACGAGGCACCCGACGCGGCGTATCGACGGCAGTTATGTTCGATTCGACCGGAACGCGGCGGTTGTGATCGACAAGGACAACAACCCGCGGGGCACGCGCATCTTCGGGGCTGTCGCCCGGGAGCTGCGTGACAAGAACTTCATGAAGATCGTCTCGCTGGCAAGCGAAGTGGTTTGAGAAAGAGTTGCCAGTTACCCGTTGCCATCGAGGCAGCCGGCAACGGAAGACTGGCGACTGGCAACTAACAACTGGCAACTGACATGGCACGACACATTAGAACCGGCGACACGGTGGTCATCATCGCGGGGCGCGATAAGGGCAAGACCGGGCGTGTTTTGCGGGTCCTGACGGCCAAGGACCGCGTGGTCATCGAGGGAATCAACCGGGTGTGGAAGCATGTACGGCCGTCCCAGCGCAGCCCGCAGGGCGGACGCATTCAGAAGGATGCTCCCATCCACATGAGCAACGTGATGCCGCTCGACCCGGCGACTGGAAAAGGCACCCGCGTGAAGGTCGAGGTCCGAGACGGCCAGAAGCACCGGGTCGCGGTCAAGAGCGGCACGGATCTGGGACGGATCGGCAAGCAGTGAACCAAGTGCCCCCTAGGTAGAACAGAGAGACAGTCATGGCTGAACAGGAAAAGGAAAAAAAGGGAAAGCCCGGCAAGCAGCTTAAGCAGGGCGGCGAGAAGGGCGAGAAGAAGGGCAGGAAGCCGAAGGGCACAGCGGCCGAGGCGCAGGTTGCCGCTCCGGAAGAGCCGCAGCAGCCGGCTCCGCCGCCACGGCTATACGAGCGATACAAGAAGGAGATCGCCCCGGCGCTGGCGCAGAAGTTCGGGTACAAGAATGCCTTGGCGATCCCGCGTATGGAGAAGATCGTTATTTCGATGGGCCTGGGCAAGGCGGTGACCGCGGGCGAAAAAGGCAAGATCGAGCAGGCGGAGAAGGAACTGTCCGTGATTGCCGGTCAGAAGCCCGTTCGGTGCAAGGCGAAAAAGAGCGTTGCGAACTTCAAGGTTCGCGAGGGGATGGAGACGGGCCTGAAGGTGACGCTTCGGGGCGCTCGGATGTACGAGTTCCTCGATCGCTTGATCGCCATGGCCATCCCCCGTGTCAAGGACTTCCGGGGACTGGATCCCAACGGGTTTGACAACGGAGGCAACTTCAACTTCGGGTTTACCGAACAGACGGTTTTTCCCGAGGTCAACGCCTCCGAGGTCACGTTCCAGCAGGGCATGAACATCACGATGGTGACGACGGCTGCGAATGCCGAGCACGGCCGCGAATTGCTCCGGCTGTTCGGCATTCCGTTCCGCGACACCTCCAAGCAGGATAGCTAACTATGGCAACCACGGCCTGGAAAAACAAGCAGAAGAAGCGCGAGGCGATGGTGAAGAAGTATGCCGAGGTTCGGCGGCAGCTCAAGAAGGAAAAGAACTTTGCGGCGCTGGCCAAGCTTCCGCGCGATTCCAGCCCGACGCGATCGCACATGCGGTGCGAGATCACCGGGCGGGCCCACGGCGTGCTCCGCAAGTTCAAGGTCTCGCGCATCATGCTGCGGGAACTGGCCAATGCCGGGCAAATCCCGGGACTGAGGAAAGCAAGCTGGTAAGTTAATGTGCCAAGTGGTCACTGCTGAGTGCTTTGTGCCCCAGGCTCAGCACTTTGAACTTTGAACTTGGCACTGGAAATGAGGACGAGAGCAGCGATGAACAATCAAGATCCCATCGCGGACATGCTGACACGGATCCGGAACGCCAACCGGGTGGGCCGTCGCCTTGTGCTTGTGCGCAACAGCAAGATTTGCGTCGGTATTGCACAGGTGCTCAAGGACGAAGGCTTCATCGATGAGTTCGATGTCATTGATGACGGCACCGAGCAGAAGCAGATCCGCGTCAAGCTGAAATACGCGAACAATGGCGAGCGTGTGATTCACGCGCTCGACCGCCAGAGCAAGCCCGGACGCCGGCTGTACAAGAAGGTCGGCGATATCCCGCGGGTGCTTGCCGGCATCGGCATCAGCGTGGTCAGCACTAGCAAGGGCGTCATGAGCGACCGTAGGGCCCGTGAGGCCAACGTCGGCGGCGAACTGCTGTGCACCGTGAGCTAAGAAGAGGTCGCTGGTTGCTGGCAACCGGCGACTGGCAACTGATAGGTGACTTATGAGTCGCATTGGCAAGAAACCCGTACCCATCCTGAGTGGCGCGAAGGTCGTGGTCAGCGATCACCTGGTCAAGGTCGAGGGACCGAAGGGCAAACTCGAGCTGAAGGTCCACCCCGCCGTTGACGTGAAGCTCGATGACGCCAAAAAGGAATTGGTCGTCACTCGGCACGATGACGAGAAACCGAGCAAGGCATTGCACGGCCTGACGAGGGCTTTGCTGAACAACATGATCATCGGGGTGACCCAGGGCTACCAGAAGTCCCTGGAGATTCAGGGGGTCGGCTACAAGGCTGAGCTGCGTGGCAAAGAACTGGTCCTCTTAGTTGGTTTCGCCAACCCGATCACGGTTTTGGTCCCGGCGGGCCTGGCCGTCACAACCGAAGGCGGCCGGATCAATGTCTCCGGCCCCGACAAGCAACTCGTCGGAATGTTCGCCTCCGAAGTGCGCAAGGTGCGCAAGCCCGAGCCCTATAAAGGCAAGGGCATCCGGTATGTCGGCGAAGTGGTCAAGCTCAAGCCCGGCAAGGCCGTCACTGGCACTACCGGTGCCGCGAAGTAATGGAAATGATCAACTGGGGCCTCGAACGAACCCGACACCCCTGGAGTTGATGAACGATGGCAGACAAAAACAAACTCAAACAGAAGCGTCTGGATCGCCGCCGAACCCACGTGCGCAAGAACGTTTTCGGCACGGTGGAACGTCCGAGGCTTTCGGTGTATCGCAGCAGCAAGCACATCTATGCCCAGGTCATTGATGATATGACTGGGAAGACGCTGGTTGCGGCGGCGAGCACGAGCACGCAGGTGCGCGGCGAACTGAAGACGGGCGCGAATCTGAAGGCGGCCGTCGTCGTTGGCACCGCGATCGCCCAACGGGCGAAGGCGGCAGGCATCGTCGCTGTCGCATTCGATCGCGGCGGGCGGATGTATCATGGGCGCGTCAAGGCGCTGGCCGATGCGGCACGCAAAGCAGGACTCAAGTTCTAAGTGAGTGCGGGCGGACAGCGCCCGGGCGGACAGCGCCCGGGCGGACAGCGTTCGGGCGGACAGCGGCCCGGCGGTGGCCGCGACCGTGATCGCCGCGGCGGTGATGAGGACACCGGCGGCATCGAGTCGTCCGTGGTGCGCATCTATCGCTGCGCCAAAGTGGTCAAGGGTGGCCGAACCTTCAGCTTCGGCGCGCTCGTGGTTGCTGGCGACCGCAAGGGAAGCATCGGCATTGGGTATGGCAAGGCGAACGAAGTGCCCCCGTCGGTCGAAAAGGCCACCAAGGATGCCCGCAAGACCATGTTCAAGGTGAACCTCAAGGGCTCGACCATCCCGCACGTTGTCAAGGGCACCGCAGGTGCGAGCACGGTCGTGCTCGTTCCGGCGAGGCCTGGCACCGGCGTCACCGCCGGCAAGAGCGTGCGCCCGTGCCTGGAACTGGCGGGCATCACGGATGTGCTTTCCAAGGCGTATGGCTCGACGAGCCCGAAGAACCTTGTGAAGGCGACGATCGCGGCTCTGCGGCAGCTTCAGTCCAAGGAGCAGGTCGAGCGAATTCGCGGCGTGGCGCTGCCCGCTGGCGCCGGCGAGATCGTGTAACGTACGAAGGTAACAACGCGTTGTTTCACGGGCGACAAGCCCCTTTGATTCAACCGCAAGCTGATTCGGTAGGACTGACCATGAGCATGACCCACGAAATCACGGCGCAGGTGCCCCGCTACAAAAGAGGCCTTCGCAAGGGCCGTGGCGAATCCAGCGGCCACGGCAAGACCAGCGGCCGCGGCACCAAGGGCGCGGGCGCCCGGCAAGGTGGCCCGCACTGGAAGACCGGCCACGAAGGCGGCCAGACGCCGCTGCATCGCCGGCTGCCCGCCCGCGGCTTCAGCAACAATAACTTCGAAACCAACTGGTACATCGTCAACATCAGCAGCCTTGAGCAATTCCAGGACGGCACAACCGTGGATGCCAGTGCACTGCAGAAGGCCAAGCTGATCCCGGACACGAAACTTGGCGTAAAGATCCTCGGCGACGGCGCTCTGACGAAGAAGCTGACCGTCCTGGCCGGCTGGTACAGCAAGTCGGCTCACCAGAAGATCGTCGCCATCGGCGGTGCCGCCCAGAACCTCAAGGCCGAGCCGTTCGAGTTCCCCAAGCCCAAGAAAGTCTTCGTCAAGCGCGATCCGGTCGTCGCCAAGAAGGAAAAAGCCCCCAAAGTCCCCACCGAAGCGCCCGCGGTCCCCGAAACCAAGGCCGAGATACCCGCCGAACCGAAGCCCGAGTGACCGTGTGCAGTTTGTCGTGTTTGACCAAGGAATGAGCGACGAGATCAGCGGCGATAGGAAGAGAAATGTTTAAAACGCTCATCAATATCTTCCGGATCCCGGAGCTGCGGAACAAGGTGCTCTTCACCCTGTTCATGCTGGCCATTTACCGCATCGGCTATCATGTCCCGCTGCCGGGCGTGGACCAGACGAAATTCGCGGAACTAAGCCAGCGGACTCAGGATGACGATAGTCCCGCTGGGCGGCTCAGCCAGTACGTGGCCCTGTTCTCTGGCGGCGATTTGAGCCAGAGCACAATCTTCGGCCTGGGGATCATGCCCTACATCTCGGCATCGATTATTTTCCAGCTCCTGACCACGGTCGTCCCCGCGCTCGAAAAGCTCCAGAAGGAAGGCGAAACCGGCCGAAAGAAGATCCAGGAATGGACCCGCTACGCCACGATCCCGCTATGCCTGGTCCAATCCATCATCTGGCTGACCTACATGCAGGGCGAAGGCGCGAACCTTGTTATGCGGGATTACAGGTACACCGCCACCTTCTGGATCATGGGTCTGTCCGCCCTGACGGCAGGCTGCATCTTCCTGATGTGGCTGGGCGAGCAGATTGATGAATATGGCCTCGGCAACGGCATCAGCCTTATCATCATGGCCGGCATTATTGCCCGCATTCCCGCAGCCGTGACAACGCTCGCGCAGCAAACCGATTTCAACCTCGGCGGCGAGAACACCGGCAAAGACATCACTCTCGGCAAGATCGTCTTCCTGATCGTATCGTTCGTCTTCATTGTCGGCGGCTCGATTCTGATCACCCAGGCCCAGCGACGTATCCCGATTCAGCAGGCCAAGCACACCCGCGGGCGCCGCGTCTATGGCGGCCAGCGCCAGTACCTGCCTCTCCGCGTCAACCATGGCGGTGTCATGCCGATCATCTTTGCCCAGTCCCTGATGCTCTTCCCCGGCGTCTTTCTGGGATGGATCGCGGGGTTCTCCGGCGGGGGCAGAGGTTGGTTCTCCCAATTTTTTAACTTCCTGAATGCCGAGTTCGGCTATGGCAAGTTTCTCTACGTGCTGCTTGAGCTGGCTCTGATCTACTTCTTCTCGTACTTCTGGACCACAGTCCAGTTCCAGCCCAAGGAGATGGCCAACCAACTGCGAGATTACGGCAGCTTCATCCCGGGCCTGCGTCCCGGCAAGCGAACTGCGGATTACCTGGAAAAGGTGATGATGCGCATCACCTATGTGGGTGGCGCGTTCCTCTGCATCATCGCGGTCGTTCCCACGGCGATCAGCACCCAAATGCATATTCCGTACCTCGTTGCCCAGTTCCTGGGTGGTACGGGCCTTTTGATTGTGGTGAGCGTAGCATTGGACATGATTCAGCGGATCGAGGCGAACTTGCTCATGCGTAACTACGGCGGCTTCCTGAGCGGGCCTGGAGGAAAGGGTAAACGGATTAAGGGACGACAGTACTAGCGCATTTTTGATTTGCGATTCTCGATGTGAGTCCATTGCCGAGTGAGTCTGTGAAAATGTGAAGTCGAGAATCGAGAATCAGAAATCTAAAATGACCTATGCCGATCGTGCTTAAATCCCGCCGCGAAGTTGAAATGATGCGCAAGGCCGGGCGGATTGCGCACGATATTCTGCAGAAGATGCGTTTGGCCGCCGTGGTCGGGATAACGACGGCTGAATTAGATGAGCTTGCACGCGTGGAGTTGGAAAAGGCAGGCGCTACTTCGCCGTCCAAAAACTTCCCCACGTACAAGCCGGGCGAAGGCTTTCCTGGCTACACGTGCATCAGCATCAATGAAGAAGTCGTTCACGGCATCCCCGGGCCCCGCGTACTCAAGGAAGGCGATGTCGTTAAGATCGACTTGGCCTTGCAGTTGAACGGCTATTGTGCCGACACGGCCACGACGGTGCCGATCGGCAAAATCAATGCCAGGGCGCAGAAGCTTTTGGACGTGACGTGCGATACGCTGCAACTGGCGATTGCGAACATCAAGCCGGGCCGAAAATGGTCGGATATCGCCCGCCTGATGCAGTGGAATGTTGAGAAGAATGGCTTTAGCGTGGTCCGCGAGTTCGTCGGCCACGGCGTCGGGCGAACGATGCACGAGGAACCCAAGGTTCCCAACTTTGTGACGCCTGAGCAGCTTCGCGGCGACTTCAAGCTCAAGACCGGCACTACCATTGCGGTCGAGCCCATGGTCGTCATGGGAAAACGCGATGTGGTGCTGCTTGACGATCACTGGACGGTTGTGACCCAGGATCGGTTGGCGGCGGCACATTTTGAGCATACAATTGCGGTGACCGACGATGGCGTGGAAGTCCTGACCGATGGCCGGGACTCAACCATCGTGTAGATAACGTTGGTGACCTGCAATTGGACTTGAGCAAATGCGGCTTTGGTGTTAAAGTTATTACCCTTTTCACCGAACCGCGTGGCGGACAAGGTGATGCGGACAAGGTGATACAGCTATGAAAGTGCGAACCAGCGTCAAACGTATCTGCGAGAACTGCAAGATCGTCCGCCGAAAAGGGACCGTGAGGGTGATTTGCACCAACGTTAAGCACAAGCAGCGGCAGAGATAATGAAGAGTTGCCAGTTACCAGTTGCCAGTTGCCAGCCAAGCAACCGGCGTGGGATTACTGGCAGATGGCAACCAACAACTGGCAACTGACTGGAGCCAATATGCCTCGTGTTGTAGGCGTGGACATTCCGAACGACAAGCCCATTTGGGTGAGCTTGTCCTACATTTACGGGATCGGCCGGACCAACAGCAAGGTGATCCTGAAGGAACTCGGCATCGACATTCAGCGCCGAGCGAAGGATCTGAGCGAAGAAGAGCTGGCGAAGATCGCAGGCATCATCGACCGGAGCTATCTGGTCGAAGGTGCGTTGCGGCGATCGATCCAGCAGAACATTGCGCGACTGCGCGACATCGGCAGCTATCGCGGTGCCCGCCACCGCCGCAGCCTGCCGACACGCGGCCAGCGGACGCGATCCAATGCGCGTACCCGCAAGGGCCCGCGCAAGACCGTCGCCGGCAAGAAGGGCGTAAAGGAACTCGGCAAGTAGTGCGTAGTTGACAGTTGCCAGTTGTCAGTTGCCAGTCAAGGCGGCTGCCAATCTCACTGGCAACTGACAACTGACAACTAAGAACTGGCAACTGTTAACAGTGCAGGGACGGCCGCTTGACCGGTTGATCTGCACCAAGTGAGAGAAAAATGGCTGAAACAGCACCACAAACACCCACAACACCGGCAGCCGCAGTGCCCGCGAAACCCGCAGGCGGCGCGAAGACCGGCGGCGGAGGCAAGAAGAAACTCCGCAAGGGTATTACCCGCGCGATCGCTCACATCAAGGCCACCTTCAACAACACGATGGTGACCATAACGGATATGAACGGCGAGACGTTGGCATGGGCATCGGCCGGGACCGCCGGCTTCAAGGGCGCGCGCAAGAGCACCCCGTTTGCCGCCGGTCGCGCTGCCGAAGCCGCTGCTGCTGCCGCTCGCAAGCACGGTGTTGTCGAGGTCGAAGTCAAGGTGAAAGGGCCTGGCGCCGGCCGCGAACAGGCAATCATCCAACTGCAGCATGCGGGCATCAGGGTTACCGGCATCGAGGACGTGACGCCTCTGCCCCACAACGGCTGCAGGCCGCCGAAAAAACGTAGAGTGTAAGCATAGGTTTGCCCGTTATCAGGTGCCAGTTGCCAGTGATGGCTGTGCTGGCAACCGAAAACTGGACCTGACGATTGATTGATGCTGACGCGACGAGGCGGAGGACAGATGGCCCCTACCGGTTGGGGCGGTAATCGTCCGCAATTCGCTCAGGAACACAAGGAGAATACCCATGAGAGTTCGCTGGCGCGGTTTGGAGTTGCCGTCGCGCGTTGTTCGTGACGAGCACGCCTCGACTGACATGTACGGCAAGTTCACCGCTGAGCCCTTCGAACGCGGCTTCGGAACGACTGTCGGCAACAGTCTGCGGCGAATCCTGCTCTCCTCGCTCGAGGGTGCCGCCGTTACCAATGTCAAGATTAAAGGCGCCGAGCACGAATTCTCCAGCCTTACCGGAGTTACCGAGGATGTCACCGACATCATCCTCAATATCAAGAGCCTGATCGTGAAGCTCGACGCCGACGAACCCAGAGAGATGCGCCTCGTCTCCAAGAAAGCGGGTCCCGCTACCGCTGGCATGATCGATGCCGACCCCGCCATTACGGTGGTCAACAAAGACCTGGTCGTCGCCACGCTCACTGAAGACGTGAGCGTCGAGATTGTCATGACCGTCGACAAGGGTCGTGGCTATGTGCCTGCCAGCGAACATGAAACCGATGCGGAGGAGCAGGAGATCGGCCTGATCTCTGTTGACAGCATTTACTCCCCGGTCACCCGCGTTCGCTATGCCACCGAAGATGCGCGTGTCGGTCAGAAGACCGACTACGACCGGCTGATTCTCGAAATCTGGACCAATGGCACGATTACCCCGGAAATGGCATTGGTCGAGGCCGCCAAAATCCTGCGCAAGCATCTCAACCCGTTTGTGCAGTACTTCGAATTGGGCTCCGAAACCGTCAGTGAAGAAGCGCTGGCCGCCATCCGTGAGGCCAATGCTCCCCTGATCGATCCGGAGCTTCAGTCCAAGCTCAACATGCCGATCCAGGACCTGGATCTGTCCGTTCGGGCCAACAACTGCCTGGAGTCGGCCAAGATTCAGACGGTTCGCGACCTGGTGAAGAAGACCGACGCGGATCTGTTGAAAGTGCGAAGCTTCGGCAAGACCAGCCTTCGCGAAGTGAAGCGAAAGCTGGCCGATCTGGGCCTGAGCCTGGGTATGGACGTGGACAGCCTGGCCATTTTGCCCGCTGCTGCCGCTCCGGCGCCCGGCGGGGCCGAACCCGCCTCAACGGGTCCTGCGGAAACTGCCCGGGAAGTGTAACGTCGGCTTGGGTCGTAGATTATCTGCCTCGCGGCCGTTAAGGGGCTGCGGCGAAGTTTGATTGCGGTCGTCGATTCACTCGTTGTACAATGGGAATCGCGAATCGCGTTTGAGGAGTTGACCATGCGTCACATGATACGCGGCCGCCAACTGAGCCGTGATACCGAACACCGCAAGTCCCTACGCCGGAGCCTCGTGCAGAGCCTCTTTGAGCACGGCAAGATCCGCACGACCCTGCCTAAGGCCAAGGAGGTGCGCGCGATGGCGGAGAAGCTCATCACCGTCGCGCGGACCAACACCCTGAACGCCCGCCGACATGTCATCTCGATCCTCAACGATCGGCGGCTGGTCGATGAGAACCAGGACTTCATTGAAGACGGCCCGACGCGTACTGTGGTGCAGCGGCTGTTCAATGAGATTGCACCGAAGTTCGTCGGGCGCAACGGCGGCTATACCCGGATCATCAAGCTCTCGGACCATCGCATCGGCGATGGCGGGAGTCTGGTGCTGTTGCAGCTTCTGACGGAAGAATCTGCTCCCACGAAGGGCACGCCTCGGCGCAGCGCCGGCCTCCGCCGCAAGCGAGCCGAGCGCAAGCATCAGTTTGCCGCCAAGGCGCTTAAGCGCAAAACCGACGAACCCGCTGGCCAACCGCCAACCGCTGCGGCACACCAAACCGCCCCTGAGGACCAGGCCAAGCCGGCCGCAGAGTAATCCGCAGCCTCATCCGCGATATCGACTCGGGACCGAGCCGTATTGCGGCTCGGCCCCGTTGTTCTTGCGCGCCAGCTCCTGTGTCTGCCCGCTAAACCGATAGGCATTGGTTTTGCCTGTAATATCCTCGCTTTATCGTGATTTGGCTTATACGCCGCTGCCGGTTGTTGACAGGCCCATGGAAGAGTCAGTAAGATACCAGTTTATCTTGGCATAAAGACGGGACGTTGATCCGGGTGCGTTTCGGTGTGCCGGGGCTGGAAGACGGAGCAGTGTTTGCGCGTTCGGGATCTGTAGCAGGCTTCACAAAGGCGTAGCGGTGCCCGCCATTCCATGCTCCTCAAAGCTTTGGAATGGGCCTCTTCGAGCAGGAACGAGACGCTTCTTATGTGGAATCATGTCGGCTGGTATTTGTTGGTAGGTTTCTATCTGGGGACTCTTTGCGCTATCGCCTTCTACGGCCTCCATCGATACATCCTCGTTTATCTCTACATCAAGCACCGCCACAACACCTATCAGCCCAAGAGTTCGTTCGCGCAGCTCCCGCGGATTACCGTGCAGCTTCCCATGTACAACGAAGACATGGTCGCACAGCGAATTATTCGCGCTACCTGCCAGCTTGACTATCCGCTGGACAGGCTCGAAATCCAGGTTCTCGACGACAGCACCGACCACTCGGCCGGAATCGCCCGGCTGGCGTGCGAAGAATGGGCCGCCAAAGGCTACCCGATCAAGTGCATTCACCGCGAGAACCGCACCGGCTACAAGGCCGGCGCATTGGAGGCCGGGCTTAAGGAAGCTACGGGTGAATTCATCGCCATCTTCGACGCCGATTTTGTCCCCCCACGCGACATGTTGCGCAACGTGGTCCACTATTTCGCCGACGACAAGGTCGGCATGGTCCAGGTTCGCTGGGACCACCTGAACCGCGACGCGTCGCTGCTGACCAAGACCCAGGCGATTTTCCTCGACGCGCACTTTGTCATCGAGCACACCGCCCGAAACCGCAGCGGCCGGTTCATGCACTTCAACGGCACCGCCGGCGTCTGGCGCCGCAAGACTATCGACGACGCGGGCGGCTGGCAGCACGATACCCTCACCGAAGATCTCGACCTGTCCTATCGCGCCCAGATCAAGGGTTGGCAGTTCGTCTACCTGCCGCAGTTCTGTGCCCCGGCCGAGCTTCCGCCCGAGATCATCAGCTTCAAGCAGCAGGCCCATCGCTGGACAAAGGGCGGCTTCCAGACCGCTATGAAACTCTTGCCAGGAATCCTCCGTTCCAAACATCTCTCTTACCGCGTCAAGACCGAGGCCTTTTTCCACCTCAGCAACACGGTCGTATATCCCATGATGGTGGCGGTCACCGTCCTGATGTACCCCATCTTCTTTTACGCCATGAGCCCGCTCAAGCCCCACCCGTGGAGCCAGCACATCTTCAGCGCGACCCTCTTCATTCTCGCCACCTGCTCCGCCAGCACTTTTTTCGTTTACGGACAGCGCGAACTGTTTGGCCGCGAAGCCGGTTGGAAGGCGTTGCTTTATGTGCCCTTCCTGATGGCGCTCGGTGTGGGCGTCAGTCTCAACAACGCCAAAGCCGTTCTGGAAGCCATCTGGGGCGCTATCCGCCGCAAGCCGAGCGAGTTTATCCGCACGCTCAAGTATGGGGTCACGGGACAATCTCGCAGCACCTACCGCCCGCAGCAAGTGCTCACCTTTACTCGCCTCTCCATGCCGATCCTTGAGGTCGCGTTCGGATGCTACATGTCCTGCTGCATCTGGATCAGCCTCTACTGGGGCTATGGCGTCGCCTCCGTCCCGTTCCTGCTCATCTTCGCTTGCGGCTATTTCTACGTCGGCCTCAACTCCTTCCACATCCTCTTCAAGATGAGCCGCGAAACCGACGAACTCGCCCACGACGCCGCCCCCGGCGCCGTCTCCACCTGACCCCCGCGTTCGCTTGTTGCCTGCTTTCTTAGATCCACTTCTTCCAATAGAACAGAAACAGCATCGTCCCCACAATCGCGAACATGAGCACCATCATCACCCAGAATGCCACCACCGAGTGCAGCCCGGGGATGTGCTCAAAGTTCATCCCAAAGAAGCTGGTGATCACCGTCATCGGCAGCGCGACCACGCTGATGATCGTCAGCGTTTTCATGATCTGGTTCAGATTGTTGTTGATACTCGACAGATAGATATCCCGGGTTCCCATGATCAGGTCGCGATAGATCTCGATTACTTCGACCGTCCGGTTCAAATGGTCCAACACGTCGCGCATGTAGATGCGCGCGCTCTCGCGGATGAACGGCACCTCGCCCCTGGCAAGCTGCGCCACCACTTCACGCTGTGGCCCAACGATCCGCCGGAAATTCAACAACTCCCGCTTCTTCACGGCAATGCGGCTAAGCAAGTCCGACGTCGGCGAGGTCAGCGCCTCCTCCTCCAGATTGTCCAACGCCACCTCCAGGTAGTCGAGAATCGGCTGGTAGTTGTCGATGATGTGGTCCAGGATGCTGTGCAGGAGCATGTCAATTCCCGGCTCCAGGACGATCCGCGAATCCACCTTCGCCCGCTCCTTGACCACCATGATCGACCGCATCAGCTCTTCGTGGATCGTCACCAGGTAACGCTCCGACACAAACAGATCGAGTTCCTTCGTCTGCAGCCGCTCGCGGAACGTCTCCTGGTCCGGCCCGTGGATCACCATGAAGAAGTATCCCTGCTGGCACACGTCGCCGATGTGGTTGTAGCTCTCGATCTTCGGCCGCTGCGTGTACTGGATCGTGTCCTCGATTGCCAGCGGGTGAAACCCGAATACTTCGTCGAGGATTGCGATCTCTTCGTCGGTGGGTCGCTCCATATCCACCCAGAACCGCGCCTTGGGGTCTCTAATCGCTGTGGCCAGGTCATGGGGTTCGGTGCTTGTCGATACCCGTCCGTCGCCGTAAATGATATACGCCGTGATCATGTCCAACAGATTAACTTGACGCCATACTCGGCTGCAAATCTGTGTTTGGTTCTGAACCATTTGCGATTCGGCCGTCCCGTGCCATAATCTCCCCGCGTACCTCTAACCAGGACTGATCATGCTTGATCGCGTTTTCCAAAGCATCAATGCCCGTCGCAGCCAGTCGATCGCCAGCCTGAAGGATTTTCTTCGCATCCCCTCCGTCAGCACCAAGCCGGAGCACGCGCCCGACATGCGGCGGTGTGCCGAGTGGCTGGCCGACCAGATCCGCCAGACCGGCCTGCGCGCGACCGTCGAATCCACCCCAGGCCATCCCATTGTCCTGGCCGCCACCGACCGCAAACCCGGCCGCCCAACCATCCTGCTCTATGGCCACTACGACGTCCAACCCCCCGAGCCGCTCGAACAATGGATCACCCCGCCATTCGAGCCTACCGAGCGAGGCGGCGCCATCTACGCCCGCGGCGCGGTTGACGACAAAGGCCAGGTCTTTGCCCACGTCGAAGCCATCCGCGCCTGGCAGCAGCAGGGGGGGCTACCTGTGAATCTCATTGCCCTGTTCGAAGGCGAAGAGGAAATCGGCAGCGATAACCTCGAAAACTTCCTGAAACAACGCCGCGCGGACCTCGCCGCCGACCTTGCCGTCATCTCCGACACCGGTCAATTCGCCCGCGGCCTGCCCGCAATAACCTATGGGCTCCGTGGCCTGGTCTACATGGAAGTCTTCATCACCGGCCCAGCCTTTGACTTGCACAGCGGCATGTACGGCGGCGCTGTGCACAACCCCGCCAACGTCCTGGCCGAACTCCTGGCTACACTCCACAACCCCGACGGCAGCGTCAATATCCCCGGCTTCTATGACGATGTCCTGCCTCTCTCAAAGGCCGAGCGCGACCAGTTCGCCCGTCTCCCCCATGACGACCGGAAATACATGCAGGAACTCAAAATCCCCGGGCTTTTTGGCGAAGCCGGGTTCTCCACGCTCGAACGCTCCTGGGCCCGACCGACCTGCGATATCAACGGCCTGACCAGCGGCTATCAGGGACCTGGCGCAAAAACCATCATCCCCGCCAAAGCCTCTGCCAAAGTCTCCATGCGTTTGGTCCCCAATCAGGACCCCAATAAGATCGAAGCCGCCTTCATCCAAGCCATGCGCGATCGCTGCCCCAAGACCGTCACCATCGAATTCGCCCAGCATAGCCTCGGCGGCCCCGTCCTCGTCCCACTCGATGGCAAACCCACCCAACTCGCCGCCGCTGCTATCAAGCAAGGCTTCGGCGCCGACCCCGTGTTCATCCGCGAAGGCGGCAGTATTCCCGTCGTTGGACAGATCAAATCCATCCTCGGAATCGACACGCTGCTCGTCGGCTTCGGCCTCCCCGACGACCGTGTTCATTCCCCAAACGAAAAGTTTGACCTCGATTGCTTCTACCACGGCACCCGCACCGCCGCCGCACTCTATGCCCAACTCGCCAACCTCTAATCTGACCCTTGACCGTTTGACCCTGCCGCATCGAGCAGCATCCGCGGATTTTCCACCGTGAGCCTGGTCACTTCCTCGTGTCCCGCCAGCTCAATCGCCCGCCTCAAGCCATGCATTCGCTGCGGGAGCGAGTCCGGCCTGTGCGTATCCGTTGCCAGAAACGTGTACCGCCGGTCCAGCAGGAATTTCACCGCCGTTCGCCGCGTCGCCCAGTCTTCCGGATCAATGAAACACTGCAAATTCCCCTGTAGCAGCAGCCCCAGTTCCTGCATTCGCTCGACCGCCCCCGGATCATCCTGAGCTGCCTTCATCCGTTCCGGATGCGCAAGGACCAGCTTCAGCCCCAGTGATTGCAGATGCCGAACCGCCGCCTCGAAAAAGTCCGGCAACTCATCCGCCCACAGATCGAATAGACAGAACTTGCCCCCCATCGCATACGAGACGACGTCCGGCGCCCTCATGTTCGCAATCTCGGGCCCCAGGTTCAGCTCACCCCCTGGCAACACCTGCAGCGCGACGCCCGCCGCATCAAAATGCGCCTGCAGTTCCGCCGTTCGCCGAACGATCGACGCCGGCGTGTTCTCCGGCAGGTTCGTCCAGACGTGCGGCGTGCAAAACGCGTGCGTGAACCCCGCGTCAACCAGCACCCGTGCGCAGGTGATCGATTGCTCCAGGTTCGCGCATCCATCATCAATGCCGGGAATCAGGTGCGAGTGTACGTCAATTCGGCCGCTCATCAGCGTCTTGGCCCTTCATCGGCAAGCATCTGGCCGTGGTTGTCGCCCGCTCCCTCTGCCTTGCGTATCGCGACCGTACAATCACCGTCCATATAGTCCGCCAGCCTTCTCACATCATCCGAAAACCGCTCAACGAATGCCAGCACGTCCGCCGGATCATGCCAACTCAGCCATTCTGCTGCAGCCAGCCGCGGGGAAGACAGAAAATTAAAGACCACCACCTCTGTCGCAGCGTCGTATGCCGTCCGAATAGTGCCGAAAAACCCGGCGGCGTCAAACGTGTTCATCGAACCGCACAATACAACTACATCCGCCTCCACCAGCAGCCGCGACGGCTCCCGCACGAAGTCCGCCTGCACAATCACGCTCCGCGGCCGATTCTTCTGCCGACCCGCCTCCACCAGCTCCGGCATCGCTTCGATACCCACATAATGTGCCGGCTTGATTCCCCGCTCCAACAGGTAATCCAGGAAATCTGCCCGCCCGCATCCGGCGTCCAGCACTTTCCGCCCGCCAAAATCACACAGTCTTGCCATCGCTTCAAACCGCGCCCGCTGTGACGCCGGGCTCGCCCACAACAGCGATTCAAACCCTGCACCATGACGCTCCGTTGCCCGAACGTAAGGCGCCAAATATCGCTCACCACTGCCGTCCATGTCGCTGTTACTCTCCACCCCGCTCGATCGTCACCACTGGCACGCCCCCGGCCAATCGGTTCGCTCCGGTGATGATAACCGACTCATCCCCCTTCAGACCCCTCACGATTTCGACGAGATCCCCTGGCTGGCGCCCCGTCTCAACCACAATCTCCGCCGCTCTGCCGCCGCGTACCACAAACACCTTGCTTACCCCTGCAAACATCGCCACCGCTTTCTGAGGCACAAAGAGAACCTTCGTATCCACCTGCGTCTGCACCGACGCCTTGGCAAACGCCCCCGGCTTCAGCAGCCCCTTCGCATTCGGAATCACCGCCTCAATCTGAAACGTCCGGCTCCCCTGATCCACTTGCGGGTTGATCCGCGACACCTGCCCCCAAAAATCATCCGGGTACGCCTGCACGTTCACCCGCACCTTCTGCCCCACCGCTATCTCCGCCGCATTCCACTCCGGCGCCAGCGCCTTCAGCTTCACAGGGTCCACCTCGACCAGCCGGAACAATGCCGTTCCCTCCTTCACATACTCGCCCACCGCCACCAGCCGCTGCGCAATCAGATACGAGCTCCGCTTCGTCGCGCCCCCTTCACCCGCTGGTTGTGTGGCTGGCGCAATCCCGACCCCTGCGAATCTCGCTGCGCGCACCGCCGTATCTTCCAGCGCCCTGCTGGCCACATCCATGTCGGCCTTCCTCGCTTTGGCCTCGACCAGCGACGTCTGCGCGTTTAACAGCTCCACGTCGTAATTCTTCCACATCACCGCCGCCGCTGTCTTCAGGTCCGCGAAATCCTGGTCGCTCAGCAGCGGCGGTTGCTTATCGTGAAGCTGCTGACCACGCTTGAGCTTCGCATCCGCATTTTCCATCTGCAGCTTCGCCCGCTCCACCGTCGGAACCTTCTCCAGTTCGAAATCCGCCGCCGGCAGCTCCTTCAGCCCCACTCTCGCCAGCGCCACGCGCATTGCCAGGTCCTTCTGATTCATCGCCAGCTCGTAATCCTTCTTCTCAATCTGCGCCAGTACCTCATCGCCCTCCACGGCTTCGCCCATGTCCTTGTAGATCGCCGCGATCCGTCCCGCCACCTTCGCCGAGATCGTCGCCTCCTCATTGCCCCACAGCGACCCCACCACCTCCACGCTCCGCTGCATGCTCTGCGTCCTGACCTGCTCCAGTTGAACCGCCAGCGGCGTGGTATCCCTCGGCACCACCAGCTTCGCTTCCGGCTTCTCGCATCCTGCAATGGCCGTCGTCAACAACATCCCCGCGACCACCAACCTGCCCAGTATCTTTGCCTTCCTCAATTGCATACCCTCGCTCGCGATGAAGGTGCTCAGCCGTTTGACTCGCCGCACGTTCATTTTACAATACTGACGGGTCAGTTTTGACCGGATTGAGAGTATAATCTTCCCCGTCCATCGGGCAAGCAACCAGTATGCAGCGGCCGGACGAAAAAAAACGCCAGAAGATCACTGCCACCGCGGCCAAGCTCTTCGCCACCCGCCCCTTCCATGAGGTCCGGCTCGACGACGTCGCCGCCGCCGCACAGGTCGGAAAGGGAACGCTCTACATCTACTTCAAGAGCAAAGAAGACCTCTACCGTTCCCTCATCCACGACGGCGTGATGCAAATCATGGAACAACTCAGCCAGTCCATTACCAATGATCTGTCGCCAGGCGACGCGCTCGAAAAAACCATCCGCCTGATGGTCACCTTCGCCTATGCCCATCCTTACCTCTTTGAGCTGATGCGCGCCATTGATTCGTTCAAAGGTCGCGAAAGCCTCTTGCCCGCCCGCCGCCAACTCATCGGCTTCATCGAACAGGTTCTTCGTCGCGGCGCCGACCAGCAATCCTGGACTGATCCCCATCCGCAACTCACCGCCGTCTTCATCCCAGGCCTCATTCGCTCAGCAATCTTGTACGGCCCCAAAGATATCAAAGAAAAAGCCCTGGCTGACCAGATCCTTCGCCTGTTCCGCCACGGCTTGCAGAAGGAGACTTTCCGATGACCGCTGTTTGGTCAAATGGATTCCGAGCTTTTACTCTGGTCGCCCTTCTCGCTCTCGCCGGTTGTGCCGTCGACCAGGCCAAAGAAGTCGCCAAGTATCGCTCCGTCGTCGGCCCCGACCAGCCGCTCCCCGCCTTCACCCCCGGCGAGCCTCTTTCTCTCCAACGCGCCCTCGAACTGGCTAACCAGAACAGTGAACAGATCGGCCTTCAGGGCGAAGCCTATCTCCAGGCTTTGATCGCCAAGGACCGCGCCCTCGGCAACTTCCTTCCCACCCTCTCCATGAACCCCGCCTACTCCTTCCGCCAGCAATCCCAGCCAAACACCGGCTCACCCTTCAGCTCCACCAACGCCGCCTTCACCAACTCCGTCTCCGGCAACCAAAACCTCTTCAGAGGTTTCCGCGACATCAATACCTACCGTGCCGCCAACCTCACCACCGACCAGCGCCGCGCCCTCCTGCTCAACACACAGGCCAATGTCCTCGTCGGCGTCGCCCAGACCTACTACCAGGCCACGCTCGCCGAGCGTTCCGTTGACGTGCTCAAGAACTCCCTCGCCGTCCAGGATCGCCGCGTCTACGAGACCAGCGAGAAAGTGAAGGCCGGCACCGCTATCCCCCTGGACGTCGCCCAGAGCGAAGCCCAGGCCGCCGCGACTCGCGCCCTGCTCATCACCGCACAGAACAACGTTGCCAACGGCCGATCCACCCTCACCTTCCTGCTCGGAGTCCCCGTCCAATCCTGCCCCCTCGTCGATGACGTTCGTATCCCTGCGGAACTGCCCACACTCGACCAGTTGCTCGAACAGGCGGCTCAGTACCGCCAGGACCTCGTCGCCGCCGTCGCTGCCGTCGACGCCGCCAAATACGACGTCCAGGTCGCCTTCGGCCAGTACTACCCCTCCGTCTCCCTCAACCTCAACTAC
>JAPLNB010000213.1 GCA_026693085.1 Planctomycetota bacterium | reverse complement strand
CCGCACCGTCACCGTCCGCGAATCCTTTCGCGCCGATGGAAAGGTCAGGCACCGAACCCTTGCCAACATCACCGATCTGCCGGATCACGCCATCCAGGCCATCCAGCAGGCGCTGCGGCTGGGCCACGCACCAACGCCCGCTCAGCCGCCGCAGGCCGGCTCTTCCCGGGAATATGGCGCTTCAATGGCCCTGCTCTCGATCATCCGTGAACTCGGGCTGGACCCGTTGATCTATTCCCGCAAGGAACCCTGGCGGCAGGATCTGCTGGCGCTGATCGTTGGCAGAATCGTGTTCCAGCGCAGCAAACTGGCCCTCACCGGCGTCTACCTGGATTCGGCGTTGTGGGGACTGTGCGGACCACCTAGGCGATGGACAAGCTGGCCCGATCGCTCAGCCGACTCGCGAACGCCTGCCTCGCAGGCGAGGACGGCGGGGGCGATTCGTCGGGCCGGCCATCCTGAATCGCGGTTTCTGCCGTACAATGCTCCTGTCCTTTGCCCCGGGGTGCCACCGTATGTTCCAGCAGTTTGGCCTGGTCCTGATGCTCACCCACGCCTGCAACCTGCGGTGCAGCTATTGCTACAACGGGCGAGGATCGTCCGGCACCATGAGCCTCGACCTAGGCCGGCGATCGATTGACCGCGCTATCGCGTCGTTGGCTCCCGGCGGAACCTATGAACTGGCATTCTTCGGCTGCGAGCCGTCGCTTCACGTGGATCTACTCAGTGCTCTGATCGACTAGGCCCGCACCCGAACGGCAGCCGGCCACATCCCGATCCGCCTCAATTGCCACAATATCTCAACTGGCCAGCCCACTGCCCATGGAATACTATCCTATCATTGTAACCGGCCGGTAGCTTGTGCAGAATAACCCCCCTGTGAAACGGTTGCGGCCCGGCGCAGTATAATCTCCTGAACTCGGTTGGGAACACCACACATGAGAACCCACGCGGGTGTTGCTTCTGGCAGGCCGGTCCCGGGGCGCCTCCGCCCTTGCGCCTTCACTCTGGTCGAGCTGCTCGTCGTGATCGGCATCATCGGCATCTTGGTCAGCCTGCTGCTACCCGCGCTGCGCCGCGCCAACGAGTCGGCCAGACGCGTGGCTTGCCTGGCCAACGTCCGGCAACTGACCGCCGCAACGATGCTCTATGTCAACGACAATCGCGGATATCTGCCGGAGGCCGGCAGCGCCAACACCCCCCTCGAAAGCCCCATGTGCCCGCGAAGCATGGTCGCGCCCGCATGGACCTCCCTCGGCCCCGACCGGTACGTCCTGCCCAGTATCGGAGCGCTACTCCAGAAGTACCTGCCGAACGACGGCAAAATCTGGCGATGCCCCAGCGCACCCGATTATTCGTTCGTCTTCACCGGCGACGACCCCTTCGGCGGCCATCGCCCGCCCAATGAGTTCAAACCCAACTACTACTACAACGCCGGCAAAGAGATGTTCCAGATCGCCATCGTGAACGGCCCCCTCGTAACCCAGTTCCGTCTCCGAGAGTGGTGCGTACGCAACATCGCCGGCCTCCGCGCCAACAAGGCACTCCCGCGCGGGCAGACCGCCAGCGAGGTCATCCTGTTCCTGGACCGCGATAGCTCCTTCCACGCCAAAAACCGCGCTGGCATCTACACCTACCGCGGCAACGACCTCTTTTACGCCAACTACGGATTCCTCGACGGCCACGCCGAAGGCCGCGCATACCCCGGCGCCGATCAGTACGTGGCCATGCTCCACAAACCCATCCGCCAGTCATGGTTTGGCGTCGACTTCACCCAAGCCTTCCCAGAACAGTACGTCGGATACTAATCTAGACGTTCCCTGGACCTTCCACTGCCCCGCCGCCAACCGGCGGCTTTGTGCGCCCCGCCCACGGACACGCCTCACGCTGCGGGCACTGCTTGCACCCATGCTGGTGTGAAAGAACCGGGATGATGACGAAGCCCACGAGCAGAAAGGCCGCCAACAGAATCACGAGCACCCGGGAGAACGAGTCATACAGAGCCACGAGCGCCGCGATCGGCGGGATAAACCACAGCGGAACCAGCGGGAGAATTCCCCCGCGGAATCTCCCCGAAAACGCACTCGGATCGCCCGCCCTGTGCAGCTTCGCCGCGATCACCCCGTATCCGCACGGACACGATCGCTTGCCGTAACTCGGGCAGTACGGACACAATCGCAGCATCACGTTCAACACCCCCAGCGCGCCGGCCAGAACGTACAGACCCGCCCAGATCCAGCCTGCTGCGGAATCCGTGATCGACAGCCTCAGCATACCCGCGCCGAGTACCAGCATCAGCACGAACGGCAGATTGTCTAGCGACGAACTGGCCGTCGAGTACTCTGGAAACTCGGGACAGGGATCGTGGCTCATGGTGTGTGCTCCGGGATGTTCATTGTCGACACTCTTCGAGTTCTGACCAGGCGCAGGCACGTACAGCGGACACAGAGTATCCGATCCCCACTCGCCATGCGACTCTTGGCCGGTCGCCAAGGCTGACGCAGCTCAGACTCGATGGGTCAGGCCCGGATTCACATCCCCGTCGGCGCACCATCAGGAGCGAGGGCAACGCCAGCACGCCCAGCGACCCCGGCTCGGGCACGACCAGCAGTGAGTACTCGATGCCCAGGGCATCCCCGGTATCGCTGGCTCTCGACCCGATCGCTACGTAGAGCGTGTCGCCCGCATGCACCGTTCCCAGAGGCACCGGATAAGCCCGGGGCAACTGCTGTCGTAGTGGGGGAGGGAAAGGGGGGGGGAAAAAGGGGCTCGGGCGTCTTTTTAAGGGAAGGGGACAGTCACCAACTCATTGACGTGCTGCCGCCGGGACAGGCGTGCAGGCTCATCGTCCGGCCGCTCTGGCGATTCGGCCGGGTTGACCCCTGATCGCCGTCCGATAACCCAAACTTCCTCATGCCAACTCTCATTTTGCCGATAGCGGACATATAGCCAATTTGCTCCGTCGGAATTGTCTTTAATGATCGACGCTTCGTTCGAAACCCTCCTGAGCGCCATTGCCCGCAATCGCGGGGCCGTTCTCACGCTTCCATTGGACGACATGGTCCGCCACTGCAAGACGTGGTTTCTTTCCGAGAACAGCGAGGGATTCTGGATTGAGTCGGACCCCGCCCAAGGCAGCCTGATCGACGATCTGATCATCAAGGCCGTTCCCGTCGGTATCAGCTTCAAGCATGGACCCACCAAGAGCATTTTCACCACGCATATTCTCCGCCGCCAACCCGATTTCCAGGTCAACCGCGAGATGGCGCTGGAAGCGCTGCTCCTGCGATTCCCCTTGCACATCAAGAGCGTGCAGCGCCGCTCCAACTACCGCGTAACGATCCCCGCTTCATGTGACATCTCGATCCGCGTCTGGCAGATCCCCGATCATTGGGTTATCCGCGACAAGCCGCCTGCGACCATGGCGGTGCAGGCTCGTCTGCGCGACCTGAGCGTCAGCGGCGCAGGCATGCTGATACCACCGAAGGACAACCAGCCGGTCTGCATGGTCCGCAACACCCGCCTCCGTGTGCAGCTCGAATACGCCGACATCGACACAGTTTTTGAAGCTCGCGTCCAACAGGTTCGGCCTACCCCGGACCACTCGCTGCGTGTTGGAGTCCAATTCAAGAAGTTGGAAGACGACCTCGACGGCCGCCACATCCTCTCCAGACTCACGACTATCGTCGGCGAGCTACGCCGTGCCGAAGTCCGCCGGCTCCGGATGGATATCCCTGGCTAAGCTCCCCCTGAAGCAAGCCCTTCTCCCCGCCCGCTACAACGCTTCCTCTTGCTTCCGGATAATCTCAAAAACGTCTTCCGGCGTCTTCGCCTCCGCCAAGGCCTGGCGGAACTTGTCGATCGTCATCAGCCGGCTGATTCTCGCCAGCGCATGAATGTGCGGGCCTGTCTTGTCAGGCGGGCTTGTCAGAAGCCAGATCCACGTCACGGGTCGGCCGTCGATCGCCTGGAAATCGATGGGCGACTTGGCCTTGCCCAGCGCCATGACCAGATCCGCCGTCCCGTTGCTCTTGCCGTGCGGGATCGCCAGCCCGTTGCCGATCCCCGTTGTTCGCTGTCCTTCTCGCTCCAGAACCGCGCCCAGCACCTTCTTGGCGTCACTGATCTGGCCGTTCGCCGCCAGCAGATCCACCAATTCGCTGATTGCATCCGTCTTATTATCGGCTGCCAGTTCTAACTTGATATCCGCCGGCTTCAACAATTCAGACAATCTCATATTTATTCAGCTCCCTATCGCCCCGCTGCCGTCCTTCGGTAGCCAGAGCAAGGAGCGCAACATGCTATCGCCACCGCCCCTTGCAGGCAAACCCCCTCTTTTGTGTCCGAGTTTGCCTGCTGTTTCGGTGGCCTTGGGAAAATGCGTAACCCTTCAGTCCCTCCAGCGCGGTGGAGATCGCGCCCCCGGGGCAACACGCGTGAGCGATGGCCTGCCGTGCTGTTTCGTTGCGGCCCACGCTTCATGCGATCAGCGCCGGCGTCATCTCCCGCTCCCGGTTGCTCACCGTCCCC
>JAPLNB010000212.1 GCA_026693085.1 Planctomycetota bacterium | reverse complement strand
GTTCGTGGTGTACGTCGGCTCGATGCTCACGACAATCCTGATCTTCGTCGGCGAGGCCGGCATCTCAAAGCCATTCATCACCGCGGTATCGCTGTGGCTGTGGTTTACGGTGCTGTTCGCCAACTTCGCCGAAGCGATGGCCGAGGGACGAGGCAAGGCACAGGCCGAGACACTGCGTAAGGCCCGCCGCGACACCCCCGCGAAGAAGCTGGCCGAGCCGTGCCGCGATGCGGCTCAGACGACGGTTGCAGCATCGGAGCTTCGCAAAGACGACGTAGTCTTCGTGGCAGCCGGCGACTTTGTTCCCGTCGCCTCAGTGGATGAAAGCGCCATCACCGGCGAAAGCGCGCCCGTCATTCGCGAGAGTGGCGGCGACCGTTCGTCCGTCACCGGTGGCACGCGTGTCCTTTCCGACTGGCTGATCGTACGCGTGGGCGTCAACCCCGGCGAGACCTTTCTCGACCGCATGATCGCCATGGTCGAGGGGGCCAAACGCCAGAAGACGCCCAACGAGATCGCGCTGAACATTCTACTGGCCGGGTTCACGATCATTTTTCTGCTGACGACCGCGACGCTTCTGCCGTTCTCGATTTACAGTGTAAAGCTGGCCGGCCAGGGGACGCCGGTGACCGTCACCGTGCTGATCGCCCTGCTGGTCTGTCTGATCCCCACGACCATCGGCGGACTACTCAGCGCCATCGGCATTGCGGGCATGGACCGGATGATTCAGGCCAATGTCATTGCCATGTCCGGTCGAGCCGTGGAGGCGGCGGGAGATGTGGATGTGCTGCTCTTGGACAAGACCGGCACGATCACGCTGGGCAACCGGCAGGCGGTGGCGTTTCACCCGGCTGCCCGCTGGACCGAGCAGCAGGTGGCGGATGCCGCGCAACTGGCCTCTTTGGCGGATGAGACCCCCGAGGGCCGGAGCATCGTGGTGCTGGCCAAGCGGTATGGCATCCGAGAGCGGCAGGTGCATGACATGAATGCGCATTTCGTCCCCTTTACCGCGCAGACGCGCATGAGTGGGGTGAACCTGAATGGGGAAGTGGGGCCTTGGGCACGCCGGGAGATTCGCAAGGGCGCCGCCGACGCGATTGCCGCTTACGTGCAGTCCAACGGAGGCGAATTGCCTTCCACGATACGCGGGGTCGTCGATGCCATCAGCAAACAAGGCGGTACGCCGCTGGTGGTGGCTAGTGGAAAGGATGTGATCGGCGTCATCGAACTGAAAGACATCGTGAAAGGCGGGATGAAGGAACGCTTTGCCGACCTGCGGCGGATGGGGATCAAGACGGTCATGATTACCGGGGACAACCCACTGACCGCAGCAGCGATTGCCGCCGAGGCGGGGGTAGATGACTTTCTCGCTCAAGCTACGCCGGAGACGAAGCTCAAGCTCATTCGGGAGTATCAAGCAGGTGGTCGGCTGGTGGCCATGACCGGCGACGGGACCAACGATGCCCCGGCGTTGGCCCAGGCCGATGTGGCGGTGGCCATGAACACCGGCACGCAGGCAGCCAAGGAAGCGGGGAACATGGTTGACCTCGACTCCAATCCCACCAAGCTCATCGAGATCGTGGAGACTGGCAAGCAGTTGCTGATGACGCGAGGCTCGCTGACGACCTTCAGCATCGCCAACGATGTGAGCAAATACTTCGCCATCATCCCCGCCGCGTTTGCCTCGACCTACCCCGTGTTGAGCAAGCTGAACATCATGTACCTGCACTCCCCCGGCAGCGCGATCCTGTCTGCCGTCATCTTCAACGCGCTGATCATCATCGTCCTGATCCCACTGGCCCTGCGGGGCGTGAAATATTGCCCGATCCCGGCGGCGATGCTGCTGCGCCGCAATCTGCTGGTCTACGGGCTCGGGGGCCTGGTGGCGCCGTTCGTCGGCATCAAACTGATCGACCTGCTTCTAGTGGGGCTGCACCTGGCATAGCGAGGCTTTTATGCATCTGATACGTCCTGCTGTTGTGTCGCTGGTTCTGTTGACGCTGATCACCGGGGTGGCATACCCATTGGTCGTCACCGCGTTAGCACAGGTGGTCTATGACGGACAAGCCAACGGGAGCCTCCTGATCGCAAACGGTAAAGCCGTCGGTTCGGAACTGATCGGCCAGCCGTTTACCGATCCCCGCTATTTCCGGTCTCGACCCTCGGCCACCTCGCCCTTCGCCTATAACAGCGAGGCATCGTCGGGGTCGAATCTGGCGCCGACCAATCCGGCACTGACCAAGGCGGTTCAGGAGCGGATCGATGCACTGAAGACGGCTGACCCGACGAACACCCAGCCGATTCCCATCGATCTGATGACGGCCTCGGGCAGCGGGCTGGACCCGCACATCAGCCCTGCCGCCGCCGAGTATCAGGTGGCGCGTGTGGCTCGGGCGAGGAAGCTGGACGAGTCGATGGTGCGGAGGCTGGTCGCCCAGTATGCGGACGGTCGAGATTGGGGCCTGTTGGGCGAGCCGCGTGTGAACGTGCTCAAGCTGAACTTCGCACTGGATCACCCTGAGTGGAGCAAAGGCCAGCGGCTACCGCCCAGTACTCGCTTTCTTCGCCAACGCGCATTTATGCCAGAGCGATAGGTACAATGGATGCACGCCATGACGGACGACCGCCCCAATCCCGACCTTTTGCTTGCGCGAGTGCAAGAGGAGGAAACCAAGGCCAGGAAGGGCAAGCTGAAGGTCTTCTTCGGCGCAGCAGCCGGGGTCGGCAAGACCTACGCCATGTTGGAAGAGGGTCGTGCCAAGGCTGCCGAAGGCGCGGATGTGGTGGTGGGGTACGCCGAGCAGCACATCCGCACCGAGACCGAAGCCCTGCTCCTGGGGCTGGATCTGCTGCCCTACAAGATCGTGGATTATCGGGGCACCAAGCTCAAGGAGTTTGACCTTGATGCGGCCCTGACGCGTAAGCCGGCGTTGCTGCTCATCGATGAACTGGCCCACACCAACGCACCGGGGATGCGTCATACCAAGCGATGGCAGGATGTCATGGAGTGCCTCGATGCGGGCATCGATGTCTACACCACCCTCAACGTGCAGCACTTGGAGAGCCTCAACGACGTGGTGGAGCGGCTCACCGGCATCGCTGTCCGCGAGACGCTGCCGGATTCCGTGCTGGAAAAGGCCGACGAGATCGAGCTTGTCGATACTTCGCCCGAGGAACTGCTGGAGCGGCTGAAGGAAGGCAAGGTCTACATCCCGCAGCAGGCCCAGACCGCCATACGCAACTTTTTCACGCGCGGCAACCTGATCGCCCTGCGCGAACTGGCGATGCGCAAGGCGGCTGAGCAGGTGGACGTGCAGATGCGGGACTTTCGCCGCATCCACGCGCTCAAGGGTGCATGGACCGCCACGGAGCGATTGCTGGTCTGCGTCGGCCCCAGCCCCCTTTCGGTCCGGCTGGTTCGCGCCACGCGACGGCTGGCGATGGGCTTGCGAGCGGAATGGATCGCGGCCTATGTCGAGACGCCCGCGTCGGGAGGGTTGTCGCAGGCCGACCGGGATCGCTTGACGCACAACATGCGGCTGGCCGAGCAACTTGGGGCTACAACCGTCACGCTGAGCGGCCAGAACGTTGCCGAGGAACTGCTGGCATATGCGCAGGCGCACGACATTACGAAGATCGTGGTTGGCAAGCCGGACCAATCCCGCTGGCGCGAGATGGTCTTCGGTTCGATTGTGGATCAACTGGTTCGCGGCAGCGGCGACATCGACATCTACGTCATTCGAGGCAAGGGTGAGCAGCGTGAGCCGGAACCCGCCAAAGCGAAGCCGAAGGTGGATTGGCCGGGTTATGCCTGGTCCGTGGCAGTGGTGGCACTGGCAACCCTCGTGGGCTGGCCGCTCTACCACTCCGTCGGACTCTCGAACACCAACGTCCTGATGCTCTACCTGCTGGGGGTGCTGTGGATTGCCACCCACAAGGGCCGGGGACCCGCCATTCTCGCCTCTGTCCTTGGGGTAGCTGCGTTCGACCTTTGCTTCGTCCCACCCTATCTGACGTTCAGCGTGGCCGATCAGCAATACCTGGTCACTTTTATGGTCATGCTGCTTACCGCTCTGGTCATCAGCACGCTCACCGACCGTGCCCGCAAGCAGGGCCAAGCCGCCCGGCAACGAGAGCGGCGCACAGCGGCTCTTTATGCGCTCAGCCGCGAGCTGGCCGGCACGCGCGGAACGGATCCGATCATCCAGATCGCCCTGCGCCATGTTGCTGAATACCTCGATACGTCAGCCGCCATTCTGCTGCCGGATCAGCATGGCCATCTGGTGCTTCGCGGCCACATCCGCAACTCGCATCCTGTGGACGAAAAGGAACAAGGCGTGGCGCAATGGGTCTACGAGCACGAAGAACGGGCCGGGGTGGGCACCGCCACGCTACCCGCCGCGCGGGGGCTGTATCTGCCATTGATCGCCTCCCGGGGCAGCATTGGCGTGCTGGGCGTTTTTCCCAGCCGGCCCCGGCAGTACGAAGACCCCGAGCACTTACACTTGCTGGAAGCCTTCGCCAATCAGGCGGCCCTGGCTATCGAAAGGGCCATTCTGGCCGAGGAGGCGGAGCAGGCATGGGAGCGAGTCGAGGCCGAGTTCCTCCGCAATACGCTTCTGTCGGCCGTGTCTCATGACCTGCGCACACCGCTGGCGGGGATTACGGGCGCGGCGAGCAGCCTCACCGAGATGGGCAATCAGCTTACCGAGGAAGTCCGCGGCCAGATGCTGGACACAATCTCCGAAGAAGCCCGGCGGATGGAGCGACTGATCAATAATCTTCTGGACATGACGCGGCTGGAATCGGGCGGGCTGCATCTCAAAAAGGAGTGGCATCCCATTGAAGAGGTCATTGGCGCGGCCCTGCATGATCTGGAACGCGGGCTCAAGGGCCGGCAGGTGAAGATCGCCGTGCCTCCCGACATGCCGCTGGTGCAATTGGATGGGGTGGCCATCGAGCAGGTGCTGGTGAACCTGCTGGATAATGCCGTCGAGTACACGCCCGACGGCACCTCCATCGAGATCACGGCCCGGAGGACGGAACAAGGCGTGGCGATTGAAGTGGCGGATCGCGGGCCGGGGCTGCCAGCGGGAACCGAGGCCCGTGTCTTCGAGAAGTTCTTTCGTGTGCGCTCCGGCGAGAGCCGTCGTGGCATCGGCTTGGGCCTCGCGATCTGCAAAGGCATTGTGGAGGCCCATGGTGGCACGATTGGTGCGACCAACCGCGAGGGCGGCGGCGCGAGCTTTCGTTTCACGCTGCCGCTAGGCGGCGAACCGCCCAAGGTGGATAATCTGGCCTGAGAAATGATGAAGATGAGTGAGCTGAGTCCCGCCATTCTCGTGATTGAAGATGAGCCGCCGCTCCAGAAGTTCCTTCAGGCGACGCTCAGCAGTCAGGGATACCAGATCATCTCATCAGTAACCGGGAAGGACGGCTTGATGCAGGCCGCCTCGCGGCAGCCCGATCTGATCATCCTCGACCTGGGACTGCCGGACATGGATGGCATCGAGGTGACCAGGCAACTGCGGGAGTGGTCGGCCATTCCCATCATCGTGGTCTCGGCTCGGGGCAAGGAACAGGACAAGGTGATGGCCCTGGATGTCGGGGCCGATGACTACCTGACCAAGCCGTTCGGTGTGGGCGAACTGCTGGCCCGCGTTCGAGTGGCGATTCGGCACGCGGCCGCCGCGAAGCAGGAGACAGGCGATCCGGTGTTTACGGTCGGTGATCTGCGGGTAGATCTGCTGCATCGACAGGTGTTTGTTGCCGACCAACAGGTCCATCTGACGCCCAACCAGTTCAAGCTCCTGACCGTGCTGGTGAAAAACGCCGGAAAGGTGCTGACACACCGGCAACTGCTCAAGGAGGTCTGGGGGCCGTTCATCACGCAGGAGAACCATTATCTGCGCGTGTACATGAACCAGCTTCGGCAGAAGCTTGAAGCCGATCCTTCCCGACCCAAGTACCTCCTGACCGAGCCGGGCGTCGGATACCGCCTCGTCGTCGAGGTCGCATAAGCAACGCGAATGCACTACGTATATCGGACGCCACCGATCGTTCCGGTTGCGGATCAGAATACGAGTTCAAATCCAGTCACCAGTCCGCAGTCGCCGCCAAGACCCCGGCGAGTACACTGTCGCTGTAACCCCTTGTCGGGAAACGAGAAAGACATGCAGGCGTGAACTACAGGACTTCGTGTTCTCGCAATCGGGGTGACTGGACACCATTAGGACTATTCGTTCGTACTGCGTACGGTCTTGAGCCAACCATCCAAACGCTCCTCATGGCGGCATGATGAGTCGTTCTGGCAGCCGCGTACGCTTGCTGGCACAATCTGGCCCACACCGAGACGTCAATTCTTATCACGAAAGCGTTTCGTGATAAGATTATCGCATCAGCCTCCGGTACGTTCCCATACCGCGTCCGGGCCGCGCCCCAGACACCGAACAGCCTTCTCCCGCCGCAGGTCAGCCAAGGCCCGTTGCAGGGTCGGATAGCTCACGCCGGGGCAGGCATTCTTCAGGTCGCCAATCGAGAATCGCTGCGGAAGCCTGCGCACGGCGTTTCGCACCATCTCACGCTTGGCGCCCTTGGCCGAGGTGAGCGTGCCGACGCGAGACTCGAATTCCTTGTATGCGGCCGTCAGCATGCCCAGAAAGTATTCCCACCAGGGGCGCAGGTCGTGCTCCGCCTGATGCCATCGCTGTGAACTCTGGTACAGGGCGTCGTAATAGGTTTCCTTGCTCTCTTCGACGATTCGCTCAAGGCTGATATATCGGCCCGCTTCATAACCACACTGATAGAGCAGCAGCAACGTCAAGAGACGCCCGATGCGTCCGTTGCCATCCTTGAACGGGTGAATGTACTCAAAATCCAGGATGACGCTGGCGACGAGCACGAGCGGATCGGTCTTCGCTTCGGCCATCGCGTCGTGGAAGAGCTGCACCAGTCGATCCATGAACTCCGGCGTGCCCACGGCCGACACCGGCTTGAATCGCACCACCTGCCGCCCATCCGGCCGCATTTCCAGAATCGCGTTGTCGGTCTTCTTCCAGGCACCACCTTTTTCGCTCGTGTACCGGTAGATCATACGATGCCAGTCGAGAATGAGGTCCGTTGAGAGCCGCATCCGGGCATGGTTGGCATGGATTGATGCGAGCACATCCCGATAGCCAGCCACTTCCTGCTCCGATCGGTCGCGGGGCTGCAACTTCTTTGTCACCAGGCCGGCCAGGCGTTCGGGGACGACGTTGATCCCCTCGATACGGTTGGATGATTCGGTGCTCTGAATGACTGCGACTTGACGGAGCGTGTTGAGCACTTCTGGAAACTGCTCCGTGTAGAGATTCTGTCGGCCACGATACTCGCCCAACAGGCGCATCGTCATCAGCAGGGAGTGGGATATCCCGGTCTCCAACAGGTAGCCATGTTCAAACGACCTCATAGATCACCTTTCGCCCGTGTGCCCATGCCGGTTTGGCCGTCTCGGCAAGAATCGCCTGCATCGAGTCTGTTCGCACAGTTGCCGCCCACCATTGCTCCTCGGTGCCACCCGGTCTGTCCGTAGCAGTACACGGGGCGCGGCTCTGATAAGCGTTCCGGCACGGCACACCAGAATCCTCGTTTCCCTCACCAAGATCAAGGGATGGTCTGGAGCTTATGGTGCCCGCGTGGCAGCACTTGGAGGCACCAACTCCATCTTTCAGCCCGGAGCATTTGATGAATGAACCATGCCTATCCGGTTGACGCACCTACCCCCCACGGGTAGTGGCGATAGTCCCAAACCGGTGATGCTCCCACTCGCCCGAGTACAACTCGGCGTAGGTGGGAGATTCGGCGCCGGCCGAGATGCCGAGCAGCGAACGGAAAGCGTTGAAAGAATAGAAGCGTCGGTTGAAGCGGAATGTGAACTCGTTGAGGTACGCCTGTAGGTGCTGGGCACTAACGCCATGGTGGATACCAAGCAGCCACGACTTGAGGTTCGAGAAGACCAAGTGAATCAGGGGGAGCCACTTTTCGGCCACGCTGGGATCGCCGCGCTCCGCGATCGCCCGGTGCTGGAACCCATACTTCGGGAGAGTGTCATAGCCCTGCCAGTCATCGGTAGTGATGTCCGTCCCCGGCGCGATGGCCTCGCGCGCGAAGCCGACCAGGGA
>JAPLNB010000211.1 GCA_026693085.1 Planctomycetota bacterium | reverse complement strand
TGCCGCATCCGTCACGGCCGGGGCGGCCGGATCAAAACCCCGAAGAACATCCAGATGGTCGGAAGTAGAAGTGGATCTACATCCACTCATTGTCCCCGTGCGGGGGCAAGAAAAAGTCGAAGAAAAACCAGCAGTCTTCACGGACTGCACTATATGAGGTTGTGTCTACGTCTACGGTGTCTACGGGGTTGGAAAATGAGGCAGGCGGGAATGGGCCGGCGGACGATGACGGCGGGGACGCGGACTTGGCCGAGTGGCAGGAGCGGGTGTTGGCGGGGGGCGAAGGCAAATGCGAACCCTGACCGAGCGATACATCGTCACCCCTGAACCGATGCCGCACGCCACCCCAGCCATCGTGCGGATCAAGGCGGCGTTGAAGCTGTTCGGCCGCCGGTTCGCCCTGCGATGCGTCGATATCCGCCAGTCTGACGCGCCAGAGTCGCCAGCAGCGTCATAAACACCGCCTCAGACGCGCCAGGACGCATCCGAACGCGAAAAGGGTATTCTGGTACGTCCAGACGATTCGGACGCGGGGAAAACGAGAACTGATGGCTCTGGCGGCGTGGCTGCTGGGCACCAGGTAGCTTACATCGAGGAAATCAATGAGACCGTCACCAAACGGGGCTAACGGACGCAAACCGGACGGACAATTCGCCAAGGGCAACCCCGGCGGAGACGGCAACCCCTTCGCCAAGCACGTCGCCAGGCTGCGCGCCGTCCTGTTCGAGGCTGTCACACCCGCCGACCTGAAGGATGCGGTCGCCGCTTTGTTGAAACAGGCCAAGGGCGGCGACGTGGCATCCATCAAGGAACTGCTGCAAAGGTTGCTCGGCCCACCGGTGGAACTGGACTTCGTGGAGCGGCTGGACGCGCTGGAACAGCAGATTGCGACTCTGCTGAAACGAGGTGATTCATGTTGAGTGGAAGTCGACTCTCACGGTTGGAGCGGATGATTCAAGAACATGGCTTGAACTCTTGTTCCATGTGCCGGCACAGGCTGGCGGGCAAGGTGCCGGTCCAAGTCACGCCCATTGCTGAGGGGGAGGCTTTGCCGCCGCCCGACTATTGCCCGGAGTGCGGCGTGGAGTGGCCGATGCTCGTCATGTCTACGCCATTGCATGGCCCGTTCCAAGCCATGTCCCCACTGCCGTATGACCCCGCAAATAATACTGGGTGATGGGGAACGGCGGAATAGGTACTTGCATTGGAGTAAGTGAGGTGGTAGACTGTGGAAACGATGAGTAAGCGAACAAGCGTTTCTGAGCGGTTGCGGGCGGCGATTCTGACGGCGGGCGAGAGCCGATACCGCATCGCCAAGCAGACGGGCGTTGCACAGGCGATGCTGTCGCGGTTCGTCCACAGAAAAACAAGCATGAACTTGACGGCGGTGGACGCGCTGGCGAGGCATTTGCAGTTGGACCTGCTGCGGATCGTGGCCGATGAGCCAACGAAGCGAAAGGGACGGTGAACTGTGAAGGTACGCAAGCTGGTGGTGACGGAAACGGACGCCAACGGGCAGCGGATCAAGCGCCCGTCCACGAAATGGTACGGCGTGTTCGTTGACTGGAGCGCTGCCTTGCGCCGCTTGCCGTTGCTGGAGGATGAGCGGGCATCCCGTGAGTTGGCGCGGACCGTCGGCAAGCCGAATGATGTACGGGCCGGCGGTGATTCGATGACGGCGGACCTGGCGGGCCTACGCCGACCCACCACCGACTGCAAGGGAATCGGCGCGGCGAGTTTCAATTACTACCTGACGGCCATCAAAGGATTTTGCCGATGGGCGGTAAAGGACGGCCGGGCGAGTGAAAGCCCCTTGGAGCACTTGGGCGGCGTCAACGCGCGGACGGATCGGCGGCATGATCGGCGGGCGCTGTCTGCCGATGAGCTGCGCTGGCTGCTGGACACCACCGAACACGGGCCGGAGCGGTTTGGGATGAGTGGGCCGGAGAGGGCGATGCTGTACAGGCTGGCGGTGGGGAGCGGGTTGAGAGCGAATGAGCTTCGGAGCTTGACACGGGCGGGCTTCGCGCTCGAGGGTGTTGAGCCGACGGTGACGGTGGGGGCAGCGTACAGCAAACATCGGCGGGAGGACGTACAGCCGATCGCGCCCGACCTGGCGGCGAAGCTGCGGGAGTACCTGGCGGGCAAGATGCCCAACGCCCGCGCCTTCGATATGCCGGGCGAGTCGCGGGTGGTGAAGATGTTCCGGGCGGATCTGGCCGATGCCCGTACAGCATGGCTGCAATCGCATAGGACCGCTCAGGACGCATCGGAAGGCGAGGGGGATACATTCCTGGCCTACATCGACGCCGGCGGCCGCTACGCCGACTTCCACGCCTTGCGGCATTCGTTCATTAGCGCCCTGGCTTCGGGCGGAGTGCATCCAAAGACGGCGCAGACGTTGGCTCGCCACTCCACAATCACCCTGACGATGGATCGGTACAGCCACACCTACCGGGGCGAGGCGGCGGCGGCGCTGAGCGTACTACCGGACCTGTCCAGCCCCACCAGCCAAACGGAGAAAATGACGGGGACGGATGGCAGGCTGGCCGGCGAAAACCCATCTTGTCAGAATCTTGTAAATCCTGTGTCACCCCCTGTGTCACTAGAAGGCGCAGTTTCAAGTAGCTTGGTGGAGTCTTGCGGAGTCGATAAGCAAATCTCCGAAAGTGCACCATCACCCGGTAAAACAGGTGGAAAGCGTGCATTTACAGGGGGTAAAGAGGTAATGGGTAGGGGCGGAATCGAACCGCCGACAGATAGATGGCTCATCCACACCAAACCCAAGGCAGGTTAGCCAATGGTCATCGTCCACGTGATTCGCTCGCTCGACCCCGCCGAAGGCGGACCGCCCATGATCGCCTGCCGCATCGCGGCTGCTCAGGCCTCCCTCGGACATGACGTGCATCTGGTCCACTATCAGGTGCCGGGCTCCAGTGAGCGCGTGCAGACGATGTTGGCCAGCCTCCCGCACCACCAGCGCATCCATTTCCACGCCCTGCCCTCGCCCTCCATGATCGAGCGGCTGCTCGCCCGCAACACCCGATCCGCTCTGGCCGATCTCCTCGACCGCATCCGCCCTCAGGCTCTTCATCTGCACAACGTCTGGGATCCGATCCTTCGCGCTGCCGCCGCTGAGGCCGTACGCCGGCAAATTCCCTATCTCATCCTGCTCAACGGCATGCTCGACCCCTGGAGCCTCTCGCAGAAACCCTGGAAGAAAAGACTTGCACTGGTCCTCGGCTATCGAACCATGCTCAACCGCGCGGCCGCCCTCCACACCGGCAATACCGACGAAACTCAGCTCATCGCGCCTCTGGGCCTCACGGCGCCGGCTGTGATCATCCCCAACGGCGTCTTCATCGAGGAAATCGAGCCTCTGCCTCCCAGCACGTCGTTTCATGCTCAACACCCCGAGCTCGACGGCCGTCCGTTTGTCCTGTTCCTCAGTCGCCTCCACTACAAGAAAGGCCTTGATTACCTGGCCGACGCCTTCGCCATCGTTGCTCACGACAATTCCGAGGTCCGACTGGTCGTCGCAGGCCCCGACGACGGCGCCCGCGCCGATTTCGAACAGCGCATTGCCCAGGCCGGCCTGGCCCCACGTGTGCACATCGTCGGCCCCCTCTACGGTCCGGCGAAGCTGGCCGCTCTGACCGGCTCCGCTTGCTTCTGCCTGCCCAGCCGCCAGGAGGGTTTCAGCGTCGCCATCACCGAAGCCCTCGCCTGCCGGGTTCCCGTGGTCGTCTCCGAGCAGTGCCATTTCCCCGAAGTTGCCACCGCCGGTGCCGGTTTCGTCGTAAAACTCGACCCCCATGAGATCGCCAGCGCCGTGCTCCGCGTTTTGGCCGACGCGCACCGCGCCACCCAGATGGGCCACGCTGGCCGATCGCTCGTTGAATCCCGCTACACCTGGCCCCGTGTCGCCGAGCAGTGTGTTGCCGCGTATCAGCGCGCCCTCAGCCACTACGGCCCGGCCGCGGCCTCGACGTCACCACCCAATCCTCAACCCCCCTCAGGCAGATCGCCCGCTGCAGCGCCGGGACCGAATCCACCACGTACTTGGGGGTGAGAAAAGGGGTCGGGACTCATTTTGCATATTGAGGACTTGACAATGAATAGCTGATACCATTTGCCGGTGGCGTCCGATAACTGGAGGGATTGCAGAAAGGGAGTTGGGAGGCTAAGATTATAGACGAGAAGTGCCGGGAATGGGGCAGAATGAAGACTTGGCGGGCGTGTCGCTCGCATGACAGCATACCGGTAATTGATCCCCGAGTAGGTCGTTGAGTTTACGGTTTCGCATTGTTTTTTTTCCCTTTCTCGCATTAAACTCTGGCGTATATGGATGCGGCGGCTGCTTGCCGGGTCCGCGGCAACGGAGACGGCGCTTCCGATAGGTAGAAGGAGTTTATGTCTGAGCAGATTGAGTCGAAGATTCTGTCGTATTTGAAGTCCGAGCACGCCAAGCCGTTGGAGCCTCGGAAGCTGGCGAGGGTGTTGGACGTGGAGGAGGATGAATATCATGCGTTTCGGCATGCATTGAAGCAGTTGATGCATGAGGGTCGAGTGGTGTTGGGGGGCAGCGGGGCCGTGGTGCTGCCGATGCAGAAGCAGGGGCAGGATCTGGTTGTGGGGACGTACCGGCAGCATAAGAGGGGGTTTGGGTTTGTGATTCCGCGCGATCCGGCGACGCACGAGGATTTGTATATTCCGGAGGGGGGCAATGGCGGGGCGATCAGCGGGGATATTGTCTCGGCGAAGATCACCAGCCGGGGGCAGCGGGATGGGAAGGCGATTTATGAAGGGCGGGTGATGGAGGTTTTGGAGCGGACCCATACGCGGTTTGTGGGGACGCTGGCGCAACAGCATGGACAGTGGATGGTGCTGCCGGATGGGAATGTATTGAGGGGGCCGATTTTGACGCCGGACGCGGCATCGCGGCATATCAAGGCGGGGACGAAGGTGGTGGTGGAGCTGACGAGCCATCCGGAGGAGGGGCGGTGGGCGCAGGGGGTGATTGAGGAGGTTTTGGGGGAGGCGGGGCAGAAGGATGTGGATCTGAAGTCGGTGATCGTGCAGTTCAACCTGCCTGGAGAGTTTACGGAGGAGGTGCTTGGGCAGGCGAGGCGGTCGATCGACCAGTTTAGCGCGGGGGAGAACTGGTCGGATCGGTACGATCTGTCGGACGAGGTGATCTGCACGATCGACCCGGACGACGCGAAGGATTATGACGACGCGATCAGCCTGCGGCAGCGGAAGAATGGGCTGTGGGAGTTGGGGGTGCATATTGCGGATGTGGCGTATTTTGTTCCGGAAGGGACGCCGCTGGACGAGGAGGCGATGGAGCGGGGCAATAGTTGTTATTTCCCGGGGCATGTGATTCCGATGCTGCCGGCGATTTTGAGCAACGGGGTGTGTTCGTTGCAGGAGGGCGTGGGGCGGCTGTGCAAGAGCGTGTTCATCACGTT
The DNA here is from genome assembly GCA_026693085.1 of Planctomycetota bacterium. Lineage (GTDB taxonomy): Bacteria > Planctomycetota > Phycisphaerae > Tepidisphaerales > Tepidisphaeraceae > JAPLNB01. The sequence goes on along the minus strand of JAPLNB010000211.1, from coordinate 7,592 downwards.
TGACGAGACCGCGAAGCCGGCGGGGGTGAGGTTTGCGAATACGATTATCAAGTCGGCGGCGCGGCTGAGGTATCGTGAGGCGCAGGCGATTATTGATGGTGAAGGCGCGGTGCCGCATCCGGAGGGCGCGAGGAAGGTGGCGGATTACGATGCGAAAATCGTGAAACTGCTGGATGACATGAATGCGTTGGCCAAGCGCATCCAGAAGCGGCGTCTGGCGCAGGGGCAGATCGTGCTTGAGCTGCCGGAGGTTGAGTTGGTGTTGGATGAAGAGGGGAAGGTTGTGGGAACGGAACGGGAGGATCAGAGCTTCACGCACACGCTGATCGAGATGTTCATGGTGGAGGCGAACGAAGCGGTGGCGCGGTTGTTGGATTCGCAGGACGTGCCGTTCATGCGACGGACGCATCCTGGGCCGGAGACGGACAGTTCGGAGCGGCTGCGGCATTTTGTCGAGGTGGCGGGGTATCGGCTGCCAAAGGTATTGGATCACCGGGCGATCCAGTCGCTGTTGAGCGCTGTGCGTGGTCGGCCGGAGAGCTACGCGGTGAACCTGGCGGTGCTCAAGAGCTTGAGCCGGGCGGAGTATTCGCCTGAAGCCGTGGGGCATTACGCATTGGCGAGCGAGCATTACTGCCACTTCACGTCTCCGATTCGGCGATATGCGGACTTGATGGTTCATCGGCTCTTGGGTGCGTACATCAAGGCTCGGGACAGTGGCGAGGGCTCGCCGCGGCGAAAGAAGAAGGTCGAGCTGCAGGGGGTGATCCCGTACGAAAAGCTAGTGGAGATTGGCCGGCACATCAGCTTCACGGAGCGGCGCGCGGATGATGCCGAGCGTGAGTTGCGGCAGGTGAAGATCCTGGAGCTGTTGAAGGATCGGGTGGGCGAGGAGTTCATGGGAGTGGTGACGGGGATCACGAATTTCGGCATCTTTGTGCAGATTCGCGATTACCTGATCGACGGTTTGATCCGGTACGAAGACTTGATGGACGACTGGTGGGAAGTTGATCAGCGTAGCGGCATCGTCCGCGGGGAGCGTACCGGGAGTAAAATCGGTATTGGCGATGTGGCGAAAGTGCTTGTGGTGAATGTGGACGTTCCTCGGCGGGAGCTGAACCTGGCGGTCAGGCAGATTCTGGGGCGAGACGGGAAGACGCCGGCTCAACCCCAGGAACCGCAGAAGAAGCAAGGCAAGAGCAAGAAGCACCGCCAGGGGTCTCGGGATGGTGATGGGGGCAAGTCCCGGAGCCGGCACGGCCCGCGCAAGGCCGGGCGGCGGGGATGATGGCGTTGGAACAGTCTGACGGCCAAGGTGCAGCCGGATGAACTTCGCGTCGCTAGCTTGGAGCGGTGGCCGAGTGGCTGAAGGCGACGGTTTGCTAAACCGTCGCACCACCAAGCCAACCGCTGATCCCATTTCTTTGTCACCCGACTTGTCACCCGTGCTGGAGAGGCACCCCGAATTGGCGGTATTGATCCGCGTCTGGCCCGATCTGCCGGAGGCCATGCGCACGGCGATCGTCGCAATGGTCCCGGCGGTGCCTGGCGATAGGCGGTGCGACGGGGGGACGGGGCCGATGGAATCGATGTGCCGGGTCACCACCGATCGGCTCAAGGGTCGCGGGCGGCGGTGGGACTTGGACAACGCCGAATCGCTCATGGCATTGGAGGCGATGTACCAGAGCAACCTGTGGGATTGCTACTGGGCCAAAGCACTATGCAATCAAAACTAACGCGCCGCCCGGATTATTGGGCACGCCCCTCCGCTCGTTCGCCGCCCGGCCGCATTGGCCAAGCAGAACGGCAGCCCGTACAATGCGGCCGTACAGCGAGGTAGTAATTGTCCAAAGAAGCTCCTGTAGACACCACGGTCCCCCTGACCCTCGCTGCAGCGCCCAAGCTCCGATGCATTGACCAGCTCCGGGGATTGGCCGCCCTTTGGGTCACGCTCTACCACGCGGATGGGTCCTTCTGGCGTACTTCCGCAACCCTGTTCGATGGGAAGGCCGCCGATTTCTTCCACACCCAGCCCCTGGCCCATATCGTATCAGCCTTCGTTTTCGGGCTCGGCTACTTTGGCGTGCCTTTGTTCTTCATTATCAGCGGCTTCTGCATCCATCTGCCGCTGGCTGGCAATAGCAGGCCTCTGAACGTCCGCGCCTTCGCCATTCGCCGGTTCTTCCGACTCTACCCCCTTTACATCACCATCACCGCCCTCTGCATGGCCTTGTACTGGATCCGTGACGGCTGGGGCCACAACCCGCAGCTCACGTTCGGCAGCGTCATCGGGCACCTGTTCTTCTGGCACTACTTCGCCTCTCCGCCCGACCCCGGCATGGGCGTCTCACCCGTCCTCTGGACCCTCAGCCTCGAGGTCGAGTTCTACATCCTCTACGCCCTGCTGCTGCCGCTGCTCCGCCGGATTGGCTTTGGCCGCTGTGCGCTTATCGGCATCGTCATCGGCATCGCCTATCGCACCGTCTGGTACAGCAACAGCTCCCTGGACCCCCACTGGGACGAGCAGTGGCCACGCATCTTTTACCCGAGCCGGTTCGTGTTCATTCGCTTTGGCGAGTGGCTCCTGGGCGCCTGGCTCGCCGAGCTCTACGCCCGCAGATCGCCCACGGGGATCATCCGCTTCCCCTGGTCCAATCCCGCCCTTCTGGCCGGTGGGTGCTTCTGCATCATCTTCGGTGTCGCCTTCGCCATTTTCTGCGGCCTGGACAGGTACGCCACGGACCTGTTGGCTTCGGTCGGTTTCGCCCTCATCACCCTCGTCGCCATCCGGGCGGACGCCGCTTCTCAAGCCAAAGGCCCAACCCCCGTGTCTTGGTGGCAGCGCCTCGGCACCTTTCTCGGCGACCGATCCTACAGCCTCTACCTGATTCACTTCAGCGCCATCGTCACCACCGTGGAGGTGGTCGCGCGTCTGGCGCATGTCGCCGCCCGCAAGGATTCCATGGGCGGAACTCCGGTGTGGCTCCTGGCGGTCTGCCTCGGCACGGCGATGGCCTTTATCGGCGCCGAGTTCACCTACCGTTTCATCGAGGCCCCCTCCCACGAGTTCGCCCGCAAGCTCGTCCGTCGCTTTGAGCAGCGGTCCGTCAGGCTGGCCACTGCCCGCGCGGACCCTGTCACCGCACATCAGTGATCCTGATCCGCCCCCTTCTGCTCATGCCCGCAGAGATCGCTTGTACAACAGGAAGTTGATGTTGTCCCAGGTGTAACAGTCGAATCCCGCCTCTTTAAACAGGCGAATGGTCCGCCGTGTCTTCGAAAAACTCGCGCTCTGGCAATAGTCGTGGTGAAACTCAATCACCCACTGGTCCACCCGCTGCAATATCTCACTGGGCGTCCCATCGATCGCTTCGTACTCCGAGCCCTCGATGTCCATTTTCACCAGGTCTGCTCTCGCGCCCGGCGCAACCTCCAGCGACTCAGTAATCGTCGCGACGCGCACCTCGTACGACTTGACCGTGTCCCTCTGGATGTTCCAGTGGTCCGCCAGCATGGATCCCGACACGTTTTGCTGGCTCTCGTGGAAGAGCGCCGTCCCCGTTTTCCCCCCGATCGCCCATGGATGGATCACCAGGCGGTTGTTCATGCGCCGCACAACCTCCTGCAGGCCAGCGTGATGGCGCTGCGTTGGCTCGAAACCGAATGAGCGAAGGCCGTATCTCCCGATCATCGCCTGCGAGAAATCCGCGTCGAAGCCCAGCCCGAAATCGAGCATCACCGACTGATCGGACAGCCGATCGATAATCCAATAGCACGGCTCGCTGAACGTCAGCGGGATGCCCCGCCGTCGAGGATCGTCCAGGAGGGCCTGAACCCGCGCAAAAGTCCGCCGCAACCGAGACATCAAGGCTAGCCTCATCGCGCTATTTGGGCACACGCGGGGGTACCTGTCAAGCCCCCGGCTCGTTGCAGGTTGACGGGGCTGGTCGTCGCTGAGCCGGATCCGTCTCTTTCCATGGGTTTCCTTGAGCAACTTAACTTCAGTCAGCAGAAAGTCGATGACCACGAGCAATTGCCAGGGCTGCAGAACGAAGTTCATGGGGCCACTGATGTCGGCGTTGGGCAGTGCGATAGGATCGAGTATATCCGACGGTTGTCAATCGGCCCAGAGGGGCACTTGCCAGTCGAATTCAGCGGCAGTTGGGGAAAGGAGTTGCGTTTCGGCGGAGTGTTTTGACCGTACGAGGAAAGACCTCGTGTACAGCGGCCCGCTCTACAAGGAGATGAAGGTTGACGGTGATAGAATCAGAATCCGCTTCGACAGCGTCGGAACAGGCTTGATAGTGGCGACAGAAGAGGTTTTCGATCCAATGGTTAAGTATCCGCAGGGCAAGCTGCAGCGTTTCGCAATCGCCGGAGAGGACAAAAAGTGGGTCTTGGCGAATGCCGTCATCAATGGCAAGATGGTGGTTGTATCCAGTCCTGATGTGCCCAAGCCGGTGGCAGCGCGCTATGCGTATTCGATGTGTCCCAATGGCTGCAACCTTCACAACAACGAAGGCCTGCCGGCTTCACCATTCCGCACCGATGAGTGGGAAGAATAACTGATGAAAACAGAGAATTGAGGAAGTCAGCACACATGAGCATGAAATGTAGAATAGCGATTGTTTCTGCAGTGTTGTTGGCGGTGCGGCTTTCTGCGCATGCTGCCAACCTGGATTCTCCGCTTGAGCGGCAGGTGTTCCAGCGGAATGCGGAAGAATGGGCTGAGGTCAGGGTGGTGGGAACTGTCCCGACCAGCGCGTCCCTGGTCGAAGCGAAAGCTGAGTTAGGTGCTGGACTGCGTGGGAAGGCTACAGATTGGATCGTCGTGGCCCAGGGGGCGCAGATCAAGGACGGTAAGTTCAGCGGCAGTCTCAGACTGGCAACAGGTGGTTGGTACTCGCTCAAGGTGCGGTTCCGGAAATCCACGGATGACCAGACTGTACTGAGCGAAGCTTCCGTGGAGTACGTAGGTGTGGGCGAGGTGTTTGTTATCGCCGGACAGTCGAACTCGTCGAATCATGGTCAGGAGAAACAAGAAACAACGACCGGACTCGTGGCTGCTTTCGACGGTAAACATTGGCAGTTGGCGAACGATCCGCAGCCAGGCGGCAGCGGGGGCGCTGGCAGTTTCATGCCGCCGTTTGGCGATGCCATGGCCGGGACATTCAAGGTGCCGGTCGGAATTGTAGCCTGCGGTATCGGGGCGACGAGCGTGCGCGAGTGGTTGCCCAAGGGCATGAAGTTTTCGAATCCGCCGACGCTTCAAGGTCGGGTGCGGAAACTCCCCAGCGGTGAGTGGGAGAGCAAAGGGGAGGCCTTTGAAATGCTCACGGCCCGTATGAAACAGCTTGGTCCAAAAGGCTTCCGCGCCGTCCTCTGGCACCAGGGCGAGTCCGACGCAGAGCAGCCAGATCCGAAACGCACACTGCCGGGTAAGCTCTATCGGCAGTACCTCGAACAAGTCATCAGGGATTCGCGCAAAGAGATTGGCTGGGACGTACCATGGTTTGTCGCTCTGGTTAGTTCGCATGGGGGGAATGGCGTGCCGGACATTCGCGCCGGCCAGAAATCACTTTGGGATGACGGCATCGCACTGGAAGGCCCCGACAGCGACGCGCTCAGGGGCGACCTTCGCGCCGGGGTTCACTTCAGCGGGAAGGGCTTGCGCGAACATGGCGCACGCTGGGCCGGGAAAGTCGCTCCCTGGCTGGAGAAACAGACGGGTGCATCAACTTCAGAAAAAGCGAAACAATGAACAAAACAATAATCGCGACGACTGCAATCGTGATGTCACTGGGTGTTTCCGCTCTGGCCGAAGGCATCGCCGGCAAACGACCTAACATCATCTTCATCCTCTGCGATGACCTGGGTATCAACGACCTGCATTGTTATGGGCGGCAGGACCATCACACGCCCAACCTGGATAGGCTGGCGGAGCAGGGCATGCGTTTCACCTCGGCGCTTTGCGGGCAGCCGATTTGCTCGCCTTCACGCGCCGCCATTCTCACCGGGAAGTCCCCCGCACGACTGCATTTGACCACGTTTCTGCCGGGACGCCCCAACACGGCTTCGCAAAAGGTGCTGCACCCGGAAATTGAAATGCAGGTGCCGCTCGAAGAGAAGATGATCTGCAATTACCTCAAGGAAGGCGGCTATGCCACCGCCGCCATCGGTAAATGGCACGTCGGCGGCGAGCGGTTCGGCCCGGTGGCACACGGTTTTGACATGGCGTATGCCGGCAACGCCAACACCAAGCCCTCGGCGACCGAAGGCGGCAAGGGAGAGTATGACTTGACGGCCGCTGCGGAACGATTCATCGAGGAGAATAAGGACCGGCCGTTCTTTGTTTATCTGGCGCACAATTCGCCGCATATTCCTTACGACGCGCAAAGACGGCGGATTGACAATAACGCCAAGGCATTCGAACCCGTCTACGCCGGGGTTATTGAAACGCTGGACGACTCCGTTGGTCGGCTGCTGGCAAAGTTGGATGCGTTGAAGCTGACGGACAACACGATCGTCATCTTTAGCTCGGACAACGGCGGGCTGCATGTGCCCGAAGGGCCGCACCAAAAGATCACGCACAACACACCCTACCGCGGCGGCAAGGGGTTCGTCTATCAAGGCGGGCTGCGCATCCCCTTGATCGTCCGATGGCCGGGCCATGTGCCTGCCGGCACGGTGGTGGATGATCCTGTCATCAACACCGATTGGGTCCCCACGCTGCTGGAACTGGTGGGACGGCCGGTTCCCACCGGACTGGATGGGATCAGTTTTGCAGGTTTCCTTACCGGCCGCGCGCTTCCGCCGCAGCGCAAGTTCTTCTGGCATTTCCCGCATTACACCAATCAGGGCAGCCGCCCCAGCGGCGCCTGTCGCGACGGCAATTGGATGATGGTCGAGTATTATGACGAAGAGAAAGCCGAACTGTACGACCTAAGCAAGGATATTTGCGAAACACAGGACTTGGCCCAGGCGGAGCCCGAACGGATACGCCGGATGCGCGCGGCGCTGGCCGACTGGCGCAAGGCGGTCAACGCCCAGAGCAACACGCCCAATCCGAATTACGACCCCGCGAAATACCAGGAGCTTTACCAGGACGTAGACGCCAGCCGCTTCGAGCCGTTCCAAGCCGAGAAGGCTCAATGGGAGAAGATATGGCAGTGGCGCAAAAAGATGAACGCTGCGGTAGCCGGAGCCACAAAGGGCAAGGGCAACAAGAAGGATGAAAAGTAGGGTTGCCATTCCATCCTGCAAACTGTCAGGAGCCCATGGCAACCAATAACACCACCCCAATGAAACCCGTGTCTAAATCCTGCACTTTCTGAAAAAGCGTGTGGTTCGTGAGGCGGCCGACGGAAAATGGCAGTGACGAAACAACGGCTCTTCAGTCATGATGGCTATGGTTTGATTCCTATCCGGTTGACGCACCTGGGCACAACTGATAGTGTATGTTTGTGGCTGACCTTCCCTTTCCCACCGGTTTGCCTGAGTTCCAGCGGCTTTTCCCTGACGACGCGGCCTGCGCTGCCTACTTGGAGAAGATCCGATGGCGCGACGGATTCGTGTGCCCCTCTTGTGGGACG
>JAPLNB010000210.1 GCA_026693085.1 Planctomycetota bacterium | reverse complement strand
AGCCCCCGCTCCCTCCGCCCCCCCATTTCTACAAAACGAACCCATTTCCCCCACTCGAAAATGCGAGCTTGAGCACGGCCATGAAGGAGGGGTGCACCGTCAGCCCCGCTTTTTGGATGGAAATGGAAGATGGATTTCGGTCGGATAGTAATCGTCCTCATCCTTGCCGTAGGATTTCTTCTCGGTTGGGTCGGTTGTCCCCGGCGCGTCCAACGCGGTCGCCGGCAGCGGACGCACCGGTTTGGGCTGCGGCGCAGGAAGCTCTGGGGAAAGCGACGTATCGGCGCCCGCCGCAAGCTCTGCTTCCAGGGCCGCTACCGTGAGCTCGACTTCGGCGGCATTCTCTGCAAGCGGCGCCGGCGCGGCCTGCGCCTGCGTCCGCCTGACCTTGCTCAGGTCGGTGCCCCTCTCTTCGCGCGGCCTGAAGATGCTCCCGAAGACCAGCAGGTTCACCAGCGTAGGCCAGGCCAGACCGATTACCAGCACGCCGGCGCCGCCCCACAGCACTGTGGCCCACAGCGGCCGCCGCCACCAGCCATAGGTGTAGTGCACGCCTCTCTTGGCCAAGGTGTCGAGGTAATTCAAGACCGTCCCGTGTCCACCGGCCTGGCTAGGACCGGATTGACCGCGGAACGCCACCTCGGCCACGAAGCACGCCTTGCGCCATCGCGCGCAAAGGTTGCCGCCAATCGTCTCCAGTTTGCCGTCAAAGTACTCGCCGGCCACGATGTGTACGGTGCGACTTCCGCCCGCATCCCTGAGATAGCCCGGATAGACAACGAGGTTGCGAAACCGACGCAGGCCCTGCTCCTCGCTCAGCAGCGCATCCTCGAATTCCAGCCGGCCGGAAATGATTCGCTCGTACTTGCCCATGTTCGGCGGGCGTGCGTGTCGAACCCAGCCAGCCGCGGCCCCGAGCAGCAGCCCGATCGCGATCCATTGCCAGCGGCGGATATTGCGAAGCTGCATGCTGGGACCTACCGATAGACGCCTTTGGAGATGCCGATCTTCCCCAGATCGCTGGGCAGCAGGAGCACTGTGGAGATGTGGCCATCGACAAACAGGACGTTGGCGCGGTAGTTGTGCCGCTGATAATCAAGGATTTCGTGGCCCCACACCGAATCGGGGCGATTGGCCGTTTCCATGAAATCGACGATCGTGTCTTCCGGGCCGATGTCCGGGAACACCAGCCAGCGGTCCTTCCCGCGATCGCGCGGGCAGCCATCCATTGCCAGCAGAACGATGTCGGGTTGGCGCACGAGCGACAGCTTTCCCATCGGCATCGGATTCCGCCAGGGCTCCCGACCCCGCAGGCCAAGAATCGCCTCGTTGAACACGTAGCTGGAAGCATCTTCCGGCGCAGTCCAGTTGCCGGGGGCATCCTCACGCTGCGTGAACCCCCGCCTGACTTCCTCCTGGCTCGGACAGCGGAAGTGCTTGCGGACGCCATCGCCCTGCATGTCCTGCTCGAGGTTCTGACGGCTGTCCAGACGCACCTTGACCCCCAGCGAGACAGCGATCGCCACGGTGAACGGCGCCGGGCGCTGCACGCCATGGTCGGCGTAATACGTGTATCGCCTTACGTTCTCATCAGACAGTCCGCGGGGATTGCAGACGCCTCCCTGGGGCGCCCAGTGCCATCCGGCGACAGGCAGATAGCCCTGGTGGTCATTGGCGTGGAGTTGAGCGCCGAGCCAGATGTTGCGGAGGTTGTTCGTGCATTTCAGCAGCCGCGCTCGCTCCTGCATGGCCACCAGAGTCGGCAGAAGCATGGCGATGAGTATGCCGATGATGCCGATCACCACCAGCAGTTCGACGAGGCTGAACGCTCTGGACTCGCGCGGGCTCATCTTGGTTCTTCCCGGCCGATCCGCGCTGCGACCCCGGCCTGTTTGCGCTCGATCACGTCGATCTCGCTATAGAACGTATGGCCCCACCAATCGTCTGTCTCGGTCACGAACATCATGAACAGCAGATAGCGATAACGGCCGATGCTGCCCGTATCGCTGCGAATGCTGGCGGCGTATTGCCCGCCCATTTCCGCCGCCACGAAAGACGGCCGCGTATCCACGAACGCAATCAGGTTCCAGCCGCACTTGCCCGGATCGATGCCGCGGCCTGGGCTGGGATTGAAGTTCGGCGCTGTGCCTTCGCTGCCGAACAGGCGATAGACCTGCGGCGCCTGGGAGGACTTGTGCCACGAGTAGGTGTTGATCTGCAAGATGTCGATCGCGCGGCCGAGATCCATCTTGAGGCGGCCGTAGAGCCAATGGTGGAACAGATGAAAACTGTTGGCTGGGTCGTCCTCGCTGCTGGCGCCGCGACCATCAATGAGGGGCGCCAGGCTGCGACCCATTCCCGGGCCGCCATCGAGGACGGAAATCTTCGCGTCTTTCGCCGCATCCTCCGCCGAAATTGGTGGAATGCCATCGAAGTTGTAGGTCGGCGATGTTTCCGAAAGGGCCTTGCGAGCCGTCAAAACGCGGATCGGGCTTGACGCGACGGAACCGCGACTGAGACGCCGATCCAGCTCGCCATAGGCGAGTCGGGGGTCAAAAAGCGAGGCGATAATCCGGCCGTCCGGATCGATCACGTAACACGCCTCGGCACGGACAAACCTCTCCATCTCGTCGTTGTCCCGGCTGCCGTAACCTTGTGGCCAGGGCGTTGGCCCTGGCGCCGGTCCAGGCAGCGGTACTGGGATGAGCATGTTGCCACGTGTCGTATATCCCGGCACCCACTGCGGCGCCACGCCGACCATCGCAAAGCCGTCCTCGACGCCGAATCGCTCCCATATGATCGGCAGATTCCCCTTGCGATCGCCGGGCGGCTGCGAAGTTGGGTAAAGCCAGGTGTGCAGCAGCACATGACGGCCACGCAAAGCGGCCATGCTCAGATCCTTCCCATCCGGCAGCTTGATCGGCACGGACAGCGCCGCGCGGCCCACCATGCCGCCGGGTCCTATCGCCGGATCCGGCAGCAGCGCCGAGCCGCCCGACGCGCCGGGCTTGGGTCGCACCACGATCACCTTATCGCCGCCCCCAATGACCTTCGGGACCACCACGGCGACCGTTGCGCCCACCAGCGCCAGCCCGATCGCCACCGCGGCCACTTTTGCCTTTGTCCATGTCATGATCGCTGTCACTCCTTTCCCGCCCAGCAAAACCCCGGATGAGCCGCCCGTGGCTGCGCTGGTCGCCGTCGCGGCAATGGTGGCTACAGCGGTGGTCGTCGCGGCCAGCCCCATCGGCGCTGCCTGCACTGCATGGGCCGTCAGAAGGGTTCCCAGTACCACGCCGGTGACGGAAATCCCGCGACGGCAGAAGATCGTGCGCAGCTTTTCAAGGCCGCGAGAGATGCGCTGGCGTGCTGCATCGGGAGTCACATTCAGCCGCGACGCGACCTGCTCGGTGCTCAGGCCTTCGAAATATCGCAGGACCAAGGCCGCGCGGCTCTGATCCGTCAACTCGGCGATCGCATCGTCCAAGTGCGGCCCGATCTGATCCCACTGCTCAGCATCGGGCTGATCGTTCATCATCTGCATCATCTGGACTGCGTTCCGCTCGCGATCTCTGCGCCGAGCCTCGCTGCGTTTCGTCATCGCGGCCACGCGGCGTGTCACCGCCAGAAGCCACGCCGACAGCACTTCACCGCGGCGGATCCGCCGGGCGTTCTGCGCCAGCGCGATGAAGACCGCCTGCGCCACATCCTCAGCCGCGTGCGACTCGCCCATCTGCCGCATGGCGGCTGAATAGACAACGCCGATGTAGCGGTTGACCAGCTCGGCAAAAGCTTCCTGCGAGCCCTGCCCGATGTACTCGCGCAGCAGTTGAACGTCATCCATGGACTCGCCTTCTGCACTTATGTTGCCGAGTTGTTCGAGATGTGACAAGAAAAATGCGGAAGTTCCTGCAGACAAGTGAGACTGGCCTTCTTTACCCTGCCTGGGCTCAACCAGCGCGATCAGCTCACCTCCGAAGGCCCCGACGCCGACAACAACGGCATCCCCGACTCGACCACCGCCGCCTACACCTACGACTCCAACGGCTCCCAGATCACCGTCACCCAATCCGCCGCCACCATCTATTACCTCTGGGACCTCCGCAACCGCATGGTCGGCATCAGCCTCGACAACGACGGCAACGCCACCGACCCCAACGAAACCACCTACGGCTACGACAGCAACGCCGTCCGCGTCAGCCAGATCGCCTATGCCACCCCCGCGAACTCCGCCATTGTCTATCTGAACGACTACAACAACCCCACCGGCTACACCAAGGCCCTCGAAAAGAAAACCGGCACCTCAGTCGCAGGAGCGGCAAGCAGCGCGCCGAATACGACCTACGTGCTCGGCCTGCGGGTTGAGGGACAGAAGGATTCCACAAGCACCGTCTGGTTCGAGCGCGACGGCCACGGCTCCAACCGCGGCCTGATCGAAACCAACGCCACCGTCAGCGCCGCCTACGGAGCCAGAAAACGTGTCAGGTTGAATTTATCCCCACGCAAGCCCCTCCGCAACCGCCTCACCGCCCTCGACTCCAACGGCGACGGCGACACCGCCGACCCCGCCGACGCCACCCCGCCCAATCCCCCGCCCTCAACAAAATCGCTTCATACCCTAATTTCTAGCCAACAAATCTATTGCCAGATTGTATACCCCATCACGGTGGGTCAGGCCCACCCCTGGCGAGGCGGACCATTCCCCCTCGCCAAGCTCTCTCAAAACCGAATACCGCCCCGCTGCCACTCTGAATCTGTGCCTGCCAATTCCGGGAATCATTTCTGCCCGCTTTTGCCCGCTTTTGCCCGCTTTTGCCCGCTTTTGCCCGGTTTTGCGCGGTTTTGCGCGGTTTT
>JAPLNB010000209.1 GCA_026693085.1 Planctomycetota bacterium | reverse complement strand
AGCATGGTCCAGTGGGCTCAGCCGAGGCTTACAGCGAGTACAAGCTGGTGTGCGACAGGGCATCGCTGCGCCCCTTGTCTCCCAGGGCGTTTGCCGACCTTCTGGCCGAGCTGGACGTGTACGCGCTTCTGCGGACCCGCGTCATGTCCCGCGGCCGTTACGGCCGCACTCGGGAGATCTTCGTGGACCTGCTGGATGAACTGGTTGCGCGCATCCGCGACACGGTCGCAGCGAACCTCGGCATCTCAAAGCCAAATGCTCCCCCAGTTCCTTGAACGCATAAACTCTGCAGTACGCATAAACTGCGGCTTCAGCCAGAAGATCATTGTGCAGCCGCAATCGCACCTGCTGACCATCAGTAAAGCAGGCTTCCACCGTTGCCGATAACTCTGGGACTGCTCGATTGTGGTTCTTAATCCTCATGCAACGCCGCATTCTTCGCATCCTCACGGTCGCATCGGTTCTGCTGCTGGCGATCGCCATCCCGATGTGGCTGCGTAGCGTGCGCTGCGAAGACCACATTAGCGTGGCCTGTGCCAACCGCCGCTTCTGGCTCGGCTCCTCGTTCCAGCAACTCTGGATCAAGGCAGCCTTCAGCCTCGAGCAGTCCCTCACGGCCGACAGCGATCTCGGCCGACAAGTGGGGCACACTGATCCGAGCCCACTTTTGCCCTCTTTCGAGAAGACTCTCCTCTCCCGTGCGATTCGAGTCCCGTACTGGTGCATCGTGCTGCCTGCCAGCCTCTTGCCTTGTCGCGCTCTGCTTCAGTTGCGGATCTTACGGCGGAGGCCAGCGCGAAGACCTAAATCACGCCGACGCCGTGGCCAGGCTCAACCTGTCTGACTTGATCCTTGATCAATTCATCAAGGTCGGCCAGCCCCACGAGCATCCTCTTTTCGCCGGCGGTGACGTTGACGCCAATCCTGTCATCGGGGCCGACCTTTCTGGGCTTCAGGGTTTCGAGCATGGCGTCGATGCTTGTGCCGCTGACCTCGCACGCCTGCACCATCCGGTCCGCCACGATGCTCAGGTCGGCAAGGGCCGCGGCCCCGATCTTCAGGGGCCGTGGGTCGAGGTCAGAAAGATCGATTTCGATAGGCTTCCGGTCGGACATTGGCAGGCGATCCTTGTTCACGATCAGTGTACCGCCAGCGGCTGGCGAGGAAATACCGCCGGGATCTCAACAGCCTCACCGCCGCTTCTTCTTCCCTCGCTCTTCCTCTTGCTTCCGCCGCTGCCTGCGAAGCCGCCGCGCCTCATCATCCAGCCACTCCCTCGCGCCGGGCGTCGCGGTGAATACGCTCCGCAACTCGGCCGCACATATCATTGCTTCTTCCCGGCTGCCCGGGCTATAGCTGGCCGGCAGCGGCTCCTGGGGCATTTCCGCAAGCAGGCAGGGAACCACGTACGGATTGATCCGCATGGCCTTGCGTAATTCCATGCGGGCCGGAGCGGATACGCCTCCCACCCGATACGCCAGCAGCGCCCGCGTATACGCCCAGTTGGCCGATTCCTCATCCTGCGACTCCTTCATGAACCGGGCAGCCTCGGCATCCCGCCCCAGCTTCATCGCCAGCGGCAGGTACAGGTATCGCACTCCCTGGTTATCTCCTGGATTCAGACGCAACAGTTCACGGTAGTGCTCCACGGCCTCGACTTCCCGGCCGAGCTGCTCCAGGGATTGCGCCAGGCCCAGGCGAGCGCGCATGTACGGCCGGGTGCTGATGATTCCCCAGAAGTGGCCGGCATCCATCTCGAACCGTTCCCTTCCCAGCCCGCGTTCGCCGGCGGCAACACCCTTGGCATACAGCTCCGCTGCCTCGTTCGGATCCGATGTTCTCTCGGCCAAAAGCACATACGCATCGGCGCAATCCGGGCTTACGGCCAGAGCCTTTCTCGCCAGCTGAAGCTGCCGCCGGCCAATGGCGTCGAATGCCTGGTAGCAGAACTCCTGCGCCTCTTCCAGGGCGTTTCGCGGCGGGAACCGCGTCGGATCAGCCGGCTTGCCCATAAATTCCCGCTGGATGGCCGCGTTGACCTCATCCATCGACTTTAAGTCCTTGCCGTCGAGGAAGCGGTGCATCTGGGCCTGCATCTGCTCCATCGTCCGCCGATCGGGCGCAAAGCCGCGTTTCATCAGCTCCTGGTGTGTCGGCGGCTTGAGCAAGTCGGGCAGTGCCAGCGTGAATTGCGATGGCCCTCCAGCCATCTCGACCGCGACCGTCCATCGGCCCGAGTCGATGTGCTCTTCGGTGCTCCGGGCCAGCGCCCTCAGCAGGCTCTCTGCAAAGCCGAGCACTGCCGCACTCGGCCGTTTGACGGTGCCATCCGGGGAGTAGCACATGAGGCAGGGGTACGCTCGGTCCCCGGCCACTGGCAAGCCGTGGTCCTCCCAGAGATCCGCATCCGAGACCGGAATCTCCGTGATGCCGTTCAACGTGAGGTTCCACACGCCTCGCTTGCGACGGCTGAACCATTCTTCCGGGTCGTCGCTTCGATGGATGTCCCAGCACTCCTGCGACTTGTTGTAGAAGCCTAGGCCAAAGGTCTGGCCGGCAGCGCCAAGCACCGTGGCAAACCGCAGGCCTGTTGGCCCTTCGGGGGATTCGATCTGGATCAGGTCCTCATCGGTCAGGTGTTTCCAGGGCGCTGCCTGGTAGAACGCGACGGCGGCCTCCGCGAAGCGCCTCGCTGCCTCTACGGTCACGCTATCGCCGGACAACAGCCCCGGCACCTGCGGCCCGCCGCCAAGATCCTCGGCCATCTGCGCCATGGCGAGGTCGAGGGCAGTCAGCTCATCGGTACACGCGACCTCAACTCCGAGGGTGAATAGCGCCCCCTGAAGATGCTCGGCCAGTGCCGGATCGCGAACTTCAATTCGTTCCGGCAGATAACCGCCCAGTTCCGGGTCGGTCGCAAAGCCGACCAGGCCGCCCAGCACCCGGCCAAGGTTCATCTCATCCGGCCGGCAGATATCCGGCCGGCTCATTGTGCCTGCCTTGACCGCAATCCACACCGCCACCCGCGGCCGATACGGCCTTGGGCCTTCCTCTGTGATCCAAGTGGGCATGCGAACGACGGCGCCTTGCCAGGATTCACCCGGGCGGCGAGGCAGACCACGAAGCTGCTCGATAAAAAGTTCCATGGCAGACAGTATACGAGCCGGATGTGGGGAGGTCATACACCCTCTGCCTCGGCGCGATTCTACTCATCCGATGAATCTCCACCGCCAGAGGGGGTGGTAACCCAAACGCCCCAGGGGCTGCAGCAGGGCGCCGTTTGATCAACGGGCGTTGTGTAAGGCCCTGCTCGACGGACGCACGCCATAGGGGGCATTCTTGCGTTTCAGCGGTCGGCATATCGGCATCCTTGACAGCACCGGACAACGCAGCTCGGGCCTTTCAGTTCGCCAACAGGCATCCGGAAATCAATCCGCCATTCACGGCAGGCCGCAACGCCGGAACGGCAGAGCCTGTCACGGTCGCACGGCCAGAGGCCTTGGTTTCATGACGTAGTGACCGTTTCCTCAACTTCATTTGGCGCACTGCTTCTCTCCTCAAGCATTGTAGCAAACGCATGATCAAGGCACCGCTTGATCTTCGCAACGTCGTTCAACCCGTAGCTGCTCGAACTCACTCCAGACTCTGCCATACTCCATTCACATCTTTGCACCTGCGCTCAATCGTGGCCTTCAGATTGGCTTGATCACATCCGGAGGCTATGGCATGACAGGTCCAGCTAAATGCAGCATACTCAAGTAATCAGGCGCAACCGACGAAGCTCTTCGATGGCGGAATGAAAGACCGCCCCAACGGGGGAATGGTCCGACTTCCTGCGCGTCGTTCTCCGGCATCCGCCTCTGGCATCTCTTCGATGCTCTATGAGTCGCAGATCTTCATGACGGACGTAGATTGACATTATCACCTTCGGGTGCCAGCGCGCCGCCCGGCGAGGCCGAATCCCTTCCTGTTTCAATTGTTTGGAGATTGCCGAGTAACTGAGGCCAGACCGGCGCAGTCGTATGATCTCTCCGATGATGTCCTGCTCTCGCGGTTCCGGCAGCGTGCCTTCACCGCACTTCTGCCATCCAAACGGGGGATTGCCGGCGCCGTTGACAACTTGTGTCACAGCCGGGCCCATGATCGCCACGGGGCGAGTTGGCTTTCGTTTAACGTGACACATAGCCATCGCCAGACGTACGATTCCTTCGCCCTCTGCGCCATGCGTGTCAATGTTATCCAAGACGCTGATGAACCTCGCGCCAGCACGCGCGAGCTGGCTTATAAGCCTCGCCGCACGCATACAAGAATGGGTCATGTCCGAGAGGCTGCGGATGACCAAGGCACAATGGCGAGAGCAAGCGGTTGCGATGGCTTCCTCCAAATGCGGCTGTGCGCGTGCGGCCGTAGGAGAGCGATCGGCAAAGAATAGAAGCGAAATACGGCCTTCGAGCGGGAGTAGTGCTGAAGACCATTGCGTGACAAGCACGGCGACTGACTCACCTGTAGCATAGAGACAGGCGAACTTCGGGGAGCTGTGGGAGTCGGGGGCCACTTCTTTTGTTACCGATATATGGTGTGTTATAGCGGTAACGCTACTCTTGCACAACTCCGTAATTCTCTTATCTGTAACAGCTTATCTAGCATAGCGTTGTGGCTATCGCGCCATTTTGTTTCTTCACGTGCCTTCGGAAGCGAGGCAAAACGTGACTGTTGGCACAGATGTCGCGCTGAAGCGATGAGTTCGCGTTTCCCATCGCGGCGACTGAATACACTGCGGCAGGAACGTTGTCGCGAACTCATTGTTGAAATGCCCTCGCAGGTCGCGGAGCCTCATCGAAGCGCCCGTTGCCACGCGATGAGCGAGAAGTACGAGTAGTCCCGTGCTGAGTTGCCCGGAAGCTGCATGGATGCGAGCACTATTATCCAGACGCCAGCAGACGAGTGGGCGAAGGTTCGCCAACTCCTGGCCACCGCGGTCGGGATTTTGCGCACACTGGACCACATGCTGGCTGAACGGACACCCAGCGCGGATCACGTCGCAGTTGATGTGGGAGACCAGATCGTCCAAACAGAATGCGTTTCGCCGGAGAGCCCTGATCGCCGGCCGCCCAACTCCGGTGCCTCAGGTGCCCTGGTTCCGCTCGATGCACTGACGGCCGAAGACGATCTCCGCCGTCGCCTCGATATTTTCGCGAGCTCCGAAGCGTCGCCAATAGCTGACCCGGCAGGCTTCCAACGAAGCCACACGAGTGCCGCATGAGTGACGCGAACGACCCCATCCTGGTAGCTGCTGCGACACTCACGCGAGTCGCGGAACACCTCGATGCTCTCTTGAAAAGCGTTCGCGGCGCGATCCGAGCCCTCGCGGCACCTGACGCACCAGCCACAGACGACCGCGCGGGCACCGAGCAGGTCCAAGTCGATCGGGACGGCACCGCCAGGTCTGGCAGCTTCGGCAAGCGAAGCGACGAGAAGCCGTTCGCGAAACCAACTCCCTCGACACCCTTGGAGGCGCTAACCGAGCGGGACGACCTGCGGCGGCGCCTTGACATCTTCGAACAATGGGACAGGGCCAAAGGAGTGCTGACCGCTCGTCAATGGATCGCGGTCTGCCAGCGTTTCCGAGACGGCAAGACACAGGAACAAGTCGGTGCCGCGATGGGCACGAAGCGCAACGCCATCTACGGCCTGCTGAAACGCGCCCGGTACAACAAAGAAGACTATGAGCGGCAATTGAGGAAAGAGCAGCATCAGCTGGCACGCGGCGCGATGAGAGATGACGTGTAAGAACGCGGCGCTCAGGCCCTATTTCAGAGGATGCGCCACTGACAGACCTATGACTGCCTTCCGCCAAATCATCAATCAGATCCCTGACGCCTGGGAAACGTTGTAGAGTCGAGAGGTGGCGCGGTTGCACATGATGCTCCGTTTCCACCTCCCGCTCATCGAACCGGACGTGCGGATTTGCCGCATCCGGCTCTCGGAGAAGGTTCATGCTTTCGCGCGCGGCAGGCGGGAGGGATCCCATTTCAACTGGCGGAGGCCGAAGGCCTCTTCCAGCCAGGAACTCCAATACCAATGCGGGGCCCGTTGCAGGGTCTTATGCTTGGTTTCCCACCATCGGCGGAACCGGTACCGGACGTGTGAATTGATCTTCCGGTAGGCGTCACTGACGGGTCCGAGACAGAAGTAGCCGGCCCAGCCCTTGAGGACCAGGTTCAGTTCCTTCACCATCTCGTCTTCGCTGAGGTAGCCGTGTTCCCGGCCAGTCATCGCGCTGATTTTGTCGCACACACGCACGATTCGTTTGGCGCTGGGGGCTCCGCACAGCAGCTTGCGCTTCGTGCGGGCAGACCGATGCTCGCCAAACGTGTACCCCAGAAAGTCAAACGTCTCGGCTGGCACTTCGCATACATGCGTCTTGGTCTCGTTCACCGTCAACTTGATCTTCGACATCATGCTCCGCATCGCGGTGGCGGCCTGTTCGGCCGTGCCACGACAGCAGATCACGAAGTCATCGGCGTAGTTGACGATATGGGCTTTGAGTTGGGCCGTGAAGCCCAGTTTCTTCCACCCATACACGAAACGTCGCATATACACGTTCGATAACAGCGGGCTGATCGGCGCGCCTTGTGGCGTACCTTTCCCTTCATCCTTGTTCCGCGTCGTTCGCTGCTTATTCCCGTGCTCATCCTCTTCCTCGACGGGCATTTCCAGCCACATCTTCAAGAGGGCGAGCATCGCGCCATCCACGATGCGCCTTCTCAGACACTGCATCAGTTCGGCGTGGGGAATGTTGTCGAAATACCCGCTCAAATCCGCGTCAACCACCTGCGTGTGCCCGCTGTTCAGCAGGTTCCGCACATGATTCACCGCGTCGAGCGCGGAGCGCTCGACCCGGTAGGCGTATTGCTCGGGTTGCAGGTCGGCCTCGAAGATGGGTTCTAACACCAGCATCGCCGCCGTCTGCGCGACTCGGTCCTTGATTGTGGGAATTCCCAGCGGCCGCTTCTTGCCGTCCGGCTTGGGTATCCATACCCGCCGAACCGGACTGGGCCGATACGTCCTGTCCTTCAGCTCTTTCGCCAGTTCGCTCAACCAGGGAATCACGCCGTACTTCTCGATGTCCGCGAACCTCTGGCCATCCACTCCCGCCGCTCCGCCATTGGCGCGGCAGCGTTCGTAGGCATAGGCCAGCACGTCCCATCGGTACACCTTGTCGTACAGGGCGTGGAATCTCTGCTCGGGCGATGCCTTGGCTTTGGCATGCAGTGCCGCCTGCAAATTCTGAAGCTTTTCTGGAGGGATTAGACTCATCGCCACTCTCCTTTCACTTCCGCATTGCTTCCTGCACTGATCCTTCAACTCAGGCCCCTTCCCTCCACGGTGGTTAGCCGCTTCATCGGTACTACGGGCCTATCCGACTCCCATCCCGGCCCGGCCTGTCCCTCGCGGGCGTCCGGTTGATGGTCTACGCCATCACCGGGATGGGTCTCCCGTGTTGCGTCTGCTCTCCTTGCCGGCATGCTGTCGCCAATACCCCGGCGGACCCATCGGCTCGAATTGTTCGGGGCTATGGGGTAGCCCATTGAGGCCGATGGCGGCGGCCTTCCCCTTGAAGCCGCAGGGTCGGCGTCCGCGATGGTTGTTTCGGGGCCTGCACGGCGTTCACGTGTGCCCGTCAGGGCATCATTACGGCCTGCCGGCTCGCTGAGTCGTCCTCTGACGACCCTTTGGCATCGAAGGCTTCAGCCGATTCGTTGCCTCCTCGACTGCTCCGACTGCTTTCCGGGCGGAACAATTAACTTCCCGGGCGGGACTCTCACCCGCTGGAGAACAGCGCCTCTTTCACGGCGCACGGCTCCTGACCCCTTCTTGAACCACGCAGAGGTCCTGATCCGTTGCGGGCTGAGAAAGCAACTCCGCTCGCATTTGGACTACAACGCAAAACGCAACTGCTTGAACCTGCAGTGCCGGTATGCCGAACAGCTCACACCGGCATCGAGAGCTCACTTGCAGCACTTGGAGGGCGTGGATCTTCCGGACGCGCGGATATGGCTGGATTTGGATCTGGAACTCGGCGTTCTGATGATCCGTGCCGAAGTCAAACACGTGGTTCGCCGAGGCGGTTTAACACGTCCGCTTCAGCCGATCTTTGCGGCCTATAAGGGTCTGTTGAAGTCCGACGGGCTGCGTCGCGCTGTTGATGTAACGGGCGGCAGGATATCCGGATTCGACGCGAGTGTCTTCGATACGGGCCAAGGAAACTGATTGTGCGTCTTTATGTTTTGACGTTCCAAGGAGCGAAAAATGGCAAATACATCGGAAACTCCCAAGATCTTATGTAACCTCAATGGCTGCTGCCGGCTGCTGCTGATCGACCAAGTGTGCCGCGCGTTGGCAATGGCACACCTCAAGTGGATCCTGAAGATCGACTGGTATCGCTACGACATCCACGGAATGTACGACGCGGTGTATCCGTTCCGGGAAGTCGACAAGCCCACGCGCCGCTTTGCCAGGCACCTTCATCTGCAGGGCATACGAGGACTCGATATAGACAGCCTCCGGCGTCTGGAGCGCCGGCGAAGCATGGAACCCAATCTCTTTCACGTGCGTAAGTCCCGCTGGGTGACGAAGGTCTATACGAAGCTCCCCGAGGAACTCGTGCCGATCGAGCTCCTCATATAGTGCAGTCCGTGAAGACTGCTGGTTTTTCTTCGACTTTTTCTTGCCCCCGCACGGGGACAATGAATGGATCTAGATCCACTTCTACTTCCGACCTTCTGCATGTTCTTCGGGATCTTGATCCGGCCGCCCC
>JAPLNB010000208.1 GCA_026693085.1 Planctomycetota bacterium | reverse complement strand
CGATCATCGATCGACGGGGCATCAAACGGCCAACAAAACCGGCTGTTTGATGGGTCTTAAACCTCGCGTTTTTCAGCCGGCCCGGAAGGGTCCGGCTGACTGTCTGCGCGGGGGGGCTGTCCAAGGTAGGTGTCCAGGAATCCAGGGTAGGTTGTCCGGCTACACACTGGGAACTCACCGCGAATTCCGCAATGCTCTTGACCTTGACCGGAATTAACTTATAAGTTAATATAGTCATGTACGAGGTCGCCGAGCTCTTCGCCCGAATGCCGTGCCAAACCCGCGTCTGGGTTGCGCAGCCGGTGACCGACGCCCTCGCCAAGCGGGGTCGCAAGCACCAGCGTGAGGTCGCGATCCTCATGGCCAGACTCCGGCGATATGCCCAGAACGGCTTCGCCTTGTACGAAGGAAATGCCAAACCCATTCGACCCGAACCCGATGGCGTCTACAGAATCGGACATCCCGACGACCTCTTCCGAATCATCGGCTTCTATGACCATGACTCCCGCGCCGACTTCGTCGCCATCGATTCCTTTGAAAAACGTGGCCACGCACTCAGCTCATCCGACCAAACCCGCATCGCCAACGTCGCACGCGTCCGCAAGCGAGGCCTCTGGAAAAGGAACGCCGACTATGCCAACTACCCAAGACTTGCTCAAACTCCTGGATGACTTCGAGAACACCCCCGAGTCCGCCGGCCACGCCCTCCGTCTGGACCTGGCCGAGCTGATCCTCAAGACTCTCCAGCAGAAATGCTGGACCCAGAAACAGCTCGCGCAGATCGCCCGCATGAAGCCCTCCTTCATCACCCGGATCGTCCACGGCTCGTCCAACTGCACCTTCGACGTCGCCGGCCGACTCCTGTTCGCACTCGGCATCAAAGCGCGCGTGGCCGAATCCCCCGCCTCCGCCGCCGGCCAACCCGCCGTCCACTCGGCCCAAACTACGTCTTCTTTTACTTACAAATCTCAACTGGTGACTTATGCCCATCAAGAGAAAACCGTCCAATACGTTGCCGCCAGCACTGCCGGCCATACTCCCGGCCAAGCCCCAGCCAGGACCTGCTCAACTGTCCTTCGAATCCGTGCCCAAGCTGGCTAGCTCGAGCCTCCCCACCATCTGGGTCGACAGCATGCAGATGCTCGTCCGCGAAGCCCCCCCTGTCGTCATGCTTCGCTTCTTCACCTTCACCCCGGAAGCCGCCATCGAGATTGCGCGCCTGCAAACCCCCGTCACCCACATCCGGCAAATGATCGATGTCATGGCCCGCAGCATCAATTATTATCCCCAACGCCCCGCCCCACCCTCACCAACCCCGTGATCCTGCCGAGCCTCGATTCCCCGCAGGAACCGATGCCTCGAGAGCGAAGCCCCGGACAACCTACTCCGGGGCTTCTCGCATTCGCCCCCCCCGAGACCCGCCGTTCTGCCAATTGCGTTTCCCCTTGCCGATCTTGCGGGCAAAGATACGGAAGGGTATACTACTCTTGCCTTGGTGGGTAAGGGCGCAGATCGGCCGCCGTCTGAGTCTTTTGGGATTTGGGACATGGGCAATGCGATTCTCCATACTGCTCCTTGCGGACGCCTCACCCACCCGGCCCTTGCGCCGACCACACCCACGTGCCCAATCGCGCACCGACCGCCGTCCGCAGTCCGGTGGATTGCCTCTAGAGCGAGGATGTTATGCCGATCCGCCTAAAACGCGTTGATAAGAACGCTTGCCGGGTGCAGCGCATTGACGTCGCACCGCTTGAGAATGAACCGCCCCCGCCTTCGCGGGCATGTTATGCGACTCCCCGAACCGTATTTGGGATGTTAGGCGGATCAGTCTAATCATTGTTAGGTTTCTCAACAAGGATTCCTCGTATGCCAACATTTGCTCAGCTTTGGGACAATCACCCTACCATCAAAGGCGATACGCCTTTATTGGATCACAAGACCTATCCAAATCAATGTGCCATTAACCTGTATGCGGCACTCAAACGCTCCGGGTTTAACGTATCCATTTTCCGCGGACAGATGTCTTGGCAAAAGGACAAACCCAAGTACGCTATCCGCGCGCAAGAAGTCGCCGACTGGCTGGCAAGACCCGGCACCATTCCATCTAACGTTCAGAAATTCTCCGGAAAAGAAGTCTTCGACAAAATTGGCGGTAAGCGCGGCATCATATTCTTCAGAAACTACTGGGGACCTGGACATCAAGGTGACCACATCGATCTCTGGAACGGATCTCGCCTGACGGATTGGAAATCTTGGGTGCGAATCCAGCTCTACATTTCCTGGGAGGGACTTTGGTCGGATTACAGGAAGTCCGAGGCCGTCTGGTTCTGGATGGTCCCATGAAACAGCTTCTCTACATCATCAGTGGCGCCACAGGTTGCTGGCCAGGCCCAGCAAAATGGTCAGAAGCCGTTTTTCCTCATCCCAGCCGTGCAGGGTCCGCATAAGCCGCGCCCAAGACGCCTCCACCGCATAAATCATCTCCCCGCCTCTTCCGCCGCCCCCCACCGCCACAAATACCACGTTGCCACCGTCCGCCACGGCCGCCACCGCGCTCCGATCTCAATCACTTGCTTAGGGCTCGGCAACTCCCCCAGCCCATATCCCATCTGCACCCCCTTCCTCACCCCCAGATCATCCGCCGGCAACAAATCCGGGCGGTTCAGCACAAAAATCAGAAACATCTCCGCCGTCCACCGCCCAACCCCCTTTACCTCCACCAGTGATTCAATAATCTCCTCATCCCCCATCCTCCCCAATCGCCGCACCGGAATCCGCCCCGACGCAAAATGCTCCGCCAAATCCCGCACGTACCGCCGCTTCTGCCGCGACAACCCCACTGCCGTTAACTGCTCCTCCGTCAATCGCAACACGCCCGCCGGCGTCGGCCGCCCGCCCAGCAACTTCCGAAACCGCGCAAACAGAATGTCCGCCACCGTTCCCGACACCTGCTGCGAAAATATCGCCTGACACAACGCCTCGAAATATCCCCTTCGTGGCCCAAGCGTGCACGGCCCGACCCGGTCCACAATCCTCCCCATCACCGGGTCCACCCGCCGCAAATGCCGCATTGCAACCGACCAATCAGGCACTCTCGCGGCAGTCACAAACCACATACACCTTTCACCGCTTCCCAATCTGCTTCCGAACCCGCTCCACAAACTCCCCGAACTTGGCCTGGTCCGGCCCAGCCCGGGCAATGTCCAACCCCGGCTTCCCATCGTGCGAGTCAAACCGGACAAACAGAATCTTCCGATACGCCAGCGCTGCCACCGCCAGCCCCGCCAGCGCAATCACCCCCCCCACATAGGTAATCACCGGCAACGGCCAGGGTATCTTCGGATAGAGCGGAAACGCCGCCAATATCGCCCCCAGCACCGCCACCCACACCGCCGTCTTGTACAGCCGGTTCCGAACGTACCTTTCCTTATACGCCCGCTTCAGCGACGCCAGCAAAATCGTCGACCGAAAATCCCCCTTCCACAGCCAATGCGCGTCCACCACCACCTGGTCCGGATATAGCCGAAACACACGGCTGACCTGTAGCAGCCGCTCAGTATAAGTCGCAATCGGTTCTGTCATGCCGCCCGGATTGTAGCCCCACAGCACCCACCCGCATACCCCCCGCCTCGCCCCACCCCTAGTGCATTTGATTCGGCCACGTCACCATCCCCCTCCGCAATCGTTCCAGGTCCTTGTTGTTCGGCGTGCTCTGGTAAAAGTCATTGATCTTTGGCGTGCGAGGGTCGTACCACCGCCAATACTCGACATGTCCGTCCGCAAACGAGAAGTTTGCTCCCCCCAGATGCCACGCCGCAACGGGGTCCACCCACTGGCCCGGGCTCACGGTCAGCGGATACCACTCCACGAATCCGCCCATGTTATACCCACGCGAATCGTTCTCCTCGATGAACACAATCGACTCCGACGTCTTGCGGATGGTCGAGAGCTTCGTGATCTCATAGACATGGGACCAACTGCCGCGATCACGCGTCCCCAGGTAATTGTTCAGCGAATACGTGCACAAACGCGTCGCGATCTGGTCTGTCGGACAGCGGCCTCGTGCCCCCCTCAAGTGGGAAGGCCGATGACCGGGTATGACAGCCACTCCCGCAACGACCAGGGGTGATCGGCCAAGCCCGCGGACATGGCTGGCGTGCACCTTCGCCAACGCCCTTGCCGCCATCGGCGCAGCGTC
>JAPLNB010000207.1 GCA_026693085.1 Planctomycetota bacterium | reverse complement strand
GCGTGGTCGGAGGCTCCGGCGTGGTCGGAGGCTCCGGTGCGGTCGGAGGCTCCGGTGTGGTCGGAGGCTCCGGCGTGGTCGGAGGCTCCGGCGTGGTCGGAGGCTCCGGCGTGGTCGGAGGCTCCGGCGTGGTCGGAGGCTCCGGCGTGGTCGGAGGCTCCGGTGCGGTCGGAGGCTCCGGCGTGGTCGGGGGAGTGGTGGGCTCGGTGGGGATGATGGTGATGTCGTTGGTCGAGGGGTCGTTCTGCTCTGGCGAGGGAATGTAGATGGAGTTGCGCCCGCCGGCGCCGTTGGCGGTCATCTTGGCGGCGATGGGGCCGTTCTTGACGCTGAAGACGAGGCGGTCATTGCCCGGTCCGCCAACGAGGCTGATGGTCCTGATGTTGTCGCTGAGGAAATCCCAGACGATGCCGTTGATGTTGACGAGGTAGTGGGTGGCACCAAGCGCGGTGACAGTGATTTTGTTCCCTTGGGAAGAAGCCCGAGCGAAAAGAACGCCTCGCTCAGCGTAAATGGCAGGGGGCGTTGGCCGAGGTGTCTGGGTGGCGGCTCGCTTGGTGGATGGCGCGGGGGCCGGGGTGTTGGGGCCCCAGTTGGTGATGCGGTTCTTGCCGCCGGCGCCGTCGAGAGAGTTGATGCCCTTGCCACCGTCGAGGGTGTCGTTGGCGTTGCCGCCGATCAGAGTATCGTTGCCGTTGCCGCCTTTGAGGGTAATGGCGGTGGGAATGCCGGTGGCATCGATGAAGTCATTGCTGCTGCCACCGACGACGGCTTCGATGTCAGAGCAGATGCTGCTGGCGGAACTGCGGCCGGTGCTGTCGTTGGGGAGGTCGTCAAGGGTGATATTCAGGTTGAAGGAAAAGGCAGAGAAATTGACGACGTCGTTGCCGTTGCCGCCTCGAATAGTCTCGTTGCCCGGCCCGGGAAAGATGCTGTCGTTGCCGTCGCCGCTGTTGATGACGATGGGGATGACGACGGCTTTCCCGATGCGGATGGTATCGTTGCCGCCCTTGGCGTTGATGGTGAGTTGAGTGGCGTCGAGATAAAGGTTGGGGAAGCCTTTGTTGACATAGGTCTTGAGGTAGCCGCCGGCGAACTCGACTCGGATGTTGTCGGCCAGGTCGGTGCCATCAATGGAGTAGGCGTAGCAGAGGCTGCGGTCCTCGAGAGCTTCGCAGACGGGGGCAGCGGCGTGGGCCAGGAGGGCTGCGGCGGAGTTCCGGCGATGCCAGCGTGAGTAGATTGCTTTGAGTCCGAGCATGGAGTTCCCTGTCTTTGCTTTTCCGGGTGACCTTCTCGTCGAGGGTCTATCCAACTCACCCATTCAACGCAGTTTGACTTACAATACGAGAACTGGGGCAAGCAAATGGGTCTGGGTGGAAGAGGGCAAGAGATGCGCGCGTGGTGGGTCCGAAGTAAGATCGCGCGGGTTATAGGGCGTCGAAGAGGAGCGATAAACCGTCAGGCGCTGTGAGGAGGGGAGGCTTTGAAGCGGTGTTCAGTGCCGGCGCGAAGCCGAGAGATGTTGCTGTGGTGGCGGAGCGTGATCAGAGCAGCGACGAGGATGGAGAACAGAAAGAGGGGAAGCTGTTGGACGAAGGGATCCCACCGAAGCCAGAGGGCGAAGAGCAGGTAGCAAAGCGGGAAGGCGAGGGCGGCGAGGATGGATGCCAGGGAAACGTATCGCCAGATGAGGAAGATGATGAGCCAGATGACGAGCGTGATGACGGCGGGGAAGGTGTAGTAAGGGAAGAGTCCGAGAATGACGCCGGCGGAAGTGGCGACGCCTTTGCCGCCTTTCAAGCGGAGATAGATGGGAAACATATGGCCGAGGATGGCGGCGAAGCCGACAAGGAGCCAGAGGAGGTAAGTCTGCCCACTGAGGGGGGTGGAGTGGAGGACGAGGCCAGCCAGAACCATGGGGAGGAGGGACTTGAGCAGGTCGAGTGCGAAGACGAGTGCGAAGAACCGGCCACCGAGCAGGCGGGCGATATTGGTGGCACCGATGTTTTTCGAGCCGGCGGTGCGGGGGTCGACGCCGTTGGCAAGGCCGACGAGCAGGCCGAAGGGTATGGACCCGATCAGGTAGGCGGCGGGGATCAGATAGATCAACAGAGTTCGTGGAGAGGGCATGGTTGTGATATTGTAACCGATTTTGGAGGGGTTGTCCTTTTCTTATGAGCCTTTCCTGTTTGCGAGCCCGGGATTTGTCGATAAGACCGCCCGAGTTGCGGTTGAGTTGCTGATTATTGGCAGGCGCGCACGACAATAGAAGAAGAACGTGCAACTTCGACGAGCGGGCAGAATCGTAATGAGTGGACGTGGAACATGCCGCACTAATGGACTACGATATCGCATGGCGGGAAAGCAGAAGGATTTTAGCTGAGAATGACACGAAGCTTGTGACACGATAGCCGTCGCGGTGATATGATACATCTATCGTAGCCGATCTCAGTCTTGGAGAGATGCCTATGAAGAAATATGCCTACTCGTATGATCGTGAGGATTACACGGGGTCGTTCGACTCGCCGGAGGAGGCCGTAGCTGAGGCGGTTCGCAAGTCGGAAGGGCTGTCGAGTCCGCCGACCGAGATTTTTGTGGGCGTGCTTGTGGAGGCGGACCCGCAGACGACCGACCATGCTGAGCGGATTGTCGAGGCGATGAACCGACGGGCGCATGTGGACTACGGGGACGCGGCGGCGAGGTATCTGAAGAATGCCAGCAAGCAGCAGATCGCCGAACTGGATCAGGAGATTGCCAGGACGATCGCGGCGTGGCTGGAGAGGAACAAGATGAGGCCGACGTTTGTGAAGGTGCAAGGGATCCGGGAGTATCCGATTCCTTCGCTGGGATTCACGAGGAGCAAGCCGGCGGAGGGCAGTGAGGTGAACGAGATCGGAATGAGTGACGTGTTGGCGGAGGGGTAACTGGCAAGCTGATGTGCTGAGGCACGCCCTGCTGAAGTAACGAGAGTCCACCGGCCCGTGCGGGCCGGTGGATTTTGTTTTGAGGAGGGTGGACAATCCGGGGCGGAAGCTTTTGGCGTGGGAGGTTTGCATGAAACGGCTGAAGGGCATGGCAGCGGTGTGTGTAGTGGTAGGTGTTCTGGCGTGCTGGGTGGAAGGGCAGGTGAAGTGGGAATTGAAGGCGATGGCGGGGCCGCCAAAGGTTTGGCCGGCGACGCAGGCGAGCGAGCCGGGGATGCGAGCAATATTTTATGAAGGCCTGCCGTGGAAAGGCAAGCCCACGCGCGTGTTTGGGTGGTTCGGCTTGCCGAAGGGCTATTCGGGAGGCAAGGCGCCCGCGATGGTACTGATCCACGGCGGCGGGGGCACGTCGTGTACGCGGTGGGTGCGGTTGTGGAACGAGCGCGGCTACGCGGCCATCTCGATGGACCTGTGCGGCAAGGCGTTTGGAAAGACCGACGGCCAAGGAACGCGGCACGACACGGCTGGCCCGAGCGGCTGGGATGATTCGTTCGGCCAGATTGACTGGCCGATCGAGGATCAGTGGACCTATCACGCGGTGGCGGATGCGGTGTTGGCGAATTCGCTGTTGAGGTCGTTGCCGGAGGTTGATGCGGAGCGGATCGGGGTGACGGGGATATCGTGGGGCGGGTATCTGACGAGCATCGTGGCGGGGGTGGATGATCGATTTAGGTTTGCGGTGCCGGTGTATGGGTGCGGGTTTCTGGGGGAGGGCTCGGTGTGGGCGGGGCGATTCAAGTCGATGGGCGAGGCGAAGGCGGGCCAGTGGCTGTCGAACTGGGATCCGTCGCAGTATCTCGAGGCCGCGAAGATGCCGATGTTGTGGGTGACGGGGGAGGTGGATTTTGCGTATCCGCTTGCTTCGGTGCGGAAGTCGTACAGGCTTGCCAAGGGGGAGCGGTATCTGTCGGTGCAGCCGGGGATGCAGCACAGTCACCCGGCGGGCGAGGTGCCGGCGGAGATCGGCGCGTTTGCGGACCAGATGCTGCGAGGGGGGTTGCCACTGGCGCAGTGCGTGAAGCAGGGGATGGACGGGCGGAAGATGTGGGCGATTTTTGCGAACAAGGTTCAGCTTATCAAGGCGGCGGCGGTTTATACGAAAGATGACGGGGCGTGGCAGAAGCGGAAGTGGGTGGTGGCGGAGGCGGAGCTGGAGAAGGGACGGGCGAGCTTTGCGGTGCCGGAGGGGGTGGCGGCGGCGTACTTGATGGTGGTGGATGAGCGGAAGCTGGTGGCGAGCAGCGAGCATGAGGAGCTGAAATAGGGCTAAACCAGCGGAAATGTGGGCGTTGTTACGCGGCGTGGGTGCGAAAACGCACCCCTTTTCCCCCCCTCTGCCCCCCCGGCCGACCCCCTGTCAGTAGAAATCGTGCAAATGGCGGTGTTTTTAGGTGGTGGGAAGCTTGCGGACCCGGCGCGGGATCGCGCGGCGGGGCGGCGAAGGCGGCGGGGGGGCTATCGGTGAAAGGGAGAGTTTCCTGGGGCTCGGTCGCGGTCGCGGCTGAGCAGAGAGGTGGGATGTCGCTTTATGGTGTCCCGACCGATCGATTTAATGAGGAGTGACCCTTTTCTTCGCCTGATTTAATGAGGAGTGACCCCTTTTCGACCCCGCCCCCAACTTTCACGATTTTCGAAACTTCCAGCACCTCTCAACACGCTTCCGGTGCATCTCTATAATCCCGCAGTTCAACCGTTGTACCCGGAGACCCGATGTTGTCTACGCTTCTAAATGACTGCATAGAACCAGAACTCGACGCCGTAGAGAAGCGATTCCAGCTCGAACTTCAAAGCGCCCACGCACCCGTCAATGCTCTGGTCAAGCACGTTTCCCGCTTTCACGGCAAGATGCTCCGCCCGACGCTGGTGCTGCTCTCGGCGAAAGCCGCGGGCCGGGTCAACGACTCGCACATCACGATCGCCACGGTCGTCGAAATGGTCCATATGGCGACTCTGGTCCACGACGACGTTCTCGATGAAGCCGAAATGCGTCGCAAAGGGGCCACCATCAACCACCTCAGAGGCAACGAAGCCGCCGTACTGCTGGGCGACTACCTCATCAGCCACTCCTACCATCTGTGTTCGAGCCTTGATTGCCAATCTGCGTCGCGGCTGATTGCGGGCACCACGAACCAGGTCTGCGAAGGCGAATTGCTCCAGGTGCACAACCGCAACAACTATGCACTGGACGAGAGAACGTATCTTCAGATCATCGCCCTTAAGACCGCGTCGCTGACGGCTGCCTGCTGTGTCCTTGGCGCGGAATTCGCATCCGCCGACGCTGACCGCGTCGCGCGGTTCCAATCGTATGGGGTGTCCCTTGGCACGGCGTTCCAGATTCAGGACGACATCCTGGACGTTGTCGGCGACCCGCGAACCGTCGGCAAGACGCTGGGTTCGGACATCGAAAAAGGCAAGATGACGCTGCCGATCATCCATTTCATGCGTACGGCTCCCCGGGAACACCGCGACCTGCTGCTTTCTCTGCTGCAAAGCGGCGACCCCGACAGAGTCGAGAAGATCCGCAACCTGATCCTCCCCAGCCACTCGATACAATATGCCCACGACCGGGCGCAGCATTACATTGATCTTGCGCACTCCGCGCTGGAACCTCTTCCCTCGACGGATGCCAAGCAACTGCTGAACAGCATGGCCGACTTCGTCGTCACTCGCCCTTTCTAACCCCTGTCGCCTGTCGCCTGTCCCTTATACAATCCTTTCCATGGTTGGCCGCAGAGTCATCATCTCAGCAATTGTCGTGTACCTCACAGTCGCGCTCGGCTGCGTGCTGAACGCTCCGGGCGAGTCCGCACCCGACTCGACTCGCCCCATGGAGACGGGGTCGCGTGCCGGGTCACTGGCCCCAACCGCTCATTTGGGGGAGCTTCCACTCCGTGGCGTGGGCATGCAGATCCACCGTGTTGACTGGATGGACGAATACAAGAAATCCATCGACGAGATCGCCAAGCTCGGTGCCGACTCTGTCCTGCTGGTCGTCGATGCCCGGATGGAAAATGGCTCGTCGAGCCTCATTTACGTCGATGTCCGCCTGACCCCGACGCCGGCGCAGCTCGGCGACCTCATCGACCACGCGAAGAAACTCAAGCTCAAAGTCGTTCTCATGCCCGTCGTCCTGCTCGACAAGCCCCGCGGCATGGAGTGGCGCGGCACCATCAACCCCGACGACTGGGCTGCCTGGTGGGAATCCTACCGGTCATTCCTCTATCACTACTGCTGGGTTGCCCAGGCGCATAAAGTGGATGTCCTTGTTGTCGGTTCCGAACTGGTCAGCACTGAAACCAAGGTTGATGAATGGCGCAAGACCATTTCGATGGTCCGCCAGCAGTTCACAGGCATGCTCACCTACTCCGCCAACTGGGATCATTACAAGGACATCCCGTTCTGGGACCGCCTGGACCTGATCGGCCTGAATTCTTATTACAAGCTCGGCAGCGACGAGCGGGTGACGGTTGCCGAAATCCAGAAGAACTGGGCGCCCATCCAGCAGAAGCTCCTCGAGTTCGTGCATAAGACCCGGAAACCGCTGCTGTTTCTGGAGGTCGGGTGGTGCAATCTGCGCAACGCCGCTTCCGAACCGTGGGACTACACGCAGGAATCCGAGCCGATCGACCTGGACCTGCAACGCCGGCTTTACGAGGGCTTCTTCAAATCCTGGTACGGCGTTAAAGAGCTCGGCGGGTTCATGATCTGGGAATGGCCCCCCGGCGACGGCGGCCTGAAAAACCGCGGCTACACGCCCGAAGGCAAACCCGCCGAAAAGATACTGAAGGAATGGTTCGCCAAAGCCAAGTGGAAAGTCGAATAACCACGAACTGACAACGCTTAACCCCTCGAAGTTGCTTTACAACCCCCAACACCGCTTATATATTTCCCCTCAACATGTGCCCCGCCTTCAGCAATGACACGGACGCCAATACCAAGGCGCGGTGATGCACCTCGCACACTTGCGCCCACCGCAGAGCGTTCCTGCTCGTCTGGCAACTGACAACTAACAACTGGCAACTATCATTATGGAAGCTATTGAAACACGCTATCGCACTCATACCTGTGGCCAACTCCGCCTTGCCGACAACAACAAGCCCGTCAGGCTCGCCGGCTGGGTACACTCCTACCGCGACCACGGCGGACTGGTGTTCATCGACCTCCGCGACCGGGACGGCCTGACTCAGCTCGTCTTCGATCCCGATTCCTGCGGCAAAGAAACCCACGAGATCGGCAGCGCCCTGCGCTCGGAATGGGTCATCAGCATTGCCGGCGAAGTCGAACCTCGCGGCCAAGGCATGGACAACCCCAAGCTCGCCACCGGCCAGATTGAAGTGCGCGTCAAGTCCATGGAAGTGCTGAGCTCTTCCCCAACCCCGCCCTTTACGCCCGACGAACACGAAACGGTCTCGGAGGAAAAGCGGCTGCAATACCGGTATCTCGACCTTCGCCGCAAAGGGATGCAGGACACGCTCCGCACGCGTGCCCGGGTCACCAAGCTCATGCGCGACTACCTCGGCGACCTGGGCTTCTGGGAAATCGAAACGCCCTTCCTCACCAAATCCACCCCGGAGGGCGCTCGCGACTTCCTTGTTCCCTCGCGCCTCATGCCCGGGAGTTTCTACGCGCTGCCCCAATCGCCGCAGCTCTTCAAACAGTTGCTCATGGTCGCCGGCTGCGACAAATACATGCAGATCGTCCGCTGCTTTCGCGACGAAGATCCCCGCGCTGATCGCCAGGCCGAGTTCACGCAGCTTGACGTTGAAATGGCGTTCATCGACCGCGAGAACATCATCGCCATCATGGAAGGGCTGCTCCGGCAGATCTGGAAACAAGTCCTGAACGTCGAAATCACCACCCCGATTGCGCACATGGAATATGACGAGGCGATGTCCAAGTATGGCTCGGACCGGCCGGACCTGCGATTCGGCATGCAACTGACGGACATCACGGACTTGGCGCACACGACGGACTTCAAGGTTTTCACGGGCGCCGCGATGGTCAAGTGCATCGTGGTCCCCGAGGGCGCCAAGCTGACCAGAGCCCAGACGGACGCTTTGGCCGAATGGTCCAAAGGCTTCGGCGCCAAGGGTCTGGCTGTCACCAAGGTAACGGCGGCCGGCTTCGACACCGGCATCGCCAAGTTCATTCAGAAGATTGCCCCCCAACTCATCGAGCGTGCGCAAGCCAAGGTCGGCGACCTGTTTTGCTTCGCCGCCGACAAGCCCAAGATCGTCCACAAAGTTCTGGGCGAACTTCGCCTGAAAATGGCTCGGGACATGCAGCTCAAGCCGTCCATGGACTTCGCCTGGGTGTGGGTCGTGAACTTCCCTCTGTTCGAGTACGACGACGAAGAGAAGCGTTTCGTGTCCACCCACCACCCGTTCACAGCACCCCTCGACGCCGACCTGCCCAAGCTCGACTCCCAGGAGCGTGAAGTGGTCGAATCCATCAAGTCCAAAGCCTACGACATCATTGTGAACGGCAACGAAATCGGGGGCGGCTCCATCCGTATCCACCGTATGGACACCCAACAGAAACTTTTCGCGCTTTTAGGCATCGACGACACGGCGCAGAAGCAGAAATTCGGGTTCCTTCTTGACGCCCTCCAATACGGCGCCCCGCCTCACGGCGGCATCGCGCTGGGCTTGGACCGTTTGATCATGATCCTCCGCGGCCTGAGCAACATCCGCGACGTCATCGCGTTTCCAAAGACGCAATCGGGCAGCGATCTCATGTGCAACTGCCCGTCGCCGGTCGACGAGAAGCAACTAAAGGAAATTCACATTCGCTTGGTTCTTCCTCCGGGCAAATAGGTGATATAAATTTACTTCCCGTCTCGCGGTATTCGGCGACTTTTCGCGTCAGGCGCGCGGCGTGCCGACGGTCAGAGCGGTTTGCAGGGCAGCGGAGCGGCCTTGGCGGAGGGGGGGTGAAGGAGCCCCGCGGGGGGTTATTTGGGTTGGTCGAGTTCGACGCGGATCATCCAGTCGGAGTCCTTCAGGGGGGTGGCGGTTCTGCCGGGGGTGCCGGTGACGGAGTTGCCTTGGGTGCTGGTATCGGAGGAGACGTAGACGCCGTTGGTGGCGGTGGGGCGGAAGTTGAGGCAGAGGGAGAATTTTTTGGGGACGCGGGTGGGGGGGATCTCGAAGCGGATCCAATTGGAGTCGCCGCGGGGGAAGGCGGCGTAGGGTTTTTTCCAGACGGAGATGGGCTTGAGTTCGGGGTCGCAGAGGGAGATGTCGAAGAGGGTGTCGGGGGCGCGGAGTGGGCCGTAGCGGCCGCCGTGGACGGCGACGGCGACGATGTACCATTCCTTGTCGTCGGGGGTTTGGAAGGTACGGGCGTGGCCGGAGCCGGCAATGGAGCGTTTGTCGTCGGCGGAGTCGTCGTCGAGGGCGATTTTGGTGGGTTTGCCGGTGAGGCGATTGGCGGGGATGGTTTTGGAGGCGATGGAGCTGGCTTGGCGTTTTTCGATGAAGAGTGGGGAGGCGGATTTCCACCAGTCGGCGAGGGGGGCGACCTTGGAGTCGTCGAGTTTGATGAGGGTGAGGAGGATGGTGTCGTTGGGCTTGGTGGGGTCGATGTTGGCGTCTTGCCAGGCCTTGAAGAGTTTGGGGAAGGCTTTTTGGCCGATGATGGATTCGATTTTTTGCCATTGTCCGGCGGCTTTGGTGACGTCGTCGGGGTTTGGGGAGGCGAGTTGTTTGTTGAGTCGGGCGGAGCCGTCCTGGCGGTAGTCGTAGGGGTCGGGCCAGAGGGAGGGGCCTTTGGCGGCGTAGACGCGATCGACGACGACGGAGCCGGCGTAGTGGGCGAAACCTTCGGCGGCAGCGGTGGACATCCAATCGCGGTCTTTGAGGGTGCGGTACATGGCCATGTGGCCGAGTTCGTGGCACATGCCGTAGAGGTTGAAGGTGCCGGAGGAGGCAGGTTTGAGGAGTTTGTCCTGGGAGGGGAGGTTGAGGGTGAAGTGGTCTTTGCCGTCGGTGAAGAGGCGGGTGGGGGAGCCGGGGGCGCAGGTAACGGAGCCGACGACGGTTTGGGGCATGTCGAAGCCGAAGTCGTCGGAGTAGATCTTGAGGGCGGCGGAGAGAGTCTGGGCGATGGCGTCGGCGTACTTGGCGTCGATGCCGGTGTAGGTGACCTGGACGTTGGGGGCTTTGGCGAGGTCGGCGAAGGCGGGGGTGGAGAGAAGAAGAAGAGCGAAGAGGACGGGTCGGGTCTTCATTGGCGGCTCCGTGTTAACATGCCGATGGTCGGCAGATGTACTCAAGACGTTCTGGGAACGGTATTGTTCCCAAGGCGGTGCGGATCTCAGCAGGATACAGCAGGTAACGTCGGCGCGGAGAAGCTGGCGCGCGGCGTTGGCGGGGATGTGGCGGAACCGTGGGGGAGGGAGTAGCGTCTGTGGGATATGGAGAAGACGGACAATAGCTCGGACGTGCGGTTGCCGCGGCGGTATTGGTGGCTGAAGCGGATTGTGGGGGCGTATGTGGTGTTCGTGATGGTGGTGATGGGGGTGAGGTGGCGGGCGGGGGTGGTGGTGGA
>JAPLNB010000206.1 GCA_026693085.1 Planctomycetota bacterium | reverse complement strand
CAAGGGGCCGCCCAAGGCCAATCCCCGGACGCCCGGACGCAAGCCCGGCAAGGATTACGGCCCCAAGGCGTTCCGCCCCGTCCCGCCGGTGATTGACGAAGTATACGCAGCCCCGCTCCCCAAGCGTTGTCCCTGTGGCGGCGTGGTGCTGCTGGAGCAGGTCGTGCCTCAATACCAGACCGAGATCCCACGCCGGCCGATCTATCGCCAGTTCAATGTGCATATCGGCCATTGCACCCGCTGCGGGCAGTACATGCAGGGACGGCATCCGCTTCAGACCTCCGACGCCCTGGGGTGTTGCGCCAGTCAACTCGGCCCCGATGCCCAGGCGTCCATTGTCTATCTCAACAAGGACGCCGGTCTTTCCCACGGCAAGATCAGCACGCTCTTCTCTACGCTCTTCGGCATCCGGCTGACGCGTGGCGGGGTTTGTCAAGCCATGCTACGTGCGGCGGGCAAGTGCCTGCCCCATTACCACGCCATCATCCTCAATCTGGCCCAAGCGCCCTGGATCGTGCCCGATGAAACCGGCTGGCGTGTGGGAGGCCGCCCCGCCTGGCTGCACACGTTTGTCACCGAGCACACGGTGGCCTTTCTGGTGGCCAAGAAGCGGGGCTTTCTGGCCAGCAGCCGGATCATCCCCCCAAAGTACGCTGGCGTACTGGGGCACGATGGCTTCAAATCCTACGAACGGTTCTTTTGGGCCAAACACCAGACTTGCAACAATCACCTGCTGCGGCGGTGTCATGAACTGCTGGAGGTAGCCACGGGCGGAGCGGTGATCTTTCCGCGGAAGGTGAAGGCGATCCTGCAAGAGGGATTGGAGGTCCGCGATCGCCGCGACGCCGGGGCAATCTCTGCCCGGACGGCGGCCCACAAGGCCGACAAGCTGGAGATGCGGATGGTCGAACTGACTGAGCCGCTCAAGACCAACCCGGCCAACGAACGCTTCGCCGCCCACCTGTTCCGGCAGCAGCGCCACCTATTTACTTATCTGCGGATCCCCGGAATCGACGCGACCAACTACCGAGCCGAGCAGGCGCTCAAGGGGCCGATCGTCAACCGCAAGGTCTGGGGCGGCAACCGTACCGAGGACGGTGCTGCGGCCCAAGGCATCATCAGCCGTGTGCTGGGGACTCTGACCAAGAAGGCCCTGCAAACCATCGACTGGATCAGCGGCCTGCTTCGCGCTCCCGCCGCCACGCCACTGCTGGTCCCACTTCCGGACGGATGACCTGCCCCTACCGTTCCATGACGACATCGCTACGACCGCTCCGCTGTCTGGCATCGCCGGGGCAGGCCGCTAAACAAGCACAGACGGCCAGACAAGGAACCCAGGTGGTCAGAACTCCGCAGCCGGTCCTCAAGCATCTACGCTGTCGCTCGTTTCAGAGAGTCTCGTAAGTAGCCGGGATCTTGTGACAGATTCGAGTAGACGCGGGCAATCATCGCAGTGTCCACATGGCCCATCAGATTTGCCAGGGTTATCGGATCCACGCCGTTCTTAATCGCTCGATGGCAGAACGAGTGTCTGAAATTGTAGAGACAGAGCTTCAGCCCAATCCTCTTCTTCAGCCGAAGAAAGCGGCAACTAACTGCATGCCGTGTCCAGGGCTTCTCGTCCTCATTCCTGAGGAGTTTCCCTTCGGGGTACTTGAGCAGGAGACGGCCGATCACCGCGAGGGCGGCATCGTTCAGATAGATG
This sequence comes from Planctomycetota bacterium, assembly GCA_026693085.1. Classification (GTDB taxonomy): domain Bacteria; phylum Planctomycetota; class Phycisphaerae; order Tepidisphaerales; family Tepidisphaeraceae; genus JAPLNB01. Next base: position 1,460 of record JAPLNB010000206.1, on the reverse strand, counting down.
ATGCGGAGGTGCTTCCTTCCTTTCGCCTCTTTCTGCGGGAAGACCAGCCGAAAGGCCCCGAGATCCACGTGCCTTCCTTCCAAGGCCAGGAGTTCTTGCGGCCGAGCACCCGTCTCCCAAGCAAGGGTCAGCAGATCTCGGAAGGGCTGATCGAAGCGGCGGCTGATCTCCCCATACAGTTTGGGCGTGATGATGGTTTCTCGTTTTCCGGCCCTCGGTTTCTTGAAGTGGGCCAAGGGAGACTTGGCGATGAAGCCAAGCTCAACAGCCCAGTTGAGTGCCCGCTGGACGGCGATAATCGAGCCACGCTTCATGCCATCGGACCAGTCCTTCCCGTCAACCCATTGCTGGACGTGGAACGGCCGGAGTTGGGCGACAGTGAGCGAGGCTGGGATGGTGTCGGCAAACGACTGGATGTGTTCTTTGTACCAGTCATAACTCCGAGACGCCCGATTTTTATGACACCAGTCCAGAAAAGCATCCGTCAGCACGATTACTGCTTCAGATGGCAGGAGTGGGGCGGGCTGCTGCATCAGCTCGTGGTACTTCAGGAACGCAGCATCCTTGTCTGGCCCCAGATTGGTCTCGTGGCCATTGATCTGGACGAACCAAGAACGCCTTGATTCACGGAAATACGGTTTTGGGAAGTGTGGCATAGCGGGACCTCCAAGCGACTTGGTGGGCCGAAGGTCCGCCGAACGACCCCAGGAACTGCCATTCCTGGGGTCTTCTTTAGGCATGATTCTCGGACATTTTCTCGGACAACCCATGTCCGAGAACGGCTCGATTGCCGTAAGTCCTTTATTATCAAGCGAGCGCGACGGGGTTCGAACCCGCAACCACCGGATCGACAGTCCGGTACTCTAACCAATTGAGCTACGCGCCCGAAGAATGATCTAAATTTACGCAAGGGCTTGCCGTTGTCAAGCCAGAACATCCAGGGCAATTGCCTGTAGGAAGCAGAAAGTCAACAGGAAGTCTCCGGCCGCGCGCCATTTTTCTTTTTTCGGTCGTCTTTCGGGGGCGCAGTGTCCCTGACACGAGCATTCACCTTCCGCGAGGCTTTTCCAGTCTCTCCCTGAAAACGTTGGCTTCTGCCCAGCGAAGCGGCTGTCCGATTGCTGCGTGCAGCCTCATCTTCTGGAGCGTGGCCGCAACCGGGCGGCATCGCTCAATCGCCTGTCTGGAACTCCGTGCTTGCACGCGGGTTCATGAGGACTTGTCCGGGCGTAGTACAACTCCAGTGGGGTTCATTCACATTTGGGGCCGCTCTCTTTTCACGCGGCAGCATTGCCCTTGGAACTCCAGCACTGGACCCATTAGCTCGACTTCTGCCGATTCTACCGGGCTATCCCACGGCGGCCAGACGGTCCAGCAGGAAGGCCGTGAACCGGGTCGGGAGTTTTGAAACAGCAGCATCTCCCAACGCCTGTTTCAAAACCGTCTGCGACCACAGCAGC
>JAPLNB010000205.1 GCA_026693085.1 Planctomycetota bacterium | reverse complement strand
GCATTTCCGAAATGAACTGTTCCTTGTCCATCGTCAATAGCCGTTCCATGGCTTACTCCTGTTAAAAACGCCCGACTCCGTCGGCCAAAAGCCATTCTACACCTCCTCTTACGCCTTCTCCCGAAAAAATGGGCACACCCCACCCCTCCCGCCAATTCCCGCCCTTTGCCCCCCCCCACGACTTCCCTCGTGGTTTGGCGCCTCCAACCCCCCTCGGTCGTCATTGTCCCATATTTCGAACTTCGTGTTTCCCTCTCAAACCCACATCGCACAACGGCTTACTCTTCGTCGGCGCCCACAGCAACTCCGCAATGGTCGACTCACGAAACCCCTTCTCCACCATCGCCATCGCATCATCCAACCGCCGATGCAACGCACACAACTGCGCCCCATGCGATCTCAACTCCAGCGGACAGCTACGAATCCGCTTCAGCGGATCGACCGCCTGGATAATCTCATACACCGACAACTCCCGCGGCTCCTTCGCCAACAGAAACCCACCCCCCAGCCCCCGAAACGAATTCACCAGCCCCGCCCGCACCAACGCCTGCATCACCTTCGACAAATACCCCGCTGGAATCTTCGCCATCTGCGAAATCTCCTGCGTCGTCATCGGCGCCTGCCGGCTGCCCACCAGGCAAACCACCGCCCGCAACGCATACTCCGCAGTCTGTGAAATCATCTCGTTTCCTTCCATTCAAACTCATATCTGGACCTGAATATCCAGCTTATGCCCCACAGCATCCCCAAGCAAGCAATCGCCGACCGCTCGCCTCCCCCTCGCAGGGTGTGGCCTTATTTCTTGGCATCAGGCCGCCTGACTCCAATAGTCCTGTGCCTGACCGCTGTCGTAGAGCGCCGTGAGATTCATCATGCTGGCGGCATGATCGCGGTCCCATTTCATGCCGGACTGCTTGAGGCGCAGGGTCAAGGTCTTGCACGCGGCCTCGGTTGGGCCCGAGCCGATGTCAATTCCTCTGGCCAATGCCATGGGGTAATCCAGCAACTCCAAACGAGCGACCAGGTAAGCCCTGAGGCTTCGCAGACTCTCCCGTTTGGTCGGCGCACGGATGTTTCTCGTCAAGGCGTCAATCGCGGCCAGCACCGGCGTCACGCCCAACTCCTTGATGTCCTTGAGCCGCGACGCGGCCCACTCCTTCGCCTCCGGCGTCTCCCCAAGGCAGCATTTGGCCGCCGCATGGATGTGCTCGCTCAGGTGATAAAAGTCCAGCAGCATCACTTTGATCAGCAGCAGCACCCGGCAGATCTGCCCGGCAATCCACTTGGCCCCGTCGGTCAGCGAGATGCTTTCGTCCGCCTTTTCGAAGGCGACCTGATCGCCATGCGCCTTGAGCAATAGCCCAAAAGCCTCGCTGTTGGATTCGGTCACGAAGGCGTGCCGGTGCTTCTTCTCCTGGTCATAGAACAGGCCGATCTTCATCTCCTTGAACCCCTCATCCGCTCCCGGACGGGACGGCGGCAGCGGCTTGGCGTTGCCGATCCCCGCCGCCGATCGCCGTTGACGGCGAATCCCGTGGTTCTTCCGGCGCTTGCTCTTCTCCGCCTGCGTCACGGTTGGGACCATCACACCGTCCACGCCCGCATAGACCCGAGTCGTCACGCCGCCCGTGGCCTTGTCCTGGACCTTCGCATCGGCGCTGATCCAGACCGCCCTGATTTCGCCGCTGTTGCGAGCACGGGTGATCGCCGCACCTTCGGCCTCCACCAGTTCGCGCAATCGGTTCCTGCCCACCGGAACATTCCCGATCCGCCGGGCGTCATCCGCAGCCTGCCGAAAGTTCTGCACCATTCCCAGCCGGCACAGGACCTCACGCGCCCCCGGCGACACCCTTCCTTCATCGATTCCCAACGGAACATCGGCGGGAAAAGTCCCGCCGCAGCCCTTGGCCCAGAAGTACGGACGGGTCAATCTAACTTCGCCGTCGGCGGTGAGCTTCTGGAAGATGTCCCGGACTTCCCATTCGCTGGCGGCAATCCATTGCCCGTCCGGTGCCTTCAACTGCCGCTTGAGGACTTCCTTGTCCATACACGGCCTCCTGAAGTGAAAAACCGATCCCTATCATAACGTCTTTCTGGCCGCCGGCGCGCTCAAAGCGGGAAATCGCCGTTCCTGATTGGAAAACCACGTTATGCCAACAAAGAAGGCCACACCCCCCTCGCAGGGCAAATGCATTTAGCCTTTCTGACAGTCGGTCGGACACTCCTGTCCGACACCGCATTCGGTAGGTCGGACACTCCTGTCCGACACGCCTCTCCCAAATGAGTTCGCCCTGCCCGCCCTCGCTACTGACTATACCTCACCAGCATCACCACCGCCGCCACCATCACCAAAATCGCCGAAATCAACAACCCGATCTTCCACCCGCTGTATGGCCTCTCACCGCTTACCTCACCCGTCCGCGCATTGATCAAGAACCGAAACGTCCGCCCACGGTAAGAATACGCGCTGATCCACAACGGCAACAGAATGGGCTTGAATGTGATGTCGAAATATTGCGTGTCCACCGAGCCAATCCGCTGATGGTCCCCCCCGATGTCCCGGCAAATCGTCCTCCGAATCTCCCCTGCCATCGGCTGCTTCGCCAGCTCAAACCCCCCCTTCAAATCAATCTGGTAACTCTCCGCCACAAATCCCGCCAAATACTCGTCGCTGTACCCCACCAGATTCTCCAAATCCCATGGCTCCAGCTTCTCCGTGTACTGCCGCGGCAGCGAATTGCTCGCTAATATCAGAATGTCATCAAACGAATTCCCCACCGTCCCCGACACCGGCCGCCACCGCGTCTTCCTCACCTGCCGAGTCTTCGTTACACATTTCCCGTTCTCATTCGCCGTATACGTCTCCGTCTCCCAATAATCATCCCCACGCTCTCCCCTGTACTGCGATTCCGTGTTGCAGTCGTACGTCCAGTACGGAATGTACACCCCCTTCAGACCATTCGCATCCGCAAACCGCCCCAGATCGCTCGGCGCAAACCACAACCCCCTCACCCAATCCCCAAACGCCCCCATCGCCTGCTCTCGCTTGATATGAAACGGCAACAGACTCTTCGGCTTGATCTGCCTGCTTGACCTCCCCTGTGCCACAATCGCGCACCCGCAAAACGGACACTGGTCCGCCGTCACATCCGCCTTCAGTGCCGACTCCGCCCCGCATGCCTCGCATTTCACCGTCAGCGTCTCTTGCGTCGCCTCCCCACCCGACTCAGCCGCCAACGCCACCAGAAAATCCTCCTCCGAAACCCGCTTCGCCGACACCCCAATCTCATTCTCCGTCTGACAGTACCGACATTTCAACGCATACTGCCCCGGCTCAAACTCCAGATTCGCCCCACATTGCCTGCACGGAAACTGCCGCTGCGTCTCGCTCGATACACTCATGGACCCAACCCTCGCTCCCGTCAAACACCTCTCACCATCTGCACGGAATCGCCTATCCGTTCTTCGGCAACGGCGGCGGAACCTGCGCAAACAACCCCCCCAACTCCACCACCTTCTCCGCCGCCATCCACTGCGACATCCCCGTCTTCCATACCAGCGTCTGCCTCCCCAATTCCCCAGCCTTCACCTTCTCCGCCAACTGCACCATATCAAATGGCCCCCCCTGCTGATTGCCAACCGCTATGAAGTACGCCGTCGCCGTCGGCAACGGCGGCGGCGACGGTGCCCCAACACCCTGCCCACCACTCAGATTCTGCCCCATCTGCTGCGCCATCGCGAAACCCATCCCCATCCCCATCCCGCCCGCCGCCAATCCCCCGGGATTCTTCGCCGCTTCCTCCATCGCGTTCGCCGCCTGGTACTGCGAATACGCGCCCAAATTCCCGATCACTCCCATGCTCGTCCGCTTGTCCATCGCCTGCTCCACCTCAGGCGGCAGCGATATGTTCTCCACCACCAACGCCACAACCTCCACCCCAAACTGCGAAAAATCAGCTTGAATCCGCCCCGTCACAAACTTCCCCAACTCATCCTGATTGCTCGCCAGATCCAAAATCGGTATCTTGCTCTCACCCAGAATGTCCGCAAACCGCGCCACCACCATGTCCCGAAGCTGATCCCCAATGTCGGCAACCGTAAACCGCTGATCCGTCCCCACAAACTGCCGCAAAAACGCCGCCACATCCAGAACCCGCAGCCCATACGTCCCAAACGCCCTCAGCCGCACAGGCCCAAACTCCGCGTCCCTCAACATGATCGGATTCTTCGTCCCCCACTTCTGCCCCGCAAACGTACGCGTGTTTACAAAATAAACCTCCGCCTTGAACGGGCTCGAAAAACCATACTTCCACCCCCGCAACGTCGAAAGAATCGGTAAATTCTGCGTCTCCAGCGTATACGTCCCAGGACCAAAAACGTCCGCCAGCCGCCCCTCATTCACAAACGCACCCACCTGCGATTCCCGAACCACCAACTTCGCCCCATACTTGATCTCATTGTCATACCGCGCAAACCGATACACCATCGTGTCCCGCGTATCATCCAGCCACTCCACAATATCAATCAGTTCGCCGCGAAGTTTGTCGAATATTCCCATGGTTGCTCCCGTTGTAAGCCAATAAGCTCTCCGGAAAACATACCATCTCCCCGCCCCGATGCGAACGGCACCGGGGCTAGAAAACCAAAAAACGTTTATACATCAAGACCGCCACCCAACCCCCTCACCCCACGCCGTCAACCCTTTCGCAAATCACTACCCCTCCCCACCCTTCCGACCGATGCTCGCCATGTGTTCCCGATCCTTGCTCACCATCTCCCCTCCCTTACGCCCTATCGCCGCCATGTGCTCACGATTCTGGCTGATATTCTGCCCCCCCCTACGCCCAATCGCCGCCATGTGCTCACGATTCTGACTGATCCGCTGACCCCCCCTGCGACCTATCGCCGCCATATACTCACGATTCCGGCTCACTGCCGCCCCACCTTTGCGAGCGATCTCCCGCTGCTTGTTCTGCTCCATGGATGCGAACCCACGGGTCGTTGAAATTTCTGGGTCTGCCATGGCTTGCTCCTTTGATGCTCTATTCTGCTCCAATCGACAACTAATATCCATACCAATCAATTCAATGCAATACCACCACAGTACTATATGCATGCAAATGCCACCGGTCGAGCGGCGGCTTCCCAACTTTCCCCATTTTCCCCAACCCCTATAGATCGGATCAGCACCACCCTGGAAGCCCCCTCTCGTCTCGAAAACTATCGTAATATCCACAAGATGCACACAAATTCCGCCCGTATTACTAGCCTCGCGCCAGAACTGGGCTATAATGAAAAGACGTTACTGTTGCAGGACGAAGTGTAGTTCTAACGCATGTCTTTAGTAGTTCTTCTTGGAGAGTGGGAGTAATCTATGTTGCGATCACGATCTTTCTTGTGTGTGGTGGTTATGGGTTTGGTACTCGGCGTGGCCGGTCTGGCTCAGGCCTCTGTGATTTTGGCGCCGACTGATCCGATCTACGCCGTTAACGCGACGCCGGGCAGCGCAATCAGCGGTCTCCCCGTCACCGCGGCGAACAACCATCCGGTCGGCGAGGCGCCCGCCAAGGTCATGGACAACAACACCGGAACCAAGTATCTGAACTTCGGCAAGACCAACGTCGGCTTCATCGTGGTGCCCGCGTTCGGCCCGTCCAAGCTCACCAGCCTCCAAATGGCAACCGCCAATGACAGCGCCAATCGCGACCCCATGACGATTTCGATCGAGGGTACCGCGGGCCCGTTCTCGGATTACCTGGGTGTCTTCAACACCACTTGGACACCGATCTACACCGGTCCGTCGGGTATCGAGGTCGATCCAGGCCGCTCCACCTGGGGCACGGAACTGCCGATCGCCCCTAGCGGTTTCTTCAGCTACTACCGCGTCCTCGTCACCACCATCCGTGATGCCGGCACCGCCAACAGCACACAGTTCAGCGAGTTCAAGCTGAACGGCGTTCCCGAACCCGCCGCCCTCTCCCTCCTCGCCTTCGCCGGCCTCCTGATCCGGCGCCGACACTAAAACCAAACCCCTCAACCAAGACCTTCAAAGCCCCGGATTTCCATCCGGGGCTTTCTTCTCATTCCCCCAATTCCCCCCCCCTCTCCGCAAAATCCATCTCACCCCGCCCCCAACGCCCCCGCCCCCCAACGGTACCATATACAACCATTCTTTCACGGAGATCTCATGACCACACATCGCCTGCTCCTCTCCCTCGCAACCCTTCTCACGCTCTCCCTCTTCGCCCCCCCCTCCCACGCCGCCGACAAACTCAACGCCCTCATCATCGATGGCCAAAATAACCACGACTGGAAAGCCTGCACCCCCATCCTCAAATCGATCCTCCAAGACTCCGGCCGATTCACCGTCACCGTCTCCACCGCCCCCTCTCAGAGCCCCCAGAAAACCCCCGACGCCTGGGCCAACTACAATCCCAAATTCGCCGACTACGACGTCCTCATCTTCAACTACAACGGCGACCTCTGGCCTCAAACCCTCCGCACCAACTTCACCAACTACGTCCGCAACGGCGGCGGACTCGTCATCGTCCACGCCGCCGATAACTCCTTCCCCGATTGGCCCGAATTCAACGAAATGATCGCCGTCGGCGGCTGGGGCGGCCGAAACCAACAGTCAGGCCCCATGATCCGCTACCGCAACGGCAAAATCGTCTTCGATTCCTCCCCAGGCGACGGCGGAACACACGGCGCCCAACACCCCTTCCTCCTCGAATCCCGCGAACCCAACCACCCCGTCATGAAAGGCCTCCCCCAAGCCTTCCGCCACGCCCCCGATGAACTCTACGCCAAACTCCGTGGCCCCTGCAAAAACGTCACCGTCCTCGCCACCGCCTTCTCCGACCCCAAAACCGGCGGCACCAACGAAAACGAACCCATCCTCCTCGCCATCGACTTCGGCAAAGGCCGCGTCTTCCACACCGTCATCGGCCACGGCCCCGAAGCCATGTCCAGCCTCGCCTTCCAAATCACCCTCCAACGCGGCTCCGAATTCGCCGCCACCGCCAAAGTCACCCTCCCCGCCCCCAACCCCGCCGACCTCCCCGCCGATAAACCCGTCCTCCGCAATTTTAAATAATAAAATGTGAAAAACTCCATCCCCCTCTCTCCCCTCCCATCCCTCT
>JAPLNB010000204.1 GCA_026693085.1 Planctomycetota bacterium | reverse complement strand
GGAGGGGAAAAAAAGTTTGGCGGGGGGGGGGGTGAAAGCATAAGATGAGCTGGAAAGGGGGTTTGAGTGGTTTTCTGTTTGATAGCACCGTGCAGAACCGACCAGAACCGACCCCAAACCGACCCCAAACCGACCCCAAACCGACCCCAAACCGACCCCAAAGTGACGAAAACCGACACATAGCGACCGCCGAGCATATGAGCGGGCGATTGGGGCTGAGGCGGTGCGGAATCAAATTGTCAAAGAGCCTGGCAGAGGGGACTTGCCCCCCGACCCGGCAGGGGGACCGCGTCCGGCCTGCCACGGAGGTATTATACCACAGAAGAGTGGCAATGTCAAGTAAAAACTGGCTGGATTTGTTAGGGTTCGGACAGAGTCGGTTGGGCGGGGTCAGGGGGAGGTCGGCAGAAGAGGCGATCAGGCAAATCGGGGGGACGGAGTGTTTTCGGCGGGTCTTCGGCGGAGGCTACTACTACTTCGCCGGATAATGAGGAGTGACCCCTTTTCTTCGCTCTACAACGGCCGCGGTACAGCGGAACAATGGATCAAGAAGGGGAAGAATGCGGTGAAGAAGAGGTTCCCAATCTTGGTGTTTGAGGCTGCTGCGAGCGCAGAAGAACCTTTTGCAAAACTCCAACCCTGGGTATCCTACGCCAAATTGCCGACGGCGTTCGTCGGCCAAGGTTCATATGGGAGATTCCGGATCGAATGTCAGCACCGGCCCATTACCTTTAATGAAGGAGAAGGAATATGTCGAGCGTCAGCGCGTGGGCCTCCCTTCTCGTCTTCTTTCTGGTCGCCGATTGCGCGCACGCCGCCGCCGGCCCGGCAACGAAGCCCGCAAGAGCCCAACCCTCCTGGCGAGAACGCCAAGCTGAAGCGGAGGAGTTCTTTTCCAAAGGCTCCATCCCGCGCATCCACATTGAGGTCGATGCCGTGGGCATGAAGTCGCTCCGCGAGAACGCGAGCAACGCCTCGCCGGCCAGCCCGGCCCGTGCATACGTGCATGCGACCGTACGCGAGAGCGCGCCCGGCCAACCCGAACGCGTCTACACCGATGTGGGGATTCACATCAAGGGCGCGCTCGGCAGTTTCCGTGCAGTTGATGACTACCCCTCACTCACGGTCAATTTCGACAAGTTTGTCCCCGAGACCCGGTTCCACGGCCTCACCAAGGCCCACCTCAACAACTCCGTGCAGGACGTCAGCTACATGGAAGAGAACCTCGGCGGGGCGATTCTGCGCGACGCGGGTCTTGCCGGACCGCGCGTCACCAACGCGCGCGTATGGCTGAACAACCGCCACCTTGGCTTGTACGTCCTGATCGAGGGCCACAACAAGGCCTTCATCCACCGCTTCTTCGGGCACACTGTCGGCGACCTCTTCGATGGCGGCTTTGTCAAGGACATCGATCAGGACTTCAGCAAGACGATCGATGATCCGGACGACCCATGCGACCCCCGCAAGCTCATGGAGGCGGTTCGCGAGCCCAATCCGGCTCTCCGTCGCCAGAAGATCGAGAAGATCCTGGACGTTGACCTGTTCTACACGTTCATGGCGGTGGAAGGGTTGTTTGCCAGTTGGGATGGATACTGTTTCAATCACAACAACTATCGCATCTATCACAACCCCAGGACCGACAAGTTTGTCTTTCTTGCCCGCGGCATGGACCAGCTCTTCCGCAACGACAGGCACCCGCTCATCGGCGGAGCGATCATGTGTCAGGCCGTCCTCCAGACCCCCGATGACCGCGCCCGCTACATGCAACGCGTGCTGGAGGTGCGCCAGAAGTGCTTCGATCCCGAGAAACTGAACCGCTACATCGACGCCATGGCGGCTCGCATCGTGCCCGTCATGGCCGAGATCGGTCCCGATGCCGTCCGGCAGTTCAGAGATCAGCCGGCGGAACTGAAGGCCCGGGTGCGCAATCGCGTGCGCAATGTTGATCGCATGCTCTCCATCCCCAACCAGGCCCTGACGTTCGACCCGGCCGGCGTGGCGTCGCCCAAGGGCTGGGTCGGGCAGGGCGAAGCCACGGCCGTGATGGATCGCGTCCAAGAGGGCAGCAAGCCACTCCTCCGCATCCGCGTCAACGGCCTGAGCCCCGGTTCCTTCCGAACCACCGTGGCCCTCGCCCGCGGACGTTACACGTTCCAGGGACTCGGGCGGGTCGCCAAGGTCATCGCGCCCGCGGGCGAGAACAACGGCGCTGGTCTGCGCATCAGCGGCGGCAGGCGCCCTGCCGGCCTCGTCGGCACCTCCGACTGGCGCAAACTTGAGTACAATTTCGAGGTCACCGAGCCGGTCGCGGACGTGGTCCTCGTCGTGGAACTGCTCGCGACGGCCGGCGAAGCGTGCTTCGATCGCGATTCGCTGGAACTCCGCAAACGCTGAACAGGATACAGGGTTGATTACGGTCAAGGCGGCGCTGGAACACCATCCCCGGCGGCTCGACGTGATAAATTTCATGGATTGACGGCGCAAAAACAGGCTTCCCGAGTTAGGTCGTGCTCCACGCGGGCGAGTTCCGGTTCAATCCGCGCCTTGACGCCTTCCAACTCTGTCCGCAGTGCGTTGCATCTGGTTTCCATGGCGTTCTGCTCTTCGCGCTGTGCGGGCAGTGTCGCCTGTTCTTTGAGCGTGGCCACATGTCGCTTGATGGCTTGAATGTGCCGCAGCAGGTCATCGACCAGTGCTTCACGCTGCCGGGCAGGGCCAGTCGCCGCAGAAGGTTCCCCAGGTTGTACGCCAGGGCGAAGAACTCCAATCGCACCTGGTTGTCCACGAAGTCGTGACAACTCAGGCGCGTCCACTTCACCGCGTTCTTGCCGTCCTTGATCCACTGCTCCGCCGTGCCGCGATGGTCGTAGAACCGGACCACCCGCTGGCGCCGCCAAGGGAGATTGGTGACGATGAAGCCAACGCGGGGGAACAGTTCACCCTGGTGCCATTCGACCTTGGCCACGACGCGGCGGGCGTTGTCCCAACTGGCCACCTGGTACATGAAGTCGTGATAACGCCCTATGGGCTTCTTCGGCGGGCGGCCTACCGGGCGAGTCATCAAGTGCTGGATGAACCGCTCCAGCAGGAGATTCGACTTCAATCGGATCACATACCCGTAGTTCTCGCCTTCGAGGAACGAGTACAACTCCGGGATGGCGAACGCCGAGTCGCCACGGTAGTATCTGCGAATGTCCAGGTCGAGAATCAACTTGTCCAGGGCGCGGCGTTGGCGAACGCGATCAATCCACATCGCCGACAAATCCATCAGCGCCTTGCGGTTTCTTCTGGCCGTCAGAATCTCCGTCTCGAAGCGGCCCATCTGGCTGGTGGACGCGGCCTGACGATCCTTGGCCCGACCTCCGACCACCTGACGCATCGCCGGATGAACAGCAAGCCGTTCCGCAACGTTCGTATCGTCGTAGCCCGCCAGGCGACTGTACACCGATTGCGGCAGCAAGGCAGTCACTTCGTTCGGTGTGTTCTTGCCCCGCCGAGGATCGCAGAACACGTCATCCGCCGTCGCCGTCAGTCCCAGCGTTTCATCGAGTTCGCGATACGCGACCAGGCCCGCATCACTGGTGATGGCAGGCCCGTGGAACTGCAGCTTGAGACTGCCGTCAAAACCGACCCTTAACGCCTCCTTGCGTGCTTCACCCATTCGATTCCCCAGATTCCAGTGGATCGAGCTTCAGGTTCACAAGATAGGTGGCATAATGACGACGATGGACAAAGCAATGAAGATGAGCGAGCGATTGCGGACGGCGATTTTGGATGCGACAGAGAATCGTCGGCGCATCGTTCAGGGGTCGGGCGTGTCCGAGAGCATCTTGAGCCGCTTTGTCCGGGGCGAGCAAGGCATCACCTTGAAAACAGCGGACGTGCTGGCGGCATACTTGGGGCTGGACCTGCTGCCGACGCCCGTAGAGCATGGCCGCAATCGCGTAGGACCGCTCAGGACGCATCAGAAGGCCAAGCCAGTACAATTCCGCCTACATCGACGCCGACGGCCGCTACGTCGACTTCCATAGCCTACGCCATTCATTCATCACGGCGCTGGTGATGGGCGGGGTGAATCCCAAAGAGGCGCAGAGCCTGGCCCGCCATTCCGTGATTACGTTTACGATGGATCGCTACACCCACCAGTACGCGGGCAATCTCACGGCGGCGCTGAACGTACTGCCGGACCTGTCCAAGCCGGAAAATAATCACGTGGCCGCGACGGGGACGGATGGCCGGACGGTGGGCCGAAACCCCTCCTGTCAGCATCCTGTTTTTCCTGTGTCACCCCCTGTGTCACTAGAAGGCGCCGTTTCAAGTAGCTTGGTGGAGTCTTGCGGAGTCGATAAGCAGATGTCCACAAGCGCAGAATCGCCCGGTAAAACAGGGCGAAATCGTGCATTTGCAGGGGGTAACTGAATAGAGCCACCGATCGGACTCGGACCGATAACCTGCGGTTTACAAAACCGCTGCTCTGCCAATTGAGC
>JAPLNB010000203.1 GCA_026693085.1 Planctomycetota bacterium | reverse complement strand
GCCGAGTCTCCCACCTACGCCGAGTTGTACTCGGGCGAGTGGGAGCATCACCGGTTTGGGACTATCGCCACTACCCGTGGGGGGTAGGTGCGTCAACCGGATAGGCATAGAACAATCGCGGAAGCCGATCCGCCAGCATTTCGGAGAAGGCTGAGAAGGAAGGACCTCCGAGCGTTCACAGACTTTCCTTTCCGCCGGGGTAGTGGCCAGGGCATGTCTGGCAAGAGGAGAGACATCGCAACACGGGAAGTCCCGACGGTGAGGTTGCGTGACGCCCATCATCGAGACCGATCTGCAGCCGGAGCAATATCGCTGCCGCCGCCATTGCTGGCCAGGGTCTCTGTTCCCCGGTCTGCCTCCAGGAAGAACAACAGAGTCCCGCCAAGCCCCGTATGGCTGAGCCCGAGGATCGCATCGGGCACGAGGCTGGCGCGTTCATTGTCATCACGACCGGCAAGGCCGGAATCACTGGGCAGCAGAAACTTCACGCGGAACTCCGGCCAAGTGCGTGTCATCAGCGAGAGGTGGGCGCGAAACGTGCCAATCAGAAGCTGATGTCGCACCAATTTCGGGTTCAGCATCACCACGGGCTCCTTCGCTTTCTCCGACAAGTCGAAGCCGGCATCGCACAGGAGCTTCAGGCCCAGGGACGTGAGGCTCAAGATCTTTTCCGGTCGCCCGCGGCCCCCGCCTACCGCCATGGTCCCGACCTGCACAAGCTGCCGCTTTTCCAAAAGGCCGACTTGGTGGCGGAGCGTATCCTGCTTCCGACCGCTCAGTAGCGCCAGTTGGTGAACGGTGACGACGCACAGGGCCGCAATCGTTCTAAGAACATCCAAGTCGTGACGATTCGGAGAGTCGTTCATGGCGGCTCCTTTTGGGTTGCCGCAGACACTCAACGTCCAAGAAGACAGCGGCAAGCAGATCGTGATGGTTTCAGTTGGCGTGGCGATTGGCACGAGTGTGCGGCGGTTCGAGCAACGGGTACGCTGCTCGGTGTTCGCTTCGCGTGTCTCGAACTCCCCGCCCGCGGCGGCGGGTTGTGATCACAGCGGATAACGCGCTTCTCTCGGGTAACCTTCGGAGTGATAGGCCGAAGGTGATGTCGGTTCTGATGACGACAAACCTCCGCGCTTGAACATCGGGCCGGATCTACTCGAAAATCCGTCGCATCGGCTGAACAATCCGGTGCCTGGTTTACACGCACAACCGTCGGGATGCTAAAAATCACCAGCAGCGTCTTCATAAGGGCGCCGGGATGTAATGCTCAAATACCTGGAGACGGCACGACGACGGGCTACCGCTTCATCTCGCCCGCATTCGTGACAGATTGGCCGCGGGGCGAGCGTCGTTTACAGTATGCAGCCAGTCTGAACAATGGCCATCGTGAGATTGTCGAGCCCACGTCTCCTGTTGATTGGCATCGCCGCGTGCGCGGCGATGGGCGCTACGATCTGGCTGATCAGGCACCGGGCGCCATCGCACCCCGCCTCTGAGGTCGCGACGACGACGGCAACCGAGCAGCGAGCGTTCTTTGTCGGTTCATCCACCTGCCGGGAATGCCACGCACGCTTCTACCAGCTCTGGTCAACGTCGCACCATGGGTTGGCCATGCAGCCGTACACGCAGGAGTTCGCCCTCGCCCATCTGCCCGTCAAGAAGGGACAGGTAAAGACTGGCCAGCCAGTCTTCGAGGTTGACGTTGCCGCGGCCGCCGTATCGGAACAGGATAAGCTTGGCCGCAGGTCGTATCCGATTCTCCATGTCCTTGGCGGGAAGAACGTCTACTACTTCCTGACGCAGCTTGACCGCGGTCGGCTGCAAACCCTTCCGCTGGCGTGGGACGTCCGGAAGAAAGAGTGGTTTGACACGCAGGCCAGCGCTATGCGCCATTTCGCAGACAGCGACTCGATCCTTCCCTGGACCGATCCGGCCTACACCTTCAACACCTCCTGCTACAGTTGCCATGTCAGCCAGCTCTCAGCTAACTATGACGAGAAATCCGACCGATACCACACGATCTGGGCCGAGCCGGGGATAAATTGCGAGACGTGCCATGGACCCGCGGCCGATCACGTGAAAGCAGCACGCGCGCTGAAGCCGGGAGAGGCGATGATCGACTCGCGTCTAATCAGCGCCAGGCACTTCACGCCTGAGCAACACAACGCCACCTGCGCGCCGTGCCATGCCAAGATGAACCCGCTGACCGGTACCTACAAGCCAGGCGATCGCTACTTCGACCATTTTGACCTGGCCACGCTTGAAGACCCCGACTTCTATCCCGACGGCCGCGATCTCGGCGAGAACTACACATTCACGCTCTGGCGCATGAATCCATGTGCGGTATCGGGACCGATGCATTGCGTGCAATGCCACACATCGAGCGGGCGTTACCGCTTCAAGACGGAAAATCCGAACGATGCCTGCATGCCCTGCCACCAGAAGCTCGTCGCCGATTCATCCGCTCACTCGCATCACCAGGCCGGCACCGCGGGCGACCGGTGCATCGACTGCCACATGCCGACGACCGAGTTTGCGCGCATGCGGCGGACCGATCATTCGTTGCGCCCACCTGCTCCGGCGGCCACCCTTGCGTTCAAGAGCCCCAACGCCTGCAACATCTGCCATTCGGACAAGGATGCGTCCTGGGCGGATGCGTATGTCCGCGAGTGGTATTTTCGCGACTATCAGGCCCCCATCCTGCACAGAGGACATCTGCTGGCCGCGGCGCGCAAGGGAGACTGGTCGCGCCTGCCGGAGATGCTGCACGAGACTGCCTCAGCGGAACGGGACGAGATCTATGCCACGTCGCTGATCCGTCTGCTGGCGCGCTGTTCGGACGAGCGGAAATGGACTGCCATTCGGCAGGCCATGAATGACAAGTCTCCGCTGGTTCGATCCGCGGCGGCAAGCGCGCTTCGCGAGAACCTCGATTCGCCCGAGGCTCGCCAGCTCCTGGTTGCGGCAGCGCGGGATGATTATCGGCTTGTGAGGGTGCGGGCCGCGGGCGCACTGGCACCGTTGCCACCGGAGCTGATCGACGACAAGGACCGCTCTGCCCTGGATGCCGCAACGGCCGAATTGGCCGCATCCTTTGGTGTCCGGCTGGATGACTGGAGTTCACACTACAACTTTGCCGGCCTGCAGGCGGATCGCGGCAACCTGCCGCTGGCGATCGAACATTACCAACGCGCAGCTCAGTTGCGACCCGACACCGTTCTGCCGCTGGTCAACGTCTCACTGCTGTACGCGCAGGTCGGGCAGCGCCAGCGGGCCGCCGAGGTTTTGGGCAAGGCCCTGAAGCTCGATCCCGCCAACGCGGCCGCGAACTTCAACATGGGCCTGCTGCAAGCGGAATTGAGCAACCCCCTTAAAGCCGAGGAGCACCTGCGCGCCGCCCTCAAGGCCGACCCGGCCATGGCCGAGGCCGCTTACAACCTTGGCGTGCTCTTGGTCCCCAAGTCGCCGCAGGAAGCACTGTCGTTTCTGAGACAGGCGTGCGCACTCCGGGCCAAGGACCCGCGGTTCTTGTACACCCTCGCCTTTTACCTGAACACCAGCGGCAATCCCGATGGAGCGGCCGAAATTTTGCAGGCGCTGCTTCTTCACGATAAGGACAACGGTGATGCGCACGCCTTGCTGGCCGCCGTATACGAACAGACAAATCAAATCGACAAAGCGCGCGCGGTGTATCGCGAGGCGATTGCCAACGGCAGAATTCAATTGGGTCAGCGTAAGCATTTTGAGGACAGGCTGCGGCAACTCGGACCGTAGCCGTGGACAGGCGACGACAACCTGTCTCCGAGGCGTGAGAGGACTCATGCTCAAGCAACTCTTCACGTTCTTCATTGCGATCTGCTGTGTGCGGTACGGTTTTGCGTAAACCACCGGACCCCGCGATCGCCCCAACATTGTTTTCATCCTCGCCGACGATGTCGGCTGGGGCGACTTTCGCTGCTACAACCCCAGGGCAAGATACCCAGTCCGCACATTGACCGGCTAGCCCGCGAGGGCATGCGCTTCACCGACGCCCACACGCCCGCTACGCTATGCGCCCTGGCGCGGTATTCGCTGGTCACCGGCAACTACACCTGGCGCGGACGGGCTCCCGGCGGCACGTGGGGCTGGAACCAGGCGCCCCAGTTCCTGCCCGGGCAGAAGACGGTCGGCCAGTTTCCATGTCGTTCCTGCGGATACACTCGATACCGAGATACGCCGCCAGCCTGTCCGCCATGTCCAACCTGAGCGATTGATCACCGCGCAGGAAGCGGATGAGCGATGCCTTGGGAACGCCCGTCGCCTTGGTCACGGCGTACTTGTTGTCGGCCTGCATCAGCGCTTGCCGCAATAGCTCAGTCATCGACTTTCCCTTGCTCGCCTTCCGCATAGGTATTGTTTTATACCCGTACTCCGCGTTGCTGTCAATTTGTTTTTGCGTACTGCACACAAGTGCGAGTACGCCTTATGGTCCCTTATGGGAGATAGGACGCCCGCGTCCTCAGTAACTTACGCAAGATGTCCTCTGGCAGTAGGACGCCCACGTCCTCAGCAAGTGACGCAGAATGTCCTCCTATCGTCGGCACGATTTGCCCCCTTCCGGCAGGTGCTTGGGCAGCGGTTCCACGGCGTACACGGATGCCCCTTTGCGGAAGCCGCCTTGCCAGACGATCCGCACCAGCCCGAATGCCACCAGCCGATTGAGCGCCCGGCGTGATGTCGCCAAAGCTCGGCGCGGCATGGAGGCAACAGCGGTCCAGGTTGTCGAACAGGAATGCGGCCTGGATCGCAATGGCTGCCATGTACGCCCCCGGCGGGTACGCTGAAACCACCCGAAAGTCCCCCGGAAACCACCCTGAAACCACCGTTTTCTCCCCGTTTTCTCCCCCTTCTCCCCCCCGCCGGACCGGCTGGTGGTTTTGGGGGGCCTTTGGATTGACAAGGGGTTGGGGGAGTTTCGATTTTTGATTTTCGATTTTTGAATGGGGGAAATGGGTTCGTTTTGTAGAAATGGGGGGGCGGAGGGAGAGGGGGGAGTCGGGTTTCGGGTTTCGGGTTTCGGGTTTCGGGAAGAATGCCCTGGCGGGGAGCCATTGCTCCCCTTATAACCACCGGAAAAACCCCCGAAAAACCCGCGTAGACCCCTCTTTTCTCCCCCTTTTCCCACCCTGGTATTTTTTGGGGGCCTTTGGAGTGGCCGGGGGTTATGGGGGATTTTTGATTTTTGATTTTTGATTTTCGATTGGGGGAAAT
>JAPLNB010000202.1 GCA_026693085.1 Planctomycetota bacterium | reverse complement strand
CATTGGGACCCGGCGCGGGGAAGGTGGGCGGCGTTGTGGGAGGGGGGGATGGTCCGCTGGACGGCGGTGGTCAACCGCCCGACGGCGGGTGCAGAACTGGAGGGGGTGCGTCACTGCGTGATTGGATCCGCGCCTCTGGGCGAGAGGCGGTGGGTGGATCGGGTGGTCAGAGCGTTGGGGGTGGAGGCCACGCAGCGTCGTCGCGGCCGCCCGAAAAAGCGATAAAACCTTGTTGCTGTGGCCAGAAATGCAACCTGACACCTCGTATGTTTAAAAAAGTGACACCTTTTCCAAAGACAGCCGCTTTTGCAAAGAAACCAGGGGGTCGATAGGGGCTCGCCCGGGAGGGTTTAGGGGGTCTGGCGGCGGTCTGGCGGGGGTGATGCGGGGGGCCACGCTCTCTAAACTCGCGCTCAGCATTGACGCCCACCCCGAACCCGGTTATGAACGACCAACCCAACTCAACAGGAGGTGCCATGTCCGTTCGTGATATCCCGCTGTCCTTCGCCACTCGTCGCCATTTCCTCAAAGGCTCCGCCGCCGTCGCTGGCGCCCTGGCCGCACCACTCATCATCCCCCAATCCGTCCACGCCGCCTCCGATGACGTCATCAAGGTCGGCCTCATCGGCTGCGGGGGCCGCGGCTCCGGCGCCGCCGCCCAAGCGCTCTCCGCCGACAAAAACGTCCACCTCGTCGCCGTCGGCGATGCCTTCGAAGATCGCGCTAAAAGCGCCGCCTCCAGCCTCCGCGAGCAATTCGCCGGCCGAGTCAAAGTCACCCCCGAAACCACCTTCGTCGGCTTCGATGCCTACCAGAAAGTCATCCACGCCGACGTGGATGTCGTCATTCTGACCTCACCCCCCCACTTCCGACCCGCTCACCTCAAGGCCGCTGTCGAAGCCGGCAAACACATCTTCTGCGAAAAGCCAATGGCCGTTGACGCTCCCGGCGTTCGCTCGGTCATGGCCTCCGTCGAAGAAGCCAAAAAGAAGAAACTCAACCTCGTCGCCGGTTTCTGCTGGCGTTACGACTACGCCCACCGCGCCACCTTCCAGCTCATCCACTCCGGAATCCTCGGCCCTATCACCTCCCATTACTCCACCTACAACACCGGCGGCCTCTGGAACCACGGCCGAAAAGCCGAATGGTCCGATATGGAATGGCAATGCCGCAACTGGCTCTACTTCACCTGGCTCTCGGGTGACCACATCGTCGAACAGGCGGTCCACTCGATCGATAAGGTGGCCTGGGCCCACAAGGACGAAATGCCGGTCCGCGCCATCGCCCACGGCGGCCGGCAAGTCCGCACCGGCCCCGCCTACGGCAACATCTTCGACCACTTCTCGGTCGTCTACGAATATGCCGACAACACCCGCGCCTTCCTCTACTGCCGCCAACAAGACGGCTGCGCCTCCGGCGTCGTCGACTACATCACCGGCACCAAGGGCGTCTGCAACCTCCACTCCGGCGGCCTCTACCAGATCAAAGCCGGAGACATGACTTGGTCCTACAACGGCCCCAAGAACGACATGTACCAGACCGAGCACGATGAGCTTTTCGCCGCCATCCGCGCCGGCAAGGTCATCAACGACGGCGTGCGCATGACCACGAGCACCCTGATGGCCATCCTCGGCCGCATGGCGGCCTACACCGGCCGAATGATCACTTGGGAAGAAGCCCTCAACTCCAAGGAAGACCTGACTCCCCCAAGCTATCAGTGGGGCACCCTGCCCACACCCCCCGTTGCCATGCCCGGCAAGACCAAGTTCGCCTGACCGGATTGGGCAAAACGGATATTCAAGTCCCTGATTCGCCGAGCGAGAGCGACCGTGGACATGGTGATTTGTGGTGCACGCCACCAAGCATATCCACGATGTCGCACTAGAAACCTCGCTCTTTCTTCATTTCCCCCTGTTTATTCTTGACCCCTCCTTTTCCTATGTCTAGTATAAAGGACAAGAATATCCGCTTATCGTGCTGTCTGAAGCAACCAACTCATCTTCGCTACAGACCACTCGCTACCGATGGCTGGTGACCGGGCAAGTCCAAGGTGTCGGCTTCCGGCCCTTCGTCTTTCGCCTAGCCCACGACCACAAGCTGGTCGGCTTCGTCTGCAACGACACGACCGGGGTCATCATCGAAGGCCAAGGACCGGCCGGACAACTGGATGCATTTGTCCGCGACCTGCAAGCTCACAAGCCGCCGCTTGCGGTGATCGACCGAATCTCCTCCGCCGCCCAGCCCCTGCGTGCCGACGAAACCGACTTCCGCATCATCGCCAGTCACAGTGCCGCTCATCAGAGTGCACGCGTCACCATCGACACCGCACTGTGCCCCGACTGCCTCCGCGAGATGCTCGACCCCACCGACCGCCGGTTCGGCTATGCCCTGATCAACTGCACGAACTGTGGCCCGCGATACTCGATCATCCGCCGGGTCCCCTACGATCGGCCCAACACCACGATGGCGCAATTCGTTATGTGCGATCCGTGCCGCACCGAGTACACCAGCCCGGCCGATCGCCGCTTCCACGCCCAGCCCATCGCCTGCCACAATTGCGGACCCAAGTTCGATCTGGTCAGTCCGCAAGGAATCGCCATACCGGAAGATCCGATCCTCGGCGTAGTCGATCGCCTGGCAGCCGGGAAGATCTTGGCTATCAAAGGCTTGGGCGGCTTCCATCTGGCGGTCCGCGCGGATGATTGGGCAGGGGTGCTGCGCCTGCGTCAACTCAAGCAGCGCGACCACAAGCCGTTCGCACTGATGTGCGCCAACGTGGATCGCGCCGGACAACTGGTGCAACTGAGCGCAAGTACGGTGTCGGCCTTGACCTCGCCGGCATGCCCGATTGTGCTTGCTCCCCGCCGACCAGAGGCCGACGTCGCGCCAGCAATAGCCCCGGGCAATCACCGGCTAGGCGTCATGCTGCCTTACACCCCGATCCATCATCTGCTGTTCCACCATGGGCGAGGCCAGTTTGATGTGCTGGTCATGACCAGCGGCAACCGGAGCGACGAACCGCTGGTGATCGACAACTCCGAGGCCGTGCAGCGGTTAGGCGGTATGTGCGATGCGATCTTGCTGCACGATCGGCCGATCGAGCGGTGCGTGGACGACTCGGTCGTCATCGACATGGGCAACGCCGACCCACTGCCCATCCGCCGAGC
Source organism: Planctomycetota bacterium (assembly GCA_026693085.1). Classification (GTDB taxonomy): domain Bacteria; phylum Planctomycetota; class Phycisphaerae; order Tepidisphaerales; family Tepidisphaeraceae; genus JAPLNB01. The sequence goes on along the minus strand of JAPLNB010000202.1, from coordinate 12,972 downwards.
TCGTGGCTATGTCCCCGGCGCGATCGCGCTGCCGCAAGCAGCCGCCGAACCGGGTCTGGCACTCGGCGGGGAGCTGAAGAACACCGTGGCGGCGATCCGCGAAGATCGTGCGATCCTCAGCCAGCACTTGGGCGATCTGACGCATCCGCTGGCATTTTCGGCGTTCAAGCGGGCGATCGGCGATCTGTGCGAACTGTTCAGCATCACGCCAAAGTGGATCGCGCATGACCTTCATCCGATGTACCTGAGCACCGCGTACGCCAATCAGATGGCGGGGAAACTGCGGGTACCGACGATTGCGGTCCAGCATCACCATGCCCACGCGGCGGCGGTGATGGCGGAGCATGGCGTGACGGATTCGGTGCTGGCGATCACTTGCGACGGCACGGGGTATGGCACCGACGGAACCATCTGGGGCGGCGAGCTCCTGCTGGCGAACCTGCTGGAGTTCAAGCGGCTGGGGCGGATGCGGCCGATGGTGCTGGCCGGCGGCGATGCAGCGGCACGCGACACACGACGGTGTGCGTTGGGGCTGCTGTACCAATCGCTGGGAGCGGGGTTCGGCGAGCATCCCGCGGCCAAGCGACTGGTGGCCGACCCGCAGGAGCGGATGATGCTGTGCCGGATGATCCGGCGAAACATCAACTGCGCAACGACCAGCAGCACCGGGCGGGTGTTTGACGGCGTGGCAGCGCTGCTGGGGCTGTGCTTCCACAACGATCACGAGGCGCAGGCGGCAATGAGCCTGGAGTCGGCAGCGTGTCGAGCTGAGCGCATCCCGCTGGCTGGGGATTTGTTTGCAATCCACGACGAGCAGATGCTGGAGTTGGATTTTTCACCGCTGGTGCTCGAGATCGTCGAGCAATTCGGGCGAGGCTGTCCGATCGAGCCGTTGGCGGCGATGTTTCACGAGCAGTTGGCATGCGCCTGGGACGCGGCGGCGGCAATCGCGGCCGATCGCACGGGGCTCCGTTGCGTGGCGTTGTCCGGGGGAGTGTTCTGCAATCAGCGTTTCACGGAGAGTCTGCAAGCGCGGCTCGAACAGCGCGGCTTGCGTGTGTTGCGTCATCGGCTGGTTCCGCCCAACGACGGCGGCCTGGCGTACGGCCAGGCGGCGGTCGCGGCGGCGAGGGCCGGGGGTCGATGAGGAGAAAGGCAAGGTGTTCGATGTGTCTGGCTGTGCCGGCTCAAGTGAAAAGTTGCGACGGGAACAATGCGGTGGTGGATCTGCACGGCAACCGGGTGCGGGTGAGCACGGTGCTGGTGCCGGAGGTGAAGGAGGGCGACTGGGTCCTGGTGCACGCGGGATTTGCCATTCAGCAGCTCAGTGCTGAAGACCTCAAGGAGACTTGGGCGGTGCTGGACGACTTGGAGAAAAAAGGGGGTGGATTATGACGCAGCGACTGGCGGACAGCCACGCGGCAATCGAGCGGCTGCTGGACGCAGCCAAAGCTCTGCCCAAGCCGGCGGCGTTCATGGAAATATGCGGCACGCACACGGTGGCGGCGTTCCGGTGCGGGCTGCACAGCCTGATGCCGGCGAACGTGAAGCTGGTGAGCGGCCCCGGATGCCCGGTGTGCGTGACCTCGCAAGGCGACATCGACATGCTGATCGAGCTGGCGCAGCGGCCGGGGGTCACGCTCTGCACGTATGGCGACATGCTGCGCGTCACAGGCGCCAAGGGCAGCCTCGAGGAAGCGCGCAGCGGCGGCGCGGATGTGCGGGTGATCTATTGCTCGCTCGACGCGGTCAAGCTGGCGGCGGCCGAGCCCAAACGCAACGTGGTTTTTGCAGCGGTGGGATTTGAGACGACCACGCCGGCGACGGCGGTGGCGGTGCTGGAGGCCGAGCGGTTGGGGCTGACGAATTTCACCGCCCTGGTCAGCCACAAACGGATTCTCCCGGCCATGCGGGCGCTCCTGGACAGCAAGCAGGTCAACGTGGATGGGTTCATGTGCCCGGGGCACGTTTCGGCGATCACAGGGTATGCGACGTTTGCGACGATCGTGCGGCGGTACAAGTTGCCGTGCGTGGTGGCGGGATTTGAAGATGTGCAGATAGCCGCGGCCTTGGCGAAGCTGGTGGAATTGGCGCGGGATCGGAAGGCGTCGCTGGAGAACCTGTATCCGCAAGTGGTGAGCCGATGGGGCAATCGGCGGGCGCAGAACCTGATGCGGCGTGTTTTCCGGCCGGTGGATGCGCGGTGGAGGGGGCTGGGGATGATCCCGGACAGCGGCTTGGCGTTCAGGAGTCGGTTCAGCCGGTTTGATGCGCAGAGTCGTTACAAGATCACGCCGATAGACAGCCCCGAGCCTCCGGGCTGCCGCTGCGGGGACGTGATCACGGCCCGATGCACGCCGGCGGAGTGCAAGTTGTTCGCGATTGCGTGCACGCCCGTGCGCCCGATCGGGCCATGCATGGTCAGTTCCGAGGGAACCTGCCAGGCATGGTTCAAATACAAACGGCAGGGGAAGAGCATTGCGGCCAGCGAAGACGCCGTCGCCACGCCGTCGCAGGAGGCCAGGTTATGAGCAACGCCATGCAAGAGCAACCCGGCACGCCGCCATCGGCGTATCGCATTGATAAATCCAGACATATAGTCTTGGCGCATGGTGGCGGCGGACAGTTGACGGACGAATTAATTGCCCATACTCTGCTGCCCCGTTTAGGCAACGAATCGTTGGGCGAGTTATTGGACTCCAGCATCGTGCCGGGCTCAGCGGGCCGCGTCGCTTTAACGATCGACAGCTATGTAGTCCGGCCGCTGAGTTTTCCCGGTGGAGACATCGGGCGGCTGGCCGTCAGCGGGACGGTGAACGATCTGGCGGTCTGCGGGGCGGAGCCGATGGGTTTGGCGTTGAGCCTGATCTTGGCCGAGGGGTTGGAACGGAAGGTCTTGGAGTCGGTGATCGACTCCGTGAGAGCGACCGCCGACGAAGCGGGGGTGAAGGTGATCACGGGGGACACGAAAGTCGTCGGGCGGGGCCAGGCGGACGGGGTATACATAACGACGGCCGGAGTCGGCAGCGTGAACGGAAAAACCCGGCTGCATCCCGACCAGATCCGGCCGGGAGACGTAGTGATCGTCAGCGGGAGCATCGCGGACCATGGATTGGCGGTGATGCTGGCGCGGGAGATGCCGGAAGTGCAGAGCGTGCTGTGGAGCGATGTGGCGCCGCTGAACCGGATGATCGCAAGGCTGCTGGAGAAGGTGAACGGCGTGGTTTTCATGCGGGATCCGACGCGAGGCGGGTTGGCATGCGTGGTGGCGGACATCGCCACCCGGACAGGGCTGCATGTGGTGCTGGAGGAGTTGCGGATCCTGGTTCGGCCGGAGACTCAACATGCAGCGGACATGCTCGGGCTGGACCCGCTCGAGGTTGCCAACGAAGGCAAGGTCGTGGTGGTGACCCGGCCAGAAGCGGCAGAAGCGGCGATCGCGGCACTGAAGGAAGACGCGCATGGCCAGGACGCGCGGATCATCGGCCGCATCGAGCCCGAGCGCGACGGGCTGTGCGAGCTGCACACGGTGATCGGCGGCCGACGGATCTTGCAGAAGCCGTATGGCGAGCAGTTGCCGCGGATCTGCTGAGAGCAAAGAGCAAGGCTCGTGTGATTCACAGAACCGCCGATCGTTCCGGATACGGGATCGGCCAGCGGGCTTTTTGTGACGGAGGAAACTGTGTCAACGGTCATTAACAGACCTACGCCGCCGTCGCAGGACAAGCGGTGGAAGATTGTCGAGGCGACAGTCCGGCGGCATGGCTATCGGTCGCATTCGCTGATCGAGGGCCTGCACACGGTCCAGGAAGCATTCGGGTACCTGGACGACGACGCGATGAAGTACATGGCGGCGGCGCTGCGGTTGCCTTTGAGCAAAGTGTACGGAGTGGCGACGTTCTACCACTTTTTTACGCTCAAGCCCAAAGGCCAGCACACGTGCGTGGTGTGCATGGGGACGGCGTGCTACATCAAGGGCGCGCCGCAGTTGCTGGCGGCGGTCGAGCAGGTGCACGGCATCAAGCCGGGGGAGACTACGCCGGACAGAAAACTGTCGCTGTTGACAGCCAGATGTGTCGGATCGTGCGGATTGGCGCCCGCGGTCGTAATGGATGGCGAGGTTGCGGGCAAGGTCGAGCGGTCGGAATTCCTGAGCCGAATTGGAAAGTGGATGAGCCATGACACCGGAAGAACTGAGTAAAATTGCGACGATCGAGCAGGAAGAGCAGCAGCAGCACAAGCACGTGATCCAGGTGTGCGTTGCGGCGGGATGCCTCTCTTCGCACAGCGATCAAGTGAAAGACGCGCTGGACAAGGAAGTGAGCAAGCGCGGGCTGGAGAATACGTGTCACGTGAAAGGCGTGGGATGCCTGGGGCTGTGCGCGGCGGGGCCGCTGGTGCGGGTGCAGCCGACGGCCAAACCCGACGCGGCCGTGATGTACCAGGCCGTAACGGCAAATGACGCGGCGGACATCGTGTCGAGCCTGGAAGGTCCGCCGGTCAAGCGACTGGTATGCCCGACGAACGTGCCGTTCTTCACGCGACAGAAGAAGATTGTGCTGGAGAACAGCGGGATCATCGATCCGGATCGGATCGAGGAGTACATCGCGGTGAATGGGTACGCCGGGTTGCTCCAGGTCGTTTCGACGATGCGGCCAAGCGAGGTGATCGACGAAGTCATGCGGAGCGGCCTTCGCGGTCGCGGCGGAGCGGGATTCTCGACGGGCCTGAAGTGGAGCACCGTCGCCAAGGGCCGCGGCTCAACGAAGTACGTGATCTGCAACGCCGACGAAGGCGACCCGGGCGCGTTCATGGACCGCAGCGTGCTGGAGAGCGATCCGCACCGCGTACTCGAGGGGATGGCGATTGCGGCATACGCCGTCGGAGCCAGCCAGGGATACATTTACGTGCGAGCGGAATATCCGCTGGCGGTCAAGCGGCTCAAAGCCGCGATCCGTCAGGCCGAGCGTGCGGGCCTGCTTGGCAACAACATTTTCGGGATCACGTTCAATTTCAGCATCGATATTCGCCTGGGCGCCGGCGCGTTTGTGTGCGGCGAGGAGACGGCGCTGATCGCGTCGATCGAAGGCAAGCGCGGGACGCCAAGGCCTCGCCCCCCCTATCCTGCCGAGAGCGGCCTCTGGGGATGCCCCACACTGATCAACAACGTCGAGACGTTCGCCAACGTCCCGCCTATCATCCGCAACGGCTCGGCGTGGTTCGCCGGGATCGGCACGGAGAAAAGCAAGGGCACCAAGGTGTTCGCGCTTGCCGGCCGGGTAACCAACACCGGACTGATCGAAGTGCCGATGGGAATCCCGCTACGCGAAATCGTCTACGACATCGGCGGCGGCATCCCAGATGGTAAGAAGCTCAAGGCCGTGCAGACGGGCGGCCCATCCGGCGGATGCATTCCCGAGCAGCACCTGGACATGCCGGTGGATTATGAATCGCTGGCGAAGGTGGGATCGATCATGGGTTCCGGCGGCATGATCATCATGGACGACACGTCGTGCATGGTGGACGTGGCCAAGTTCTTCATGGAATTCTGCCGGAGCGAGTCCTGCGGCAAGTGCGTTCCCTGCCGGGTCGGGACGGCGCAGATGCACGACCTGCTGTGCAGGATCACCGATGGGTCCGGCACGGCCGACGATCTGACGCTGTTGATTGAGCTGTGCGATGTGCTGCGGGCGACGAGCCTGTGCGGCCTCGGCCAGACGGCGCCCAACCCGGTCCTGACGACATTGCAGTTCTTCAAGCATGAGTACGATGCCCATATCCAGAAAAAGACGTGTCCGGCGGGTTCGTGCACCATTCATGCTCCTGCGGAGGTAATCTGATGAGTCCTCAGCCCGTTCCCCAGGTTCGCGTCGTCACGCTGAAGATAGACGGCCGCGATGTGGGCGCTACCGAGGATGAAACGATCCTGGAAGTGGCGCGACAGAACGGCATTTTCATACCGACGTTGTGTTATCTGGATGGCCTGCCCAGCATCGGCGCATGCCGGATCTGCCTGTGCGAGATCAAAGGCGCCAACAAGCTTTTGCCCGCGTGCGTGACGCGCGTGCAGGAGGGGATGGAGGTCACGACGGACTCCGAGCGGCTGACCCGGTACCGCAAGACGATCGTGGAGATGCTCTTCGCCGAGCGCAACCACGTCTGCGCGGTGTGCGTGTCCAACGGACACTGCGAGCTTCAATCGATGGCCCAGAAGCTCGGGATCACCCACGTGCACATGCCGTATCGGTATCCCAAGCTCACGGTGGACGCGACCCACGCGCGGTTCGTGCAGGACGACAACCGTTGCGTGCTGTGCACCCGGTGCGTGCGAGTGTGCGACGAGGTCGAAGGCGCCCACACGTGGGACATCATGGGCCGCGGCATCGACGCACGCGTGATCACCGACCTCAACCAGGCGTGGGGCGATTCGTCAAGCTGCACGGGCTGCGGCAAATGCGTGCACGTGTGCCCGACAGGAGCGCTGACGGAGAAAGGCCGATCCACGGCCGAAATGGTCAAGAAGCAGCAGTTCCTGCAATACCTGATGCAGATGCGCGAGGCCAAACAATGAGCAAGCCCCGGTTGGCGACGGCATGGCTGGACGGCTGTTCCGGCTGTCACATGTCGTTATTGGATATGGATGAGCGGCTGATCGAGATCGCCCAGCAGGTCGAGGTGGTCTGCGGTCCATACGTGGACATCAAAGAGTTCCCCGAGAACGTGGACATCGCGCTGGTCGAAGGCGCGGTCAGCAGCGAAGAGGACCTTCACAGAATCAAGAAGATCCGCGAACGCAGCAAGCTCCTGATATGCATGGGCGACTGCGCGCTGACGGCCAACGTGCCGTCGATGCGCAACGCCTGGGAGCCCGATGAGGTGCTGGCGCGCGCGTACATCGAGAACGCCACCATGCAGCAGCAGATCCCGCGCACCAGCGTGCCGCGGCTGCTGAACCGGGCGCGACCCGTGCATGAAATTGTGCGAGTGGACATTTTTATCCCGGGATGCCCGCCGTCGGCCGACGTGCTGTATTTTGCACTGACGGAGCTGTTGGCGGGTCGGGTTCCGGATCTGAGCAGCCGAACGCGGTTCGGAGCATAGAGGTCATTGAGATGGCACGGCAGATCGTCATAGATCCGGTCACGCGAATTGAAGGCCACGCCAAGATCACCATTCTTCTGGATGATCAGGGCGCGGTCGAGGACGCACTGTTTCATGTGACGCAGTTTCGTGGGTTTGAGAAGTTCGTCGAGGGCCGGCCATTCCACGAAATGCCGGCGGTGATGGCGCGGATCTGCGGGATCTGCCCCGTCAGTCACCTGGTGGCGTCGGCCAAAGCGTGCGATGCGCTGCTGGCCGTGCGGATACCCGAAACCGCCGTGAAGCTGCGGCGGCTGTTGAACCTCGCCCAATTCGTCCAGTCGCATGCGCTCAGCTTCTTCCACCTGTCCAGCCCCGATCTCTTGATGGGCATGGACGCAGATCCAGCGCAGCGGAACATCTTCGGCGTCATCCAGCAGCAGCCGGAACTCGCAAGAGACGGTGTGCGACTGCGCCAGATCGGCCAGAAGATCATCGAGATCCTCGCCGGCAAACGCATCCATCCCTCATGGGTCGTGCCCGGCGGCGTGAGCAACCCGCTCACCGCCGAGCGCCGCGAGCAGATCCTGGCGATGATTCCCGATGCCTTCGCGATCATCCATCGCACGCTCGACTGGTACAAGATCGCGTTCGAGCAGTTCCGCGACGAAATCCGAGTCTTCGGCAACATCCCCTCGCTGTTCCTCGGCCTGGTCACGGAAAGCGAACCCGGCGAACACAACGCGATGTTCGAGCACTATGATGGCAAGTTCCGGTTCGTCGATGAGTCCGGGAACATCGTGCTGGACCAGGTCGATCCGGCCAGGTACATGGACTACATCGGCGAGGCCGTCGAGCCGCATTCGTATCTGAAGTCGCCGTACTTCAAGCCCAAAGGCTACCCCAACGGCATCTACCGCGTGGGGCCGCTGGCCAGGCTCAATATCATCGACCGCTGCGGCACCCCCCAAGCCGACCGCGAATGGACTGAGTTCCGCGCGCTGCGTCGCGGCGTCGTGCTCAGCAGCTTTCACTACCACTACGCACGCCTGATCGAGATCCTGTATTCCGTCGAGACCATTCAAAGACTGCTGAACGAGCCGGACATCCTCAGCCCCAAGGTGCGGGCCGAGGCCGGTGTCAATGCACTGGAAGGCGTCGGCGTTTCTGAAGCCCCCCGCGGCCTGCTGATCCACCACTACAAGATCAACGAGCAGGGTCTGCTCACCTGGGCCAATATGATCATCGCCACCGGTCACAACAACCTGGCGATGAACCAGAGCGTACTCCAGGTGGCCAAGCATTTCGTCGTCAGCGAGAAGCTGACCGAGGGCATGCTCAACCGCGTCGAGGCGGTGATCCGCTGCTATGATCCCTGCCTGAGCTGCTCGACCCATGCGGCCGGGAAAATGCCGCTGCAGATCGAGCTCAAGAACTCGCGAGGCGAGGTGATCGATGAGTTGGTCCGAGGCTGAAAGGCACGTTCTGATCATCGGCATCGGCAACCCGATGCGCGGCGACGACGGTGTCGGGCCGGCTGTGGCCGAGCGATTGGAACAGGTGCTGGCAAGCGAACCGGTGCGAGTGATGGCATGCCAGCAGCTTCTGCCGGAGATGGCCGATGACCTCAGCCGGGTCGAGTTGGCGGTGTTCATCGACGCCTCGTGCGATCTGACGCCTGGCGAGGTGCGCTGTTTGCCGGTCGAGGCATTGCTGGATGTGCCTCAGGCCAGCACGCACGATTTTGATCCGCCGGGGCTGCTGCGGCTGTCGAAGCAGATCTACGGCCGCTCGCCGCGGGCAATGGTCGTGGCGATCGGGGCGGAGTCGTTTGAGTTCGAAGAAAAACTGTCGCCCACCGTCATGAAGGTGTTTGATGCCGTCGTGGAGCGAGTCCGGCAGATTGCCATCACACAGTCCGTCGGAAAGGACGCAGGCAATGCATGAGCTTTCGATAGCTGAATCGCTGATCGATATTGTCAAAGAGCACTGCCCAGCCGGCGCGGTGGTGCAGGCGGTGCTCCTGGAAGCCGGGCCCATGCGCGGGATCGACAACGAGGCCATGCAGTTCGCATGGCAGTGCGCCACACCGGGCACGGTCTGCCAGAACTCGCGGCTGGAATTGCGTATACTCCCCTGGCAACTGCTCTGCTCCGCTTGCGGAGCCCAATGGGCTGGCGAGGATATCTACGTCACCTGCAAGTGCGGACAGACGCCATGCCCGGTCGGCGGAAACGACCTGAAACTGACGGGGATCGATGTTCTGACAGCCGAAGAGCTGGCTCAGGAGGAATCCAATGCACGTGTCAGTCGTTCAGAACGTGCTGAAGCTGAATGATGAGATCGCCGCCATGAACCGCCAGGTTCTGCACAACGCCAGCCTGTTCACCATCGACCTCATCGGCGCACCCGGCTGCGGAAAGACTGCGCTGCTCGAAAAAACGCTGCAAGAGCTGAAGGGCGTGCGCGTGGGCGTGATCGTCGGCGATCTGACCACGCAGCGCGACGCCGACCGCATGGCGCGCTTCACCGAACAGGTCGTGCAGGTCAACACCGGCAAGGGCTGCCATCTCGAAGCCAATCACATCAAGGAAGCGCTGCCGCATCTGGACCTGGGCAAGCTGGACCTTCTGATCATCGAAAACGTCGGCAACCTGATCTGCCCGGTCGGCTTTGACCTCGGCCAGGATGCCAAAGTCGGGATGTTCGCCATCAGCGGCGGCGACGATAAAGCCGCCAAGCACCCCTATATCGTCATGGAGTCGGCAGTGCTGGTGCTCAGCAAAATGGACCTCCTGCCGTACATCCCCTTCGACCTGGAGTTGTTCCGCTCGGACATCCGCCGGCTGAACCCGAATGTGCCGCTGCTCGAGCTGTCCGCCACGACCGGCAAGGGCATGGAGCCATGGCTGAAATGGCTCGGCGAGCGCGTCAAGCAGGCTGCGCCAGTCGCGTAGTGCCCGCCGGCAAACACATTCGACTTGCACGAACTGCCGCTTGCCTGCATCATGCGCCGCGGCACGGATTGCACCGTGCGCGGACACGATGAAACGCGAGATTCGGGACAATTCCCGCTTGATCAAGCGATTCCCGGAGTTGGCTTTCTTCAGCGATCCTTCGGATCGCTACGCCGCATTCCGGACGGCAATGCGGGAGATCCGCTGGCGGTACTTTTTGCTGGCAGCGGTGTTCTCGAGCATGTCGTGCTTGGTGGTCCCGTATTTGGTGAGGCTGCTGCTCGTTCATCTGCGGGCATTGCTCAACGCGCCGCATCTGCATTCAGTCTCAAGAGTCGTTGTCGGCGTCTGCAATGGACTCATTCCACTCGTGATCGCGTTCGTGCTGGTCCACCTGTTCCGCAAGCGCATCCAGCGTTCGCTTCGCAGCCAGTTGGTCGCCCGCGGGACGCCAATCTGCGTGGAATGCGGCTATGACCTGAGAGGCCAACTCGAGCCGCGGTGCCCGGAGTGCGGGAAGGCATTTGACCCGTCGCTGATCCAGTGCAATCGCGAGCAGCAATAATAAATAACACGCCCCATCACCGCCGGAGGTCTTCCCAGAGGTCGCGGGGGTCGGCGGCGAGGTGAATGACAACGGTGCTGTCAGGCCGGTACTCGGTCTTGTAGATGCGTGCGGACTTGACGAAGCGCGAAACGGCATCGGCCACGCGCAGGTCCTGCCTGGCAGCGTCGGCCATCGTCAGGCCTTTCTCCAACTGCAGCGATTCGATCCGCTCGCGGAGCTTGGCACGGGCGTCGGTCTCGGCACGGAAGGCGGTCTTGAGCTTGCTGCCGATCACGGACGCGGAGCCTTGGATGTTGATCGAGTCATTGACCCATTCAGGAGCGGCAGCGGGAATGCGGAGCGCGACCGCTTTGGTCAGTGGGTCGGCGGAGATGGCGGCTCGGCCAACAGCCGGGTGGAACTTGCCCAGGTAATCCCGCCAGACGCGGTCCCACTGTTCGGGCGTCTGCGGCAGCGTAAGGCCCGGCACCGTGGTCACCACGGAACGAATCTCATCGTAAAACTCACGCTCATCGACGGACAATGCGACTTCGACCTGCATATCGTCGCGGAAATCAACCCGGGTGACCGGCCGGGAAGCGAGCCATTCCTGGACAGTCCGACCGACCTCGGGCTTCTCAAAGGCCGAGCCAATCGTCTGACGATCGGCCAGAACCACCGGTGCGACGCTGTCCATGGCCCGGCGAACGGCGGCGGTATTGGCTTCCCGTAGCGCCTGCTGGCGGGCGCGATCGTTGACCGATGACCATGCGTTGCCCGAATGGGGGCGAAGATCCTTCAATGCAACCGCCGACGTGCTGCAACCGGTCGCGGAGATCATCCGCTGCGGCCATTGATCCGTAGCTCGGCTGATCTGGGCGGCGGTGACCGGGGATCGGCCAGGGCGAGCACCGGCGATGCGATGGAGGGATTGGGTGACGCGCGCGGTGGAGATCTCGAGTTGGACTTGGCAGGTGTTGCGGTCGATCCAGCGCGGGCCACCGAGCTGGTCGGATCGCTGAAGCTCAAGGCCAAACTCATCTTGAGCATCCATGACCTTGACGAACGCGCCGACGGAGAGCGCATCGGTGAGGGGAAGTTGAGCAATCTGGTCGTCGAGGCTGGCATACGCTTTGGCGGTGGCGGCGCGGACGACAGCGGCGGGCTGACGGTCCGATTCTTCCGCCGCGTAGACCGCCGTGCCAAGCAGGAAGACGAGCAACATCATGGGGCTACGACACATCACCTTCACTCCGTAGACTGGAGCACATATTAACTCGGCCGATGCCGATTCCCCGCATCCAATCCAAACATTAGACAGTCCGGGCGGGGAGCCGTTAGGCCGATGCTGCATTGATTTGCCCGGCTGGGCATCTTAGGATTGCCCGCGTAGGACCCCTTACGCTTGGAGCCACGGATGAACAGACGACGCAATACGCGTAAAGTGTTGATTGGAGATAATTTACACGGTTTCGTTGGCATCGGCGGCGAGTGTCCGATAACGGTCCAAACCATGACTGCGGGCTACACCCACCAGATCGACCAATGTGTGGCGGAGATCAACAAGTTGGCGGCGGCGGGGGCTGATCTGGTTCGGGTGGCGGTGCCGGAGAAGAAGGATACCGAGGCGCTAAAGGAGATTCTGCCACAGGTTAGGGTGCCGATCGTGGCGGATGTGCATTTCCACTTCCAGCGAGCAGTGGAGGCCATCGAGGCGGGGGTGCACAAGATCCGGCTGAACCCGGGTAACATCAGCGATCACGCCCAGGTGCGGGATGTGATCCAGGCGTGCAAGGCGAGGAAGATACCGATCCGCGTGGGGGTGAATGACGGATCGATCGTCGAGCGGAGGGATAAGCACAAGCGGGCCAAGGAGTTGGGGGCGTTCTTCTCGGACAATCGGCATGGGCATCTGCTGGCGATGATGATCGCCAAGCTCGAGGAGTACCTGGAGGTCTTCGAGGCGGAGGATTTTCACGACATCGTGATCAGTGCCAAGAGCATCGATCCGGCATTGGTGATCGATGCGTATGTCGAGATCAGCAAACGGTTTGACTATCCGCTGCATTTGGGGGTGACCCATGCGGGGCCTAAGGAAACGGGGACGATCCGGTCGGTGGTGCCGCTGGGGCATCTCTTGTGTAGCGGGATCGGGGATACCATCCGGCTGAGCTATGCGAACGATCCGGTGTACGAGGTGCAGGATGGGCTGGAGCTGTTGTACGTGCTGGGCTTACGGCAGCGGGTTGGGGCGGAGCTGATTGCGTGCCCAACGTGTGGGCGGATCCAGGTGGATCTATTCAAGCTGGTGCAGGAGGTTCGGAAGAAGCTGGCGGAGGAGATTCGGCTGCCAATGAAGGTGGCGGTCATGGGTTGCGTGGTCAATGG
>JAPLNB010000201.1 GCA_026693085.1 Planctomycetota bacterium | reverse complement strand
GAGGCGATGCTGGCGGCGCAGACGATCCGGCACGTGCGTTTCGAGGTGGCCGGGCAGAGGCGTTGTGGCGTGACGGTGGGCAGCGCTCAGGCGAGACAGGTGCTGGCGGCATTGGGGCTGGAGGACCTGCGTCCGCCCACGCCGCCCAAGGGCGAGGAGGTGGTCGTGTAGTGACTAATGCAAAATCGGGTCCTTGATCTATCAGGACTTATGAGGGGCAATGCCAAACATGGGCTAGGCCATCTGCGACTGTCCCGAGTGCGGCCCGAAACACTTCGATCACGAGTTCAGATTCGTTCGGACCATTTCGGAGGAGGCCTGGACACGGAAGCCGGATGCCACCATCGTGGTCTATCCGCACTATTTCTCCGGCGCGAAACTGCGATTCTCGTTCAGTGAGGTGGTGGCGACCAAGCAGCCCTTCGATCCGCGCTGGACGCTCTGCTTTACACCGCACAGCGCGGCGTTCGAACCGGACCTCATTGCGCGCCATCCGGGCCGGGGCGCAACGGACGCGGGATGCGCATTGCACCGGGTTCATTCCCTCTCTCGAGTGCTACAGCTACGTACAAACGCACGAGGGATCTGGCGAGACCTGGCTCAAGCGACGGCGACAGGTGCCGTTCGGGTTTGGCTGGCTCGCGGAAGGCGCTTCACCGTATCGCGAATTGCCCATGCGCGCCGCGCGCCTGGCCTACCGTGAATACACCGCGAATCCAGGCCTGCCCGATGACGCGTTTCATGCCGCATTGGGCCGCGGACTCTTTGGTCCGGATTGGCAGATCGGTCAGGTCAGGGACGCCCTCGAGCTTTGCCGCGTTTTCGGCACGGATCGCGATTGGGCCGTGTCCGCACCGCTGACCATGCCCGGGCTGGTCGAGTCACGCCGGAAGAGCGGGCGTCTTGACGCGAAGAAACGAGCCTTCCTCCGCGACCAGTTGGCCCGCGTCCGCGCCATCGCCGCACGCCACCGCGATGCCAAGGTGCCCGGCGCGCGCGACCTCGCCCGCATCGCGCAGTGGCTCGGCGACCAGTGGCAGGGGGCGAACGCCGCAATCCTGGAGGAGTGAGCCATTTCGCATCGCATTCCATATCTGGCATTTGCAAGGAACCTGAATCATGAGAGTATCAGCACCGTCACTGGCCGCGGCGTTTCCCGCCGATGAAGTGACAATCCCCGCCGGGCCGGACACCGATAACCTTCCCGGCCACGTTCGCGTATATTGTGATGGGAGCCGATGGTATGGAGATCAGGCACGCGCTCGCGTTCTTCGCCGGTTTGGGTCTATTGTGCGTCGTTGTTGCCGCTCAGAATGTGAAGCAAAGGCCCGAACCACCGGCTGGCGCGCTCGCGGAGCTGGTGGGCCTGGAGATTACGACCGATACGCAGCCGGTCAACGGCGATGGCTGGGCAGGGTTCGCCTGCTACGACATTCTTGAGTTTCGCGCGGTCCCGAAGTGGAACGACGGGAAACCGGACCCGGGCTGTACTCGCGCCGGGGCGCCTCCGCGGTGGAAGACGAACTACGGCTGGTTTGAACCGCCCAAGAGCGGTGTTGAGCGGATGATGATGGCGGTTGCCGATCCGCCGGACCGCAAGACGGAGATCACGGGCGCGAAGGTTCTCTGGAGCACGGGTTTTCGCGAGGATACCACGTGACCTTCAGGTTCGAACAGGGCAACGCGGTCGCCCTTAACGAGGCGCTGAACCGCGGCTCGATGACCGAGGTCGGCGCGGCCGCGTATCGTACGCCTAACAGCAGGAACAACACGCGCATCGGCGGTCCGTTTCGCGCAACTGGCCTGTTTGGAAAGGGAAACCTGATCCAGGGACTCGTCTGGAGCCGCTACTATGCGGTGGATCGCAAGGCGGGGCCTCTGGGAGGGGTCGGCGTTCCGCGGGCCCACCTGGAGCTGCCCACGGGCGAGAGGTTCTGGCTCCAGGCCAAAGGCCAGTCCGTCTGGGCGCGCCGGGTCAACCCCCCGGTGGCGGCCAGTCCCAGCGCCAGCGCCGAACCCAACGCCCTTCAGAACTCTACACGCGGCTGGGGCCGGGGCCAGGGCATTCTCATGGGCATCATGGAAGGCGGTGCCCAGGCGCTCGCCCAGAACTGGAAGGATGCCCGGTGGCTGGAGATGGCCTTGCGCCTGCGCATCCGCGACGCCGACCTCAGGCTGGAGAACCGCGGCGCGACGGCTCCGCCGCCGGGCAACCTCGCCGCCTCGCATACGTGCTGCAACTATACGACCTACCTCGGCCGAATCGCCACTTGCGGCGAGGGACGGGTGCTCGCGCTGACAGGCAAGCTGCCTCGGTTCCCCCGCACGCGCGAAGGCGAGCCGGTGATGACCCGCAGCGAGGTTCGATATTTCTCGATCGTGCGATACCAGATGTTCGCCGGGTCCTTCTTCGACATGAAGGACATTGTGACGCTGTATGGTGGCCTGATGGACGACGAGATCCTCGTGCCCGCAGAAGGCGCGAACAAGGACTGGTATATCATTGCCTACTCGCGGAAGAAGGACCGGCCCGCCAACGCGACGGCCGCCAACGGCGTGACGTGGCAGGACTGGGGACCGCGGAGCGAGCAGGTCCTTCAGGTGCGGTGGATCAACGTCATGCCGGACTGGTACGGACCGGACTTCTCGCCGGACCCCAACAACATCCCTCTACACAAGCTGGCCTGGTCGGATCCGCGCTTTGACCCATCGCTCATTGGCCAGAACACGCGCGATGGCTTCATGAAGGATCACCACATTCTGATCCATTATATGACTCGCCAACAGTTCGAGGCACTCGGTCCGAAGCCGGACCCCCGGAAGATCCCGCATTGGAATGACAGGTGATCCCCTGCTGCCCGATGAAGCCAGGGTATCTGCCCATTCGCGGATGGCAGGCTGGACAACGCGGCATGATTCCAACCCATGCATTCCTTGACTATGCCGGCGGGGATTCATAGGTTGTTGCCATGCCGCGTCGCGCCCGCAATACTCCTGGAGGATTGGCCTACCATGTTCTGTGCAGGGGGTCGGTCTGGCAAGCGCCGTTTCATAAGTGCCCTTTGATCATGTCTCGTTTTGCTTCCGCCACGTCCACAGAGGAACGAACTGTTGATCAGGCGAAACTGGGCCCGTGGACGGCGATGCAACTTATCACGTTGGCGATGCTGGTCGGAGTGAGCTGGGCGGGCGAGATCCATGCCGCTGCCATGGCCGGTGACGAGATGCGGGAACTCCAACGGTGGGTTGCCGCGAAATTTGATGGCGACGTGCAGGCCGCGCCGCCCACATGGGGTCTGACTGTGCTGGCCAACTTCGATGAGTTGTGCCTGAACACGCGGATGGGTCGGCCTCTTACGATCGGCAAGGCGGAGTACACGCGCGGGGTGTTCTGCCATGCTGCCAGCAAAGTGGCCGTGCGTTTGCCCGGCCCAGGCAAGGTCTTCTCGGCCCTGGTCGGCGTTGACAGCAATTCGCAGACGCGCGGAGGGCGCGGCAGCATCAATTTCTCGGTAATGGTGGCGGGAAAGGAGCAGTACCGCTCGAAAATCATGCGAGAGGGCATGCCGGCGGAGCGCGTCAGCGTCGACCTCGGCGGCGCAACGGAATTCGAGCTGGCGGTCGGCGATGCTGGCGATGGGATTACCTGCGATCAGGCCGACTGGGCGGATGCGAAGATCACCTTGGCTGACGGAAGTGTTTTGTGGTTGGGTGATCTGCCGATCATTGACGGGCAGGTACCCCCGATGATGTCCACGGATTTGCCCTTCTCGTTCAGCTACGGTGGCCAGGCATCGGCCGCACTGCTCCGGGAATGCCGGCTGGATCGCCGGATCAAGAAGCTTGACGACCAACGGACGGAGCGAACCTGGACCTGGACGGACCCCAGGACCGGCCTGGTGCTACGATGGAAAGCGATCGAGTACCACGATTTCCCGACGGTCGAGTGGACGTTGTCCTTCAAGAATGGCGGAACGACGGATACGCCCATCATCTCGGACGTCCAAGCCCTGGACACTCGTTTCCAGCGGAGGAAAGATGAGGTCTATGCCCGATTCGCCTCGCCCGGCGAGTTCGTTCTCAATCATCACGTCGGGAGCCCGTGTGCGCCTAATGATTACCAACCGCTCAGGTCCGCCTTGCCCCACAAGACGGCCAAGCGCATTGCCACGTCCGGCGGTCGCGGCTCGAACAGCGACTGGCCCTATTTCAACATCGAGTGGCCGGGTGAAGGCGTCATCGCCGTGGTGGGTTGGCCCGGTCAGTGGGCGGCAAGCTTCACGCGAGACGAGGCCAACGGGCTGCGGGTGCGGGCGGGGCAGGAGCAGACCCACTTCAAGCTCCTGCCCGGCGAGGAAGTGCGCACGCCGCTGATCGTCTTGCAGTTCTGGAAGGGCGACCGGGTTCGCTCGCAGAACACTTTCCGCCGCTGGATGCTCGCCCACAACGTGCCCAAGCCGGGTGGCAAGCCGATTCAGCCGATGCTCTTCGGCTGCAGTTCGCACTTTACCAATGAGATGGTCGACGGGAACGAAGAGAATCAGATCCAGTTCATCAACCGCTATCTGGAGGAGCGGTTGAGAATCGACTACTGGTGGATGGACGCCGGGTGGTACTTCTGCGATGGCGACTGGGGCAAGACCGGCACGTGGGAAGTTGATACCAAGCGGTTTCCCCGAGGCCTTCGAGCGATCAGCGACCATGCGCATTCCAGGAACATCAAGACCATCGTCTGGTTCGAGCCGGAGCGGGTTCACCGTGGCACGTGGCTGGCCGAAAAGCGCCCCGAATGGATCCTGGGCGGGAAGAACGGCGGCCTGCTGAACCTCGGCAATCCCGACGCTCGCCAATGGCTGACCGACCACGTCAGCAAGCTGATTACCGCGCAGGGCATCGACCTGTACCGCCAGGACTTCAACATGGACCCGCTCGACTCGTGGCGGCAGAATGACGCCCCAGATCGTCAGGGCATCACCGAAAATCACCATATCACCGGCTACCTGGCCTATTGGGACGAGCTGCTCCGCCGGCACCCTGGATTGCTGATCGACTCGTGCGCGAGCGGCGGCCGGCGGAACGACCTGGAGACGATGCGCCGCGCGGTGCCGCTGTGGCGGACCGATTTCCGGCTCGATCCGGTCGGCACCCAGTGTCATAGCTATGGGATTTCGTTCTGGATTCCGCTGAGCGGGACAGGTACGGGAACCTACGCCACGTACGACTTTCGCAGCAACATGGTCCCCCTCTTGAACTGCATCTGGGACGTGCGAGTCAAGGACGCCGACTACGACCTGATGCGACGGCTGTGCGGCCAGTTCCGTGAGGTGGCTGACTGCTATCTCGGCGACTACTATCCGCTGACACCGTACAGCCTGGAGAATACGTCCTGGCTGGGCTGGCAATTCGACCGGCCAGACCTCGGCACCGGCATGGTGCAGGTCTTCAGGCGAAGCGAGAGCATCTATAAGGCGGCTGACCTGCGACTCTACGGCCTAGACCCCGAAGCCCGCTACCGGGTGACGGATCTGGACTCACCGGAGACCGCGATCATCACGGGCCGACGGTTGATGGATATCGGTTTAGCCGTCGTGTTGAACGATCGTCCCAGCACAGTGGTGATCAAGTATGAGAAGATCAGCCAGTAGGGCAATGGAACAGCCAAGCGGCTGTGTTAAAAGTCAAGCGTTTTGAAGAACAGGCGCACGCCAAGGTTCGTTGTTTCTGACCATCACATTCAGGATCGTCACGAGCTTGCGCATGCAGGCGATCATGGTGACCTTGAAGGCTTTGCCTCCGGCAATGAGCCGTTCCCCAAAGGGTCGGATGACCGCGTTGAAACGCATCGCCGCGAGCGTGGCCATGTACAGGCCGGCTCGCACGCTGGCCCAGTTGGCGAAGATGCAGCGATCCATCGCGATCTTCCACGCCCAGCCGTCTGAGCTGTTGTATCCGCCGCCGTCGATCTGGAAGACGATCATGCGGTCGGTGATCGAAGCATCGGTCAGGCAGGCCGTGGCCACCGTCGTGCATGATCCGCCGCAGAAGATCAGCAGCGGCTTCTGGGGTGAGGCCTTGCGGGCTTCAGCGACAATCAGGTCGCTGCCGGCGCTGCGGACCACCTGCGTGTCCTCGATCTTGCCACTGGCCGGCCGTCGCAGGACCTCGGTGGCTCCGAGGATCGGTTCGGGAACGTGGCGGAGGGAGTTGGCCTTGGCCCAGCCATAGAGCCGGCGCGCTTCGTCAACCTGCTGCTGCATCGTGTGAGCGTATCCCTGATCCCAGGCGAAGGTGCAGCGGGTGATGATGTTGCCGCGCAGGCTGCATTTGCCCATGCTCGCCTTGGCCCAGATGTATGCCGCATCCGGCACGTCCGTCCACCAGTCGTTGTCATAGATCATGGGGCAGTCGGCCGAAACGCCTTCGAGCACGAGCCCGCCATCGATCATCCGGTATTTCGGTGCGACCGCCGATGCTGTCGGCAATATGAACAGCATCACCGCAAACCACAGGCCCAGTGTCAAAACAGCCAGTTTCCTCATGGCGATGCCTCCAGCGTAACGTGATCGAACACCGCGGTGCTCGTCATCGTGTTATTCCGCGCCGTCACACACAGGCCCGCCTTCAATGACCGCGGGAAGAGCCTGCCAGTGTGGCTGGCGGCGGGTTTGCCCCAGTCGGCGCCATCCTTCGACACGTAAGCGTTGAACGACGTTCCGCGGCGCTCGAGTTTCAGCCACACGGGCAGGGTTACCTTGCCCAGCTGCTTACGCGGGCCTTCGTCCTCGGGGCCATCACGCCAGCTCATCAGCAACTCACCATCAGGATGCCGCCCAAGCATGACGAATTTGCTGTCGCGGGCTAGGGTTTCCCGGTACATCACCCCCGCAATGGCCTTCGGGTTGCTGTGCGTCTGCGAGGTGAGTCGCACGACGATGGCCCCATCTCCGCTGGCGGTCCGGCTGAGAAGGGCGAACTGGTCCCAGATCCGCTGCCACCACCGCTCGATGGCCAAGCCTCCGCCGGTCACGGTGAATACGCCATCGCGATGCTCGGCACATCCGGGCACGTGCGGCGAGTTGACTTCTTCATAGACCCATCCTGCGGGAAGCGTCGAAGGCATGACGCTGACTTGGCAGGAGGCGATCCGGTGGCCGTCCAGCGTCTCTGCCCTGATCATGCAGGTGCCGACGCCAATCCCGGATACGATCGCGGTGTTCTTGCCGATACGCTTGACGATCGCCACGGCCGGATCGTTGGATGACCAGACGACCGTTTTTCCCAGCGCGTTGCCGGGCAGAACGCTGGCGTTCAGCGCCGCCCTGCCGGCCACGGGCACGCTGAGCGAGGCCAGGTCGAGGTGGATGCCCGTCACCGTGACACCGGCGGCGTTGTCGACGTGTTCGAGCAGTTCGATGCCGGCAACGCGCACCGGATGTTCGCCCTTGAACTGCAATCGGTAGATGTTGTACGCGGCGGTGTTGTCGCAGACGAACTGGCGAACCTGCCCACGGCCGCTGAAGGTCTCCTCCCTGCGGATGTCGAGGACGCTCCATGTGGTCCCGTTGTCGTTCGAGGCAGACAGCGTCCAGGCTGCTGGATCGTTCTCAAATGGGCCATCCGCGGAAACGAGCCGATATTTCGAGACAACGTATTTCCGGCCATCGGGGCATTGGTATTGGATCCAGCTATCGAAGCTGCCGGCTGCCCATGCGGTTCGCGGGTCGCGATCGAACGCGTTTCTGGCCGCGGTGTTTGCCGATGCCTCATCGCGGGCGCTGGCGAACCCAAAGCCCTGCGAGCAGTATGACGCGATGTTGTAGTCGAAGTTGAGCGGACCTTCCCGGGCGCCGAGCATGAGGTCTTCGATCACATCCTCAAGAGGCGACACGGGCATCAGGCGCTCGATGTAGCGGTGCCCGCGGTCCTGATCGGTGGTGAAGGTGTTGGCGCCCTTGTCGCCGGCGCGGTTGTAGCCGGCCTTGGATTCCTTCCAATATTTCCGCACGCCGCGAACGACGATCAGGGATGAGGTCTGGTCCCAACTTGATCGGTCGGCTCCAAATCCCACGTCCGCCGAGTCAGCGAACGCCATCGTCAGCGGGTGATATTCGGGGGCATCGATGGCCAGACGGCGTCCGGTCATGATGCCCGACCCGATCTCCGCGCCGCTGAAGAGGATCGGCGTCGGCCAGTTTTCGCAGACGTCCCTCGTTGCCTTCTCGTCCTGCGCGAAATTCCATTCCGGGCCCCAGCCCCGCGGCACCGAGGGATACCACCCGCCCATGCAGGAGAGGAACGTGACCTTCCTGGCCACGAGATCCTTGCCCGCGAGGGGGCTGTGCTGATCGGGGGCGGACTTGAGCAGTTGGCTCAGGTTGCGCAGCGGGCCGATCGCGGCGATCGCGACACTGCGATCCGGCTGTGACGCCAGAATCCGCCGATAGAGCGCGGTGGCGTCGGGCGCATCGCGCCCGCTCTGCAGGCGATGCGGGTACCGCTGGGCAATCAGGCGGTTGTAGCCTGAGTTCTCCAGGAACCCGGCGGCGTCCTTCAGGGTGCCAACCGGAATGTCTGCGTGGCCGAAGTAGGTGTTCAGTGCGTCGAGGCACGGTGCGCCCCACTCCGAGCCCGTGCAGCACACCATCGCCAGGATTCTCGCTTCGCCTTGGTCGGCCAAGGCGTGCAGTACGCAGACCGCGCCGACATCATCGCAATCGGGGCCGATGTCCGTGTCGAGGATCACGTTGACCGGGCCGGCGTGCGCCATGGCAGGCAGGAGCGCGACTGCAACAGTCGCCAGGACCCTGGCGGCAAGCCACCACAGACGCATTGGTTTCACATCCATCTCTCACTCCCAAAGACTCCACACTCAACGGCAGCTCCGCTTGAGCCGTCGCTCGAAGTTGCGCGCGAGGCAAATCACCTCCGGCATTAGCCGCGTCTCATTCGTTGGCCACTGGCGTGGCGAGCATCTTCCGTAGCGACTCCAGCGCGTACCGCATCCGGCTGCGAACCGTCGCTTCGCCGGCGCCGACGATCCTGCCGATGCTCTCATAGTCCACCCTTTCATACACACGCAGAACAACGACTTCCCTCAGATGCTCTGGAAGATGCAACAGCGCATTCTGAGCCAGTGCGGCGAGTTCCGCCGACTGCGCAGACTCATCGGGCTTCATGGCAGGACGTGGAGGCTCTTCCGCAGGCTCGTCGTTGTCCCATGGCCCAGGTCGGCGGCGGCGGCGGGCGTTCAGTTCATCGGCCAGCTTGCTTCTGGCGATCTGGAGCAGGTACGCGCAGACCGAGCCGCGGCGTTCGTAGCGGTTCAATGTGCGAAAGAACGCAGCGAACGTCTCGCAGAAGACCTCCTCCGCCAGATCGCGATCGCCGGTCGTCCGCAGGACGAAGCCCATGACTCGCGGGCAGTACCGTTCGTAGAGCTCCACGCTGGCCTGCTCAGACCCATCCCGAGCCTGGGCCACCAACTGCTCGTCGCGGGGCAAAGTTGGACGTTTCTGCTGCGGCATGGCTACTGGCATACCGGCCCGGGTGCCCTCCGGCAGAGGCGCGCATCGTAGCGTGGCGGATGCGATTCGCCAATACCGGTGCGTTGTCGAGAAGGCCTGGGATGGCTCGACGGGGAGAATCCGCTGCGCACAGCACGCCAAGCCCGCGAAACCGTCATCCTTAAGGCCGAGGTGAGACGTATGTGCGAACACTACCCCGAAGAGACGGCGATCGATTACCGGCGCGGGCTTCTGTCGGACGCGGAATCGGCGGCCTTTACGCGGCATCTTCGCGAGTGCGAAGTCTGCCGCGAGGCGGTCGCCGAGGCCGAGGCAATGCTGCAATTGCTGCAGCCGCAGACAGTTGAACCTGGGCCGGCGGCCCACGCCAGAGTCCTGCGGGAGATCCGCCGGGAGAGGGTGCGGTGCTTGGTTACACAGCCCGCGGCAGTGGGCCACCATCGCGCTCTTCGAATCGCAGTGTCGTGGGCGGCCGTGGCGGCATCGGTGCTCCTGGCCATCGGGCTGTACGCGCTCAGGTCGCGTACACCTTCGGGACAGGCGGGACCCGCAGTGGTGGCGCAACTGACAGTTCTCACCCACGACGTAGTCGTACGCCGTCACGGCGTTCAGCAGCAGGCGATCATCGGCATGCCGCTCTATCGCGACGACGCGATTGTGGCATCGAGCGACGCCACGGCTGTCGTTGTCCTGGCCGACTCCACCCGTGTGGAGATCGGCCCGCAGACCACACTCGCCCTGAGCAAGCTGGAGAACAAAGACGGCGAACTGCGCCTGGAGTCCGGATTCCTGTCGGTCGAAGCCGCACATCGCCCGGCGGATCAGCCGTTGTGCATCAGCACGCCCAAGGCCACAGCCCGGGTGCTGGGCACGCATTTCACCCTCGCAGCCAGCTCGCGCCGCACGAATGTGCGCGTGGAACAGGGGCGGGTTCGGCTAACCCGCAGCCGCGATGGAGCCTCGCTGGAGTTGCCCGCCGGCTACCGATCCAGCGCCGGCGATGCCGGGCCGCTGGCATCAATGCCCACGCGGTCGGGGATGGTCCTGGTTATCGTCTCGCGAGAGAACGCGGATGAAAGCTGGGAGCGGTTCAATCAGCTTCTTCGCACGTGTCTGCTGAGCGACCGGCTGCGGCAGCTAAGCCTGGACGTCGAGGTCAAGGACCATCGCGAGGTGCGAGCCGAAGACTTGGCGAACCGGCCATTCGTGATCGTGGGCCATGCCGCGGTGGGCACCCGGCTGGAAGAGAGCCTCCAGCGTATTCATCTGGCGGAGGCGGCGGTGCCGGTCATCTGCATGAAGGCAATTGCGCTGCCGGTGCTGCGGATGAGCGGACCTCAGGACCACGCCGACTATCGCTATGATGAGCCGCGCCTGCCCATGTCGTTGCGGAATCCGATCCACTCGCTGAGCGCAGGATTGGCCGAGAGCTCGCTGAACCAGGTTCCCTGCTACGGCTGGGCAGTTCCCGGCCCCGGAGCCGCCATCATCGCGGGCATTGCGCACGTGGGTTGCAGTCGTGTTGCTGAGCCTGGTGATTTCCAGCGGAGCTCGAGCGGCGGAGTTGGCGGTCTACGTGTCGCCCGCAGGCAACGATGCCTGGTCGGGCGCGCTGGCGGAGCCCGATGCCCGCAAGAGCGACGGGCCGGTGGCCAGCCCGCAACGGACGCGCGAGTTGGCGCGGGCAATGAAGGCGAAAGCAGCCAATGGCGATTCGATTCGCATCTATCTGCGCGGCGGGACCTACTTCCTGAATGAGCCCCTGGTGCTCACTCCGGCCGATTCCGGCACGGAACAAGCCCCCGTGATCTGGTCGGCGTACCAGCAGGAACATCCGGTGCTGAGCGGCGGTCGGCGCATTCCCGGCTGGACGCAGACGAACATCAACGGCCGGGAAGCGTGGGTGGCGAAGTTGCCGGACGGCGACGGGGCGGCGTTCCGGGAACTGTGGCTGGACGGAAAGCGGCTGCAACGGGCGCGATGGCCCAAGCAAGGCACGCTGGCTGTGGCCAACCTGAGCGACGGAGAGAAGCATGACGACTGGATGAAGGGAGTCACGGAGTTTCGCTACTCCGGCGAGGATGTGAAGGCCTGGCCGACGGCCGCCGATGCCGAGGCGATTGTCACCTGCCGCTGGGTGGAGTCGCACCTGCCGATCACCTCGATCGATGAACAGAACAAGGTCATCCATTTCGCCAAGAAGAGCGTGTTCGTGCTCGACCCGGGCGATCGGTACTGGATCGAGAACCTGAAGGAATGCCTGACGGAAGCCGGCGAGTTTTGCGTCGATCCGCGGGAGAAGGCGGTGTACCTGATTCCGCCGGAAAGGGTAAACCCTAACCAAGCCTGGATCATCGCGCCGCGGCTGGCGCAGGTGCTCCGAATGATGGGCGATCCCGCCGGTGGCAAGTTCGTGGAGCATGTGACATTCCGCGGAATCGGCTTTGCCAACACCGAGTGGTACTTCGATCATGCCTTTATCGGCCAGCAGGCCGCGGCGGGCGTGGCGGACTCAGAATGGAGCTTCAAGCCCGACCCGAAGCGAAGCGGCTTTTCCCAGGCCGCCAGAGGCGTGCCGGGCGCGGTGTGGGGCATCGGCGTGCGTTCCTGCCTCTTCGAGAATTGCGAGATCTCAAACACCGGCACCTATGGCATCGAGCTGTCGCAGGGTTGCCAGAACAACCGGATCAGCCGCTGCAGGCTTACCGACCTTGGCGCTGGGGGCTTGAAGATCGGTGAGGTCGCCGTCCGCGACAACCCCAACGAGCAGACCTCCGGCAACGAGATCTCCGACTGCATCATTGCCGATGGCGGCAATCTGTATCCGAGCTGCGTGGCGGTGTGGATCGGCCAGTCGCCCGACAACATCATCGCCCACAATGACATTCACGGCTTCTGGTACACGGGCATCTCGATCGGCTGGACCTGGGGTTACGCCAAGGCGGCCGCCCAGCGGAACCTCGTCGAGTACAACCACGTCCACCACATCGGCAAAAAGAGCGACGCCGACCAGCCAATCCTCAGCGACATGGCGGGGATCTACACGCTGGGGAATCACGAGGGGACGGTCATCCGCTTTAACACGTTCCACGATGTGGCCGGACTGAAGTACGGCGGCTGGGGAATCTACTTCGACGAAGGCACCACCCACATCCTGGCCGAGAACAACCTGGTCTATCGAACGACCCACGGCGGCTTCCACCAGCACTACGGCAAGGAGAACACAGTCCGCAACAACATCTTTGCCTTTGGCCGGGACTTCCAGGTCCAGCGCAGCCGCTTGGAGGAGCACCGGAGCTTCACCTTCGAGCGGAACCTGGTGCTGTGGGAGAAGAACAGCCTCTTCGGCGGCGACTGGAGCAAGCTGAACGTCGCCTTCGACCGCAACACCTATTGGCGCATGGAGCAGGGCGACATCCGGTTTGGCTCGATGAACTGGGAGCAGTGGCAGGAGGCGGGAATGGACAAGAACGGGAAGATCGCCGACCCGCATTTCGCCGACCCGGCCAAGGGCGACTTCAAGCTCACATCTCAATCGGAAGCATCGCTGGCCGGGTTCAAACCGTTCGATCTGTCGACCGCGGGGCCGAGGTGAGTCTGTTTCTTTGAGCCTTGAGGACCAGCATGACCAACACGAAAACACCCCCATGCGTGCGACAACGAGGCCCTTCACGCGCGGCGGGCCCGCTCGCTTGGCTCGTTCTCGTGGCACTGGCGTCGCTGTGCAATATCGCCCAGGCCCAACTTTCCGCTGTGCCCGACCTGCCGACTCCGGCCCTTCCGACAGCCAAGTTGGAGTACGACGTCTCCTGGGTCGGCAACTCATTCTCCGGAGCTGGCGATAAGTGGATCCAGAACTTCTTCATTCACATGAACACCGCGGCCGATGGCTCGTGCTTCACCTGGAGCCACTGGGACGAAGGCGGCAAGAAATTTGGGGTCTATCGGGATGGGGATGTCGTCGGGAACAAGGATGTGAAGGCGAACAGCCTTAAGGTCAAGGACAAACAGGGACGACTCTGGACGATCGAGGTGCAGTACACCGATCCCAAACACCAGGAATGGGACTTTGTTCCAAAGGGGATTCAATGCGATGGCAAGGACCTGGCGTTCCCCGACCTCTTTCAGCCCACGGCGCTTGCGCTGGCCAATGACGGCCGGCTGATGGTCGCCGACTCGCTCGCTGGTCCCCGCCAACAGGTGCTGTTCTATGACATCTCCGACCCGGCGTATCCGAAGCTGACCAAAGCGCTCGGCGACTACGGCGGCATCGCATCGGGCACGCCTGGACAGGTCACGCCCACGAAGTTCTGGGGCATTCGCGGCATCGGCATGGACGGACAGGACAATGTCTACGTGGCCATGAGCGAAATGGGCACGGTGCAGCGGAAGCTCACGCCCGAGGGGAAGCTGGTGTGGGAACTGTACGGACACTTCTTTGTGGATGTCGCATGTGCCGATCCGCTCACCGACGGCAAAGATGTCTGGGCCGTCCAGGAGCATTATGCCGTGGATTACGCCCAGCCTGCCGCAAAGCAGGCGAAGTGGCTCGGGTACTCCCTGGACCGCCACAAGTACCCCAACGATCCGCGCGGCCTGATGTTCGTCAAACAACAGGGCGAGCACGGCTTGACCTCGCCACAGATCGTCTACCTCAAAGGGAAGCGCTTCATGTTCGTCGGGGGAATGTTCGCTTCGAACTTCATCAATATCTTCCGATACGACCGCGATGGCCTGGGTGAGATGGCGATCCCATCCGGGACTGCAACTGAAGCTCATCGGCCGCAATCTGGATGCGGCGGAATACAGCGGGAAACGAAACACACAAGTGCGGCTGGTGTCGGTAGGCGACAGTGCTACGACGGTGATCGCGCCTGACGCAGTGAACCCCTATTGCGTCGAGTTCACGGTCCCCGATGCTCTTGCTGCCGGCAAGTATTACGTGGACGTGTCCGTCGGTTCTGCGGAGTTCGGGAATGATTGGGTGCGGCTTGACAACCACAGCGATTATGCCGATCGAGTCGAGGATACGGTCGTACAAATCGAGTCATCGCCATTCCATGCCGCGGCCCGTGCATTGAAGGTGGCGTGGGCCAACGACTTCAACTGGAAGACCGTTATCGATGCCCGTCGCGAATACGACGCATGTCACCCAGCCTTCCTCTTTCCCGCGTGTAAGTCTCGCGTAGGCGCAGCCGGAGCGAGACTTACACGCGGGACGCCCCGGCCCACCGCAGGCCGATTCCACGGATGGTCCGCCGCCGGTTTGTAACGCCGATTGTTCACGATCGGCTTCTTCTCCTTGGCTGCGGCCGGCTTGCCCCCAAGCTCCTGCGTCACCAGCCGCTGGCCCTTGTATTCCACGATCAGCCGGCCGTCGGCCAGTTGCTTGACCAGAACCCGCCGGCCCGCCAAATACAGCGAGGCATGCTCCGACGTGATCTGCAGCCAGCGGTTCCGCCATCGCACGCACCAGTCCTGGCCCACCACACGCCCTTCCTGCACGCACAACATCTCCTCCAGCGCGATCCCCCCCTCCAACGCCCGGTGCAGATCCTGATG
>JAPLNB010000200.1 GCA_026693085.1 Planctomycetota bacterium | reverse complement strand
AGCCGCTCGACGATGTGCGACTGGGCGGGGCAGTCGGCGGCGGCCCTGCGGCCCCTGTATGACCGGATGGTTCAGCAGGTGCTGGCCTCTCGAATCATTCATACGGATGACAGTGCGACCAGAAAAGGCTGGCGCATTCAGTGGGAGACTAACCCACTGGGGCAAGAGCCAAAACCCCGTAGCTTGGATGGCAGACAGGAGGGAAACCGAATGTTCTGAAGCCCATCGACAAAGCCATCTTCGGGATGGTGAGCGAGTCACCGGGCCGTAACGAAAGTGAACGCACAGGTGGCCCCGTCAGTGTGAGTCTCCGGAGGCCGAGCCCTCTGTCATCAGGCGAAGGCACAACGGCTCGTCGCAGATTGGCTGAAGAGGCGAGCTGCTCCGGCGGGGTGGTAGCGACAGCACGGTGACAAGGATGCGTCAAGCAACTGGTGAAGCCCTCCTCGCCCCGCCGTCAAACGCGGCGGAGCAAGGTAAGCCGTATAACCGGCCGCACGCCGGGAAATCGGCCAAAGGCGAGAGGGCGTAGGACGGGTCCATGGTAGCGAAGAAGTGGAGTAATGCCCACGGAGCGAAGGGACTCTGCTGTTTCGCGATTCCTCCAACACAAAGGAAGGCAGGGGCGAGATGATAAAGGCGCCCATCAGTCTGCAGGACCTGAGGCGGAGGATATACGTCAAGGCGAAGGCCGAACCGACTTGGCATTTCTGGGGACTGTTCGTCCACGTCTGCAAGATGGAGACGCTTCACGAGGCCTATGCGATGGCCAGACAGAACGACGGTGCTCCGGGCATTGACGGAGTCACGTTCGAGGCCATTGAACAAGCTGGCGTGGAGCCGTTTCTTCAGCAGATCCGGGACGAACTGATCTCGCAGCAGTGTCGGCCGATGCGGAACCGGAAGAAGGAAATACCGAAGGACGGCGGCAAGGTCCGCCTCCTGTCAATTCCTTCGATTCGGGACCGCGTGGTCCAGGGTGCGCTGAAGCTCATCCTGGAACCGATCTTTGAGGCCGACTTCCAGCCGGGGTCGTATGGCTATCGGCCCAAGCGGACCGCGCACGCGGCGGTGCACCGAGTTGCCCAACAGATCGTCCAAGGCAAGACGCGGGTCATTGACATCGACCTGAGAGCCTACTTCGACAATGTGCGGCATGACCTGCTGCTGGAGAAGGTGGCCGAGCGGGTGGACGATGATCAGGTGATGCACTTGCTGAAGATGATCCTCAAGGCCTCGGGCAGCAAAGGAGTACCCCAGGGCGGGGTGGTCAGCCCCTTACTCAGTAACCTGTACCTCAATG
Source organism: Planctomycetota bacterium (assembly GCA_026693085.1). Classification (GTDB taxonomy): domain Bacteria; phylum Planctomycetota; class Phycisphaerae; order Tepidisphaerales; family Tepidisphaeraceae; genus JAPLNB01. The sequence goes on along the minus strand of JAPLNB010000200.1, from coordinate 11,035 downwards.
AGGTGGACCGGATGCTGGAGAGGGCCATGCCGATCACTCGCACCGGTCAGCGGACGCACATCGAGTACGCCCGCTTTGCCGATGACCTGGTCATCCTGATTGATGGGCATCCCAAGCACGCGTGGCTGCTGAAGGCGGTGGACAAGCGACTGCGGGAGGAACTGGCCAAACTCCACGTGGAGTTGAACGAGCAGAAGAGCCGCACAGTGGATCTGACCCAAGGCGAGAGCTTTGGGTTCCTGGGATTTGACATCCAGCGGGTCCGCAGCTCAAGGGGCCTGTGGCGCCCCCAACGGACGCCCAAGCTCAAGAAGCGAACGGCGCTGTTGCAGAAGATCAAGACGATCTTCCGGCAGCATCGTTCCCAGCCGGTGGCGTGGGCGATCGACCAGATCAACCCCATCCTCCGAGGCTGGGTGCGGTGCTTTGCCATCGGCAACTCGCACCACTGCTTCAATTACGTGAAGTGGTGGGTGGAGATGAAGGTCCGGCGACATCTGATGCGAGCCCAAGAACGGCCGGGCTACGGCGGCCTCCATCCTGCTCCCGGCTTCTGACTGATCCATGGCCGGGACATACCGGAAACATCCACGAAGGGCAATTCGGTAGCCCAATCGGCTGGCCCGGCCAGATTCATCCCCAACCTTGCCTCGGCCGGAGGAACTCGGGGAGCCAGTGGCGACACATCGGCCGCAAGAACGGCGGCGGTGGCCAACACGATGAAACAGGCACTCGCCCGCTGGCCTTCGCTTACTCCAGCGTCGGCAGGCTGCGCCGCCAGGCCAGAGCTTGATCCGAAAGCCGCCTGGCAATCTCGGCATGGAAGGACGCCACATCCGTGGTTTCCTTCGGATCGGCATCCATGTCGTACAGTTCCATCCCGCTGGCGTCCGCGTTGATCAGCAGTTTCCATTTGCCTTCCCGCACGGCCACATTGGGGCTGCGGTCGCGACGCTGCGGGTACGCGAAGAACTTCTCATTGCGACCGTATTCCCAGAACAGAGGTTTGGCACCCGTTGCCGGCTTACCCAGAAGGCAACCACTCGAATCCTCGCCATCGAAGGCCACATCCCGTGGTAAGGCAGCACCCGCCAGCGCACACAGGCTCGGAAACAGATCCACCGCAGAGATCACTGTCTTCTCATCGACTTTGCCCGCAGGGACATGGCCGGGCCAACGAACGACCAATGGCATGCGGATACCCCCTTCGTACAGGCTGAGTTTGCTGCCGCGCAGGCCGCCCGAGCGCAGGCCGCCCGAGCGCAGGCCGCGGAAGGTGGGAAGAGCGCCCTTCTCACTGGAGAAGATGACCAGCGTCTGCTCATCCAGCCCCAGTTCCTTGATGCCAGCCATCAGTCGGCCGAGCTGGCGGTCATACTCATCCAGCACTGCGCTGAACTTGCGCTGGTCGGCCGGCCCGTTGGGATACCCGCTGAGCCGTTCTTCGCTGGGCACCCAGGGCGTGTGCACGTCGTCGGGCCAGAGATTCACCTAACAGGGCTGGTCCTTGTGACGCTTCAGGAAGTCCAGGGTCTTGTCCACGAAGAAGGCGGTGCGGTCCCAACGCTTGACCTTGTCCTGCGGCGACCAGATCCACTTGCCGGCCGTGATGTCCGAATGCGGGTCGGGACTTTCCCAGGTACTGGCGTGTTCTTTGAAGCCGTAGACTTCAAATGGTGGCGCATCCTTCACATCCCGCCCGCCGCCCATATGCCACTTGCCGAAATGGCCGGTGGCATAGCCCGCCGCCTTGAGCGGACGGACCAGCGAAGGCGCCTTGGCATCGAGAGAATCGACTTGCTCGCAGCCACGGTTTGCAGCCCGCTCGTGAAGAAAGCTGGTGATACGCCAGCGGGCCGGGAACATACCCGTAGTGAGCCCGACGCGCGATGGCGAGCATATTGGCGACGAGCCGTAATACTGGGTAAAGTGGACGCCCTCCATGGCGAGCCGATCGACATTCGGTGTGAGTGCGAAGTTGCCGCCATAGCAGCCTGGATCGCCATACCCCATGTCATCCGTCAGCACGAAAATGATGTTCGGGCGTCTTGTGGGCGATACTGGCGCGTTTGCCGCGGCTGCACAGGCTGAATCTGCAAACCAGCATCCTGACAGGAAGACAATCGCAAGAGCCACTATCCCGGCCCATTCCCCTTGAGTCTCTGCCATGTTCGCTATCTCCGGCAATCAGAGGACTCGCGGCAACTGGTGCGACATTCGCCACATATTGCCGATCCATAGTACACGAAGTCATGTGCGCTGCGTAGAAGCGGCGGAGGTGTCCGACCAGCTTCTGGACGCCGGTTCGTGGTTTGCGGTCCAGCAGGATGCGCCGGACAATGCAGAGCAGGCCAATGAGAGGACACATGATCAACAGACTTGTCACCCTGGTTGTTTTGAGCGTTTTCGTTTGTTGGGGCCATACGCAGGCCGCAGAGCCGGGCGCCCGACCCAACATCATCTTCATCCTCACCGACGATATCGGCTACGGTGACTTGGGGTGCTATGGTGCAAACTGCGTCAAGACGCCCAACCTGGACCGCCTTGCCAGGGAGGGCACCCGCTTCACCGACGCCCACGCCACGGCCACCGTCTGTACGCCGACGCGATACGCCTTCCTGACGGGCCGCTATGCCTGGCGTCAGCCGGGAACCGGCATCGCACCCGGCGATCAGCCCCTGCTGATCAAGCCGGGGACGGCGACGGTTGCTTCGGTGCTGAAGTCCGCCGGCTATCGCACCGGCGTCGTGGGTAAATGGCACCTGGGTCTGGGCGAGCCACCGAAAACCGACTTCAACAAGGAGCTTAAGCCCGGCCCGCTGGAACTCGGTTTTGACTATGCCTTCCTCATCCCGGCCACCGGCGACCGCGTGCCCTGCGTTTTCGTCGAGAACCACCGGGTTGTCGGCTATGACCCTGCCGATCCGATCCAAGTCAGTTTCGGGAAGAGGATCGGCGATGCGCCCACCGGCGCCGACCCCGGCGTAAACCTTAAGATCAAGGGTGGTCCCGGCCACAAGGACAGTATCGTCAACGGCATCTCGCGTATCGGCTTTATGACCGGTGGCAAAGCGGCCCACTGGGTGGATGAGGACATCGCAGACACGCTGGCCGCCAAAGCCGTCAAGTTCATCGAAGCCAGCAAGGGCGGGCCGTTCTTCCTCTACCTCTCGCCTCACGACATCCACGAGCCCATGGTGCCGCATCCGCGTTTCCGCGGCACGAGCGAGTGTGGCTGGCGCGGCGATGTCATCCACCAGCTCGACGGGACCGTCGGAGAGGTTCTGGCATCGCTGGATCGTCTCAACCTCGCGGCCAGTACGCTGGTCATTTTCACCAGCGATAACGGCGCCGCGATCAAGAACACCTACGATGATGGCACCAATGCCCTGCATGGACGCCAGCCGCCCAACGGCAAGTTGCGAGGCAGCAAGGGCACGCTCTACGAAGGAGGGCACCGCGTCCCGTTCCTGGCGCGCTGGCCCGGCCGCATCGCGCCCGGTGGCGTCTCCGGCCAGTTGATGGGCCACATCGACGCCCTCGCCACCTTCGCGGCACTCACCGGCCAGCAACTTCCGGCTGACGCCGGTCCTGACAGCTTTAACGCACTGCCGGCACTACTCGGCGAGAAAGCCGCCCAGCCCGCGCGCGATCACTTGGTCCTGCAGAACAACGGCCAGACCCCACTTGCACTGCGCGAAGGCGACTGGGCGCTGGTCGAAAAGGGCGGACGCCGCCCGAGAGCACCCGGCGGCCCGACATACGAGCTCTACAACCTTGCCGACGACCTCGTTCAAGCCACCGATCTGGCCGCGAAAGAGACACAGCGGGTCAGGGACATGTCTGTTCGCCTGGAACGGATTCGTCAGCAGGGCCACAGTCGTGTGGGCGCACAGATCGACTCCAGATGAGGGCATCACCATGAGAGTACTTTCACTGCTCCTTGTTCCGTTTCTGTTGAATGTTGCTGGGACCATGGCGACCGCCGCCGAACCACCTCGGCCCAACATTCTCTTCATTCTCTCCGACGACCACAGCTATCCCTTTGTCGGCTGCTACGGAGACACAAACGTCAGGACGCCCGCGCTGGACCAGTTCGCGGCCGAGGGGATCAAGTTCCACCGTTTCTTCACCACCGCGCCGCAGTGCGTGCCGTCACGAGCATCACTGCTCACCGGACGCTCGGCCGTGGCCGCCCGCATCACCCGGTTCTCGTCGCCGCTGGCTCGCGACGAGATCACCTTCCCTGAAGTGCTGCGAGAGAAGGCCGGGTATTTCACAGGCGTCTGCGGCCGGTCCTACCATCTCGATGGCTCTGCTGGCAATCGAGGCGACGCCATCGGCCAACTCCTGGAGAAACACGGCCTGCGCACCTTCGAGCAGCGGCTCGACTACGTGAAGCAGGGCTCCGACAAGCAGGCGCTGGAGCAGATGAAGGAGTTCCTCGACCGCAGGCCCGAAGGCAAGTCCTTTTGCCTTTGGCTGAACTTCAGCGACCCACATCACCCCTGGAACGCACCCGACTCCGACCGCCCCGACGCCGCTTCGCTCAAGCTCCCGCCCCACTGGCCCGACCTCCCTGGCATGCGCAAGCAGCTTGCCGACTACTGCGCGGAGGTCAACCGATTGGATCGCAGCGTGCAGGGGGTGCTCCAACTTCTGGCGGCCCGCGGTCTGGCGCAGAACACGCTGGTCGTGTTCGTCGGCGATAACGGTGCGGCGCTCCCGCACGGCAAGGGTTCACTCTATGACCCCGGGTGCAACGTCCCCTTCATCGTCCGCTGGCCGGGCGTCGTCAAACCCGGCGGCGAGTCGCGCTCCCTGCTCAGCGGCGAGGATCTCGCCCCCACGCTGTTGGCGGCCGCGGGTGTGCCCATTCCGACGAAAATGACCGGCGTGAGTTTCCTGCCGCTGCTGCGGGGCAAGCACTTCACGCCCAGCAAATACCTCTTCGCCGAGCGCGGGCAGGATAGTCTGAAGCACGAATGTGGTGCTGCCGGCCGTGCCGACAGAGAACGTGTAGTCGCCCGGCTTGATCTGCGTGGGCGTGAACGTGAGCTGGGAGGAGCCGATGAAGGCGCCCTCGACGGCCACGCGTTAGAGCTTCGGGAAGTGTCTTTCGGATGTGAGATTATTTCTGAGCAGATGATCGGACTTTCAGCATCCGCGGCTGGCGTTTCCCGGCAGATCGATTTGTGCGAGACCTGTTATTGCCATCGACAAACGGGGATGATAGACTGCACAAAGAGGTGGCAATGATCAGATGCAACGGCCATGCGATTCGCAACGGCTGGTTTGTCGCTCAAGTGATGCTGATTCTCGTGCCTTGCGGCAACGTCATCGGAGAAACGATTTACCTGGACAGCAAGCGCGGCCTGGATGCCAATGCGGGAACCGACCAGCGCCCCGTGAAGACGTTGGCCCGCGCCGCGGCGATTGTGAACGCAAGCAACGAAGCCGGTCCCACGACGATCAAACTCCGCACCGGCATCTATGCGCTTGATGAACCGGTCGTGCTGAATGCCGCTCGTACCTATACGCCGGAAGAGCGGCTCATGATTGAAGCCTCGCTCAACCCGGACGATCCGGCGTGGACTCCCGCAAGCATGCCGATCATCTTCTCAACCGAAGACCCGCGGCCGCCGGACAATGCGCCCAAGCTGACCCAATCCTATGGACTGCGGATTAAGAACAGCCACGTAACGGTTCGCGGGCTGAAATTCCTCGGACATCCGTTGCCCGCTCATTGGTATTGCTCGCTTGAGTGCCTGGGGCCGGAAATGAGGGACGTCCTGGTGACTCACTGCGTGTTTATCGGCAGCCCTGACACATTGGACATTTACTGCGCTTTTATCAGCGACGGCCATCAGGTCATGGTCGATCACTGCGTCTTTTCTGGCTGCTGTGCCAGCGCAGTGTTCTGGGACGGCGGAAGAGGCGTGATCGGCACCGGCAATGCAATGCGATATTGCATCGTGGACGGTGCGCGCCTGGCCGCAGTCTGGACCTGCGACACGGCGGAGGATTTTGAGTTTCATCACAACATCATCACACGATGCCAATATGCGTGGATGCGAAAACGGGGGGGGGCCGGATTTACCGGCTGCGCGATTCCATCATCACGGACAACACCCACAGCTCGGGGTATGGCGTGGAAAGCGGGGCCACTGGCGATACCGGACCGGAAGTGACCTACAGCGAGGAACATATCACCAAGGTTGGCCAAATGGTGCTGGAGAAGAACAGAGATGACCGGCGCTACCTCCACGTACGTCCAGGTACGCTCGGAAGCGAGCTCGGGGCGGGATTGTTCACAGCTCGGTGATCGCCCTCGCGGATGGCGAGGTGCGGCCCGCCCGGGGCAGCGCTGTAGACGCCAAGTTGTTGGATGCATCGACGCCTGGTCCGCTCAGGTCACCATGAAAGGTGATCTGACCGGTGGCCTGGAAACGGGAGAATAATGCATTTGCGAATGTGATGCCGGCACCGGCGCCTGGGGTGAACTGCCGGGGAGCGCTCGATCTGGTGTCCGGTGGTCTGCGGAAACGGAGTCGATGATCACCAGTTGGAGTTCACCGGTTGTCAACTCGCCGGACCAGGTAGCGCCTTCCAGCTTGCCATACCGATACGTCTCGCTGACCTGGTACGTGCCCGGCGTCAGCAGTACGCTCGGCTCATTGCCATGTCCCATACGCAGCGGGATGGCGCCAACCAACAGTGTATCGCCGGGATCAAGCGCGATTCTTCTGATTTGAACAGGTATGCTGAATGGCGGAATGGCGACGGGACGAAGCTTGTTCTCCGAGGTCCGGACGCTCGGAGCCCATCCAGTCACCGGAATGTAATCCACGAGCGTGATCGCCTCATCGCTGGTGTTGCGCACGAGCAGGTCGAGTTTCACCAGCTCGCCCACTTCATAGGCGCGTTGGCCGGAAGCGAACCGCAATCCGAGCTGCAGGCCGTTGACCGCCTTGCCCCAGGCGATCGCCGGCTGCGTGACGGGCGCCACGGTGCGATGCACCCGCGTGGTGAAATTATTGTACGCCGTGAAAAGGCGGTGTAACTCCAGCGCGTGCGAACCCCGCCCGGCAACTGGGACGTTCCGGCCGGTAGCAATCGGAGCGACGGCAGAGGCAACGAAGCCGTCGAAGTCTCTGGTGTAAAAGGTCGCGCGGGAAGGCTTGACCTTCCCAAGGCGACTTGGCGAACAGGCAGGCCCTAATGTGAATGAAAACCGAGCGGGCCCCGAAAGAACAATCGCGGAAGCCGATCCGCCAGCATTTCGGAGAAGGCTGAGAAGGAAGGACCTCCGAGCGTTCACAGACTTTCCTTTCCGCCGGGGTAGTGGCCAGGGAATGTCTGGCAAGAGGAGAGACATCGCAACACGGGAAGTCCCGACGGTGAGGTTGCGTGACCTCAACCGGCAGCCCGCGAGGGCACGGGCCGGGCCGGGATGGCGGAGAGGCCCGTAGTACCGAAAGGAAGGCAAGGTCTTCCCGTGAAGCGGCCAACCACCGTGGAGGGAAGGGGCCTTGGTTCAGAGTCAGCGCAGGAAGCGGCGCGGGAACGGGGAGGCGAAAGCTCCCCCCAGCGGAGATTGACGATGAGTCTAACAACTCCGGAAAGCATCCAGAAGCTGCAGATCGCGTTGCACGCGAAAGCGAAGGAGAATCCAGCCTGTCGGTTCTATGCCCTGTATGACAAGGTGTACCGGAAGGACACCCTGGCGCATGCCTATGCCTGCTGCCGAGCGAACCAAGGAGCAGCGGGTGCGGACGGCCAGAGGCTCGAGGACATCGAGGATTACGGGCGGGAACGGTGGCTGGAAGAACTGGTGAGAGAGCTGAAGGAGAAGAAGTATCGACCGCAAGCAGTGAAGCGAATGTGGATTCCGAAGGCCGGGCAACCGGGGAAGCTACGACCGCTGGGCATTCCGACGATCAACGACCGAGTGGCGCAGATGTCGGCGGTGCTGGTGCTGGTGGACAGTCGGCAGGACCTGGTGGAGCGACAGACGGCGGTCAAGAACTGGATTACGCACTTCCTGCACCATGAGACCTGGGCGGATCGTGAGGGCTTGTGGACCCAGAAGGGCTTGATGCGCCTGCGGGGCTTGAGGCTGACGGCCAACGACCGGCTAGTGCTGGACTTCAAGCTCCAGGAACTGGAGCAACTGGCGCAGCGACGCGACCAGATGGAATCGGCTATGCAGACGATGTACGAACAGTGGCCCGAAGCGCAATGGGTGGACGAGGTTCGCGGGATCGGTATGGTCACGGCCGTCTCGATCCTGGCGCACATCGGGCTGATCGAGCGGTTCGGCAGCGCCGAGGAGTTGATCTCCTACGCCGGGTTGGCGCCGGGGCATCGACAGTCGGACGGAACGCGGCACAACGGCAAGATCGGCGGAGGCGGGACGGATAGCCACCTGCGGTATCTGCTGATCGAATCCATGCAGTCGGCCTGTCAGATCCCCCGCTACCGAGACGCCTTCGAGCGGGCCGTGGGCAAACACGGCAAGAACATTGCAAGGATCATCGTGGCCAGGATGCTGGTGCACAGCATCTTCAAGATGCTTAAGGACAGGGTGAGATACAATCAAGTGCATGCCGCCTGAGGCAAATAGCGGCAAAGAAGCAACGGCTACAGCAACATCGTTGTTCAGAGAAAAGAAGCAGACAAGACAGAAGATGGTTCCTGCGTCATGGAGCGGATAGAGCCCGGTGAGCATCATCCGACCATTTGGGCGGTTGACCCAACTCCCGGAGAATATGCCACTGCGGCTTCCGAAGCCATGTTCGGACCTGTCTGTGCTGGTCTTCTTTCAAGGCCCGGCCGGACAGTGAGCCGCTGATAGAAGGATGAACCGCTTCCACGCAAGAAACCACTGCGAAGATTCCGTCTTGACAACGTGCCGTTTCTCATAGAAGGTCGGAGGTTCGAATCCTCCCCCGCTACTTGCCTCCGACTTTACGCGGCTTTTCCGTAGGTGGCCCAGAAGAATTCGCGAAGGGCATTACCAATAATGTGCATAGGGTCGAATCCCCTTTGGGGTCACTGAAAAACCCCGTGTAGACCGCCTTTCGCTGGCTGCACGGGGTTCTTGTTTTGCGGGCTGGGTTTGGGGGTCAGTCGGCGAGCAGGAGGGTGCCGAATCGCTCGGGGGTGTGGGTAGTTCCGGTCAGGGGGGGATTCCACGCGAGGAATGCATTGGCGGCACGATCGGACCGGAACAGGTTCAGGCGCCAGCGGGAGCCGGGGGATGGTTTTGCAGTGGCGATGGAGGCGATGGGGATGCGGATTTCAGCGGCCCAGATGGCGGCGGGCTCGTTGATGCGGATGGCGGAGGTGAAGCGGCTGTTGTAGTCGAAATCCTTGTCGGGGAGGTTGATGGCGACATCGAGGCGTTCGTTGGTGGGGGCGACTTCGAACTCGGCGTAACGTTTGATGTTGGCCGGATCGGTTCCGACGAAGACTTCGACGACATCGCGGTCCCAGAGGCCGAGGCGTTTGGTCGGGGAGGGCGGGTCAAAGACGGTCAGGCGGGTATAGGGGCACTCGAAGGCGAAGTAGAGGTGGGTCGGAGACCAAAGGCATTTGACGGTGGTGAAGATCGCGGGGCGAGGGGATGCTTCGCGCAAGGTGTATTCGATGCGGACAGGGGCGGCGTTGCGCCAGACGGGCTTGGAGAGGTCGCCGTCTATATTGAAGTCTTGATCGATTCGGGTAGCGGTCATGGTCGGCAAAGGGAGCAATGGGGCGAGCAGGCGCCGGGCGTTGTCGAAGTAGATCTTGCGGAGGACCGAAGCGGGCAGGCCGATGGAGCTGATGGTCCAATCGCCTTGGATGGGGGTCATGTGCGGCCAGTTGGCGTCGCGGGTCTCGAACCAGCGCCAGTGCTTGGCGAAGAACGTGGCGGCGTCGAGATCGGTGGGAGGCGGCTCGTTGCCGCTGGAGCCGAGGATGAGACGGTCGAAGACCTGAAAATCGGTGCCGAAGAAGATGCGGTCCTGGTGCTTGATGAAGAGTTGGCGGACGGTGTCAGGATTGTGGCGGCCGATTTCGGGGATTCTCGCGGCCAGGTCGGCCATCATGTTGGGATAGCGGTCCAGAGCCTGGTCAACCCAGTCCAGTTCCTCGGCGTTGTTGGCGAAGTGGACGCTGACGAAAGTGGTCTTGGGGTGGCGGCCGAGGACTCGGTTCAGAGATTCGAGCAGCTCTTTCCACGGGGGGAATTTCTCGGCGTCGCCGAACCACCAGCTTCGGTGGTCTTTGAGTTCTTTCCAGCGTTCGTTCTTGTCGTTGTAGGGAAGCCAGAATGCTTTGGGGTCGCCGACGTGGATGGAGACGGGCATGTTGAGCTCGCCGCAGCGCTTCCAGACGCGATCGAGCTTGGGATCGTCGATTCGGATGAGCTTCTTCTGGCCGTCGCGGAGATAGAGGCCGAGGCGTTTGAACTCTTTGAGGCCGGCGGAGCCGAGGCGATGGCCTTCGTCGATTTGTTTGACGGCGCGGTCGGAAAAATCAGGTTGATCCCATCCGGCGTAATCGAGGACCATGTAGTGGATGAACCGGCCGGGGTGGAGTTGATCGCCGAGGCGTTTGTTGCGTTCGAATTCGGAGGGCTCGCCGTTGGGGCCGGGGGTGACGGAGCCGGTGCCGAGGTTGGTGATAATGCCGACGCCGGCTTGGTCGGCGATCTTGACGGCGCGGGCGAGGTGTTCGGGGGTGAAGTCGATGTGCTGGTGGAGGTCGATGATGCGGCCCTCGGCTCGCCATTGGTCGGCTTGCTTGCGGACGGCGGCCAGGTCTTCCTGTGCCACGGCGAGGGTGCAACCGAACAGGCAGATGAAGAAGAGGGCGAATACAAGGCTTGTGGCATGCATGACGGGGCTCCTCATATAGTGCAGTCCGTGAAGACTGCTGGTTTTTCTTCGACTTTTTCTTGCCCGCGCACGGGGACAATGAATGGATCTAGATCCACTTCTACTTCCGACCTTCTGCATGTTCTTCGGGATCTTGATCCGGCCGCCCC
>JAPLNB010000199.1 GCA_026693085.1 Planctomycetota bacterium | reverse complement strand
GTTGGACCTGAAGCGAGTGAGCGACATCCGCATCGGCTGGGGCGGTTATCTCGGCACGGAAGGCGAGACAATCCAGTTCAGCGTCGCGCTGCCGCAGGTCGGGTCGCTGAAATCGAAAGGCAAATGAGGCGGGTGGAATTGAATGAGTTCATCCAAGAGCTGCCCGAGCCTATTTTGGTGGGGCATGGGTTTCCCGGGGATTGTGCGCGGGGCGGGGATCCCCGGCGTTTACGCACGGCCAAAGGTTGAATGATTCATGGACCCGCTCTCCATCGACAACCCTCCGGACATCATCACTGCCAAGGCGGCAGCGATCCACGAGGCCATGCTGCGCGAATCCCGGCAGATGCGGGAGCCGAGTTTCAGGGTGATCGGCACCGATGATCTGGCCCGGCTCTTCCGCCTCTATGATGAGCAGATTTTCGCCGGCTGGCTATCCAGAACCGTGACAGAGAAAGCTGCCGGCCCGGTGATTTTCCGCCTTTCCTCGACAATGAGCCGTGCGGGCGGCAAGACAATTGAGCATCGACACATGAACGCCGACGGGAGCAGGCACATCCATTTTGAAATCGCCATCGCCAGCAGGCTGCTGTTCATGACCTTTGGCGACATCGACCGTCCCGTGATCGTATGCGGCGTGTTGTGCCAGGACCGGCTCCAGGCCATGCAACGGATCATGGAACACGAGATCGTTCACCTGATCGAACTTCTGGTCTGGGGCAAATCGAGTTGCGCGGCAGATCGCTTCAAGATGCTGGCCAGCCGCCTTTTTGGCCATTCGCAGTCCACGCACGGTCTGGTGACGCCCCGTGAGCGTGCCGCGGTGGAGCATGGTATCAAGGTGGGCAATTGGGTGGAGTTTGAGTTCGACGGGGTGCGGCACATCGGCCGAGTGAACCGCATCCACCATCGGGCCACGGTGCTGGTGGAGGCCGCTGATGGGATGCTGTATTCGGACGGGAAGCGGTATCAGAAGTTCTACATGCCACTGCCCATGCTGAAGGCGGTGGGAACAGGGACGGCCACTGACCGTTAAGCGGCTTCGATCAGATCACACGCCCATTGGTGGTCAAGCGCCCGAAAACGTCGTCCTGGTCGTAGCCCATGATCTGCTGCAATTCGGCGACGTGGCATCTACTCAATCACCAGGATGTCCGTCACCTCCCGCTTCGGCAGGACCGCCTGCACCTCCCCGTTGGCCTGCTTTGCCAGCGGCAGTTCGCCGTGCCAAATCGATCGCAGCCATTACCGGCAATGGTGAGGCGAACCTGACCGTCAGACTTACCAATGGCTCGCTACTGAAGTGGGCCAGCAGGATGTCCCTGACGGCGGAGCAGAAATGGGTTCGGACGTATTGGGATACCCTCTCCGATCTGGGCCGAGGCCCCGTTCGGTTTCTGGCCGCATGGCAGGCATTGTGGCGGTTTTGTGGCAGCATGGCTCGACGCCGATCTCTCAGCACCTCAAACCGTCTCGGCCGCTTTTTCGATCAATAGCAGCCGGTTGTCGCCCGCAAACGCTTTCCAGGTGCGAAGATATTTCGCCATTTCAGAGAAGTCTGCGCTTCTCTGATTCGCGAGTGTGCGGCGTGTCAGGGCGTCCGGGCCGTTTGCGCCACAACGCCGCCACAAAACCATGCGGCTCTCCTCACGGGATTGAATGCCATGGCAGCGACGGAAAAGATGCTCTTCTTATCGCGCAAATGCCGGCAGCGTGCCCGACTGCGATTGGCATGGAACGGAGTCCAGTAGACCCTGGTCGAACGACCCGCTCAGTCATTTCATCGGAGTCCATTGCACTTGAGTACGCTGCACAAGGCGGGCCGTCCCAGTCTCACAACGCTGCTGTTGCCGAGAATGGCGGTTGCAGGAAGAAATGCGCCGCGTTGGTCCCAAAATCTGGTCCGGATGTCGGGCTGACCGTACTCGTTGGAGAAGCCGATGCGACTCTGGACGCCGCCGAGCGGACCACGACCGACTCAGATTTGCCTTTGAGGAATGGCCCGCCGCTGTTATCGTGGAGTCCGTCTGGCCGTGAGACTGGTGGGCCTAGAGGTAGCGTTGCAGCAGGTTCTTTCCCGCAAAGCGCATCTGCTGGCGCGGATCAAGAAGAACGTGGTCTTTCGGCCGATCCGACATCACCAGCAGGGCCGTCATCGAGGCTGTCATCGAAGCCTCCGCCGTCGAACTGGCCGGGCCCAGGACCCCCGGCAAGCGCAGTGGCGAGTCCCGCCCCAGTCAGTTGGATAGATCACCGCCTGATTCGCCATAACCTGGATTTCACGTGCGCCGTGAAAAGGCGTCGGTCTTCAGCGGGTGAGAATCCCGCCCGGGAACTTGGTCGCTCCACCCGGTAACAATTGGAGCAGCAGTGGAGGTAACGAAGCTGCTGAAGCCTCCGATGCAGAGGGTCGCTTTAGGCGACTTGGTGAGCAGGCAGGCCGCAAACTGAGTGAACGCTGAGGAGGCCCCAAAACGGGTGATGCAGGAGCCGACCCGCCGTGAATCGAGGGAAGGCCGCCGTTGATGGAGGAATGCTGCCTGAGGCAGCCCGAGCGATCAAGCCTCCATCGATCCTGCCGGGGTAGTGGCGATGGCATGTGCGTACATGGAGACCAGACGCAACACGGGAAGCCCCAACGGTGATGGCGTGTGACTATCAACCGGCAGCCCGCGAGGGACAGGCCGGGCCGTGCGGGGTGTCGGAGAGGCCCGTAGTACCGATGAAGCCGGGTAACGCCGGTGGAGGGAAGGGGCCTTGGTTGAAGGCGAACGCGCGAAGCGGTGCGGGAACAGGAGATTGGCGATGAGCCTATCCACTCCGGAAAGTGTCCAGAAACTGCAGACGGCGTTACACGCCAAAGCGAAGGAATCACCGGGCTATCGGTTCTACGCCCTGTACGACAAGGTGTATCGACCGGATGTTCTGCTTCACGCCTATGCCTGCTGCAAAGCCAATAAGGGTGCGGCGGGCGTGGATGGGCAGGACTTCGAGGATATCGAGAAGTATGGGCTGGAGCGATGGCTGGGCGAACTGGCGGAAAAGCTGAAAGGAAAGACGTATGAGCCGGCGGCGGTGCGGCGGGTGTACATCCCCAAGTCCGGCCAGCCGGGGAAGTTTCGTCCGTTGGGAATCCCTTGCATATGCGATCGCGTGGCGCAGATGGCGGCGGATCGGGTCGGCCGAAGCCCATCTGCCCGCTCAACGTGATTGCTCCATCATAACGCCAGCCATTGAATGTTCGGCGCCGACCTGCGGGAGAGGCTCCGGGGCCTGTGTGCGACTCTTGCCAAACGTCCTGGGCCTTGTCGCGGACTTGCGAGCGATCGACATGTTCGTTACTCCTGAACGATGTAGACCGCCTGCACGATTGCGGTTCGAGTCGGCAATTGCCGCTTGATGGGCACCTGATAGAAGGTGCCCTTGTAGCCCGCGGTCGCCAGGATGTCGTAGGCATCTTGTTGTGCCCAGAGAACGATGGCGTTGGCGCCGGTGGCCGCGGCCTTCTGCTTAAGCAGGTCGAACACGGGATTGGCGTCGCCGCGCTCATCCCACTTCATCGAGGGGGTGATCTCCAGCGTGATTGTGGCCAACTGTTCGTACTTGTGCGGCCGGTCCTGAAGGATGCGAACCTTGTCGGCGGAGGTCAGGGCGTGGCTCGTGGCCGGAAGCGCCTGCGGCGCGCAGCCTGCGAGGCCGGCGAAGATCAGGAGTGCCGGCAGGACGCCGAAGAGACTACTTGCGCCGATAGCGGGCGTGAGGAAGCCGATGAATCGATGCGTGCGGCATTGGACGTGCATGAGTGATCCTTTCATCAATGAGACGATGTTATTGCTGTAAGCTACGTAGCCGTTATCGATCATGTTGTGCGCGCGAACGTGGTTTCGCGTGCTAGAACCGGAACTGAATCGCCAGATATGGGGCGAAAACTTACTTACTCGATTCCATTTCACTCCATTGCGGGCCCGGATCATACACGCTCATCGTTGCGGCGATCTTGGCGGTTTCATCTCCCAGGTCTCGCTGATAGACGATTCCCGCGTGATTCATGATGAAGGTCATGATTCCGGAATTGTCGTAGTCGGCCGGCCACGCGACGATAGCGAAACCGCCAATCAATTTGGCGCCAACCAGGTAGTCCATCGCGCCGCCGGGGGAATTGGGCCCTTGCGCTGTGAGAATGCGGAAGCAGTAGCCATGATAGGGACTGGGAGAGGCATCGGCACGATCTCCTCGCCTGTAGCCTTCCGCAGCGGCTCCCGCTGCAAGCGGGCCAAGCGGGCTTGGCGCTTCGTTCTCAGCGGTTGGCCAGAACAGGCCATTTTTCTGGCCGGGATCGCTGATGAATTGGGCCGCGTAATCGCGGAGGCCGTCGGCGTTGCGGTCGAGCGACGCGTATTCGCGCTGGGCGTCGAGAATAGCAAGGCAGGTCTGGATGGCGGACAGCTCATTTCGGCCAATGCGGCGATTGAGGATCTCCTCCTTGCCGGCCTTGGTGTCAAAGAACCACACGCTGCCGGACTGGATGATCGGAATCGGCAGGGGCCAATCGGCTTTGCCGACGACCAGC
Organism: Planctomycetota bacterium; assembly: GCA_026693085.1. Classification (GTDB taxonomy): domain Bacteria; phylum Planctomycetota; class Phycisphaerae; order Tepidisphaerales; family Tepidisphaeraceae; genus JAPLNB01. The sequence continues at coordinate 24,599 of JAPLNB010000199.1, read as the reverse complement.
GTCATCGAGCCATCCTTGCTCGCGACGAGTTGATGCTTTTCATCATAGGCATTAAGGAAGCCCTCCAGGCGGTTCTTGTCGGCCACGTCGTCATTGGAAGAGATGATCTCATCAGATTCGGCGCCGAGTACCTTTTTTAGTTGGCCGATATCTTGGGCGCGAGCGGCGGCGACCAGTGAATCCACGGCCTTGTCGGCCGAGTCGAAGGTAGCCTGGCTGGCGCACCCCTGTGTCAGAGACAAAACCAGCGCGAGAACTACTGTCGCACCGACGGCGCAGACGCGTCGCCGATGGATGATTGAAACAGTCGAAGTTATGGTTTGCTTATTCATGGATAGTCTCTCCGGTGTGGGAGTTATCGCCTGCCGCCGCCAGAACGTGAGGGGGCGGAAGGTCGGGACGGAGATGAACGGCTGGAACTGCCGCGCTGGCTTTCGTTGCGGGCGGCGCTACCGCCACGATTCACGCCGTCGAAGGCGCTGCTGTCGCGTGACGGGGCAGATTGACCGCGGGAGCCGTCGCTGGAGCGGTCAGCCGTGGAGGCTCGTGGCGGGGTAGGGTTGCCGGCTCCACCTACCCTGCTCTTGTCCCCGACACCACCAGGAAGCTCCTGCCGGCCGGTCTCGGTCCGCCCTCGGTAGGCCTCACGGGCTTTTGCGGCATCGGCCGACGAGGCCTTGCCGAACTGGCTAGCCGTCTTCTGATCGCGGTATGCCACGCCCTGGCGGTGGGAGGCATCGTGCTGAAACGATCCCTTGCCGTTCTGGATGCTGGTGTTGCGACTCTGGTACTCAGCTCGGTATTTCGAGCGGTTGATGTTGGCGTTGATGTTGGTGTTGCGGTTGACGTCAATGTCGACGTTGCCCCCATGCCAGTCGCAGTGGCCCCAGGCATAGCCCCAGGAAGCGCCCACGGCGACGCCCGCCGCGAAGGCGAATCCCGGGCGAGCCACATATCCGGGCGGGTAGTACCACAGCGGCGGATAGGCCGGGTAGGGCCAGACAGCGTAGTAGACCGTCGGGCTGTATGTCGGAATGTACACCACCTGCGGGCTGGCCGCCTCGATCACGATCACCTGAGCTTGTTCCTGTGTCTCCACGACGACCTTCTGCTCGGGCGTGGTCTTGAGATTCCCCGCTGCCTGCGCCTTGGCGCGAAGCTTCTGAATAGTATCCATGACCTGTTTCTGCTGGCCGATGAAGGCGTCGCCAATCTTGACGGTTATGTCGAGCTTTTCGCTCATCATCGCCAGAACCGGCGGGAAGTCGACCAGGGATTTGACGCTCGCATCCCAACTCTGCTTCTCCAGGGCTGTGATCAGGGCAGCGCCCTTGACGTCCCTATTCTGCTGCACCCAGCGATCAGCCTGCACGACCTCGAGCGGATAAGTCGAGGCCATGAGCACCTGGGAAAGGAGTGAATCGGGATAGAGCGCGATCGGGGCAAGCATCTGTTCCAACTCCTCCTGCTTGAACGCCGGCTTGTCGGCCGCCGCGTCAGCATCGGCAGCGTGCACTGACGCCGCCAGGAACAGCAGCGTCAGAGCGGCCGCGAGGCCACATCTTCGCTTAAGTACCTGTGTCGTTTTCATAACGGTCACTCCTCTGCGATAAAGGGTATGGTTGTTTCGGTTTGTTGTCAGATTGATCTCGTCGTTGCACGTGGTTGCCGCCGTCAGAAGACAACCTTCAACAATCGACTCAGTAATTCCTCAAGTGAAACCATGGTCAGCAACAATGGTAGCACGGGAAGCAGCGTGGCCACAGCCAGTTGGATCAATGTCTGCCGGGTGATGGGCGCCAGCTTCATTTCCCGGATGACCTCGAGACTGCTGCCCATGTCGGCGAGAGACTGGATATCGGCGCTGCCCAGGAGTTGTTCCTCGGCCGCCGCGCCGCCTCGCAGCCACTTTTGGTCAAATTCACGGGCGTAACGATGGGCCAGGCCGCCGTACTCGCTAAGGCCCGCCCTCCGTGCCCGCGACAGAATCGGCACGAACAGCAGGAGCGGCCCCACCACGGTCACGACGGCAAAGCCGACGACCACGGCGATTTCCACCTTGAAATCCAACAGTCTGGCGCCGGCGAAGAAGATCCGGTCGGCCATCAGACCGGCCAGCAGAGCGCCCTGCGCAAAGAGCAGCGGGGCGAAGGCAAAGCTGATGTTCGAAAGAAACCCCAGGCCGGCGCAGCGGTCCGGATGGGTGGGTATCAGCGCCAGGTCAATCCGGGATACTTGCCACAGGAACCGCGCCCAGATGAAGATCCGAAAATACCAGCGCAGCAGGATGAACTGGAACAGCGGCACGCTGACGCAGCCATACCACCATCCAGCCAGGGAGGGCTGCAATCGGCCGCCAGCGAATGCGCCCATCCAGCTCGTCACGTCGATCGCCATGTGGGTGCGCCAGAGATACAGGACACCCACCAGGTAAACGAAGGCGATGAGCAGCGCCTCGGCCACGATCGAGTTTCGCAGCCGCATCGCCGATGCAATCGCGGCGTCGAACCGCTCTCGCGCCGGTCCCGTGACCAGACCGCGCTCCACAAACTGCCGCACCAACGGCCGCATCCGCTGATGAATGACCATCTCGGCTAGCACGAGCACCGGCAGCGCCAGCAGGAACCGCACATGTGCATCCACATCCAGGAAGAACGGCATCTTGACCGCCCCTCTCCAAGCTGATCCTTGCACGGCCGAGAGCACCAGCAGAGGCAGCCACGTCAACAGCACGATGGCGACGATACGGCGACGGAGAAGCTCCAGGGCATCACCGGACAGATGCGCCCGCCGAAAGAGCTGATAGAGCGGCCCGCCCAGAACCAGAGAGAAGTCGCTGGCGTCTGCGGTGCCAGTACCATTGCTCATATGCCCTCTAGTGTCTTCATGCGGCCTGTCGTGATGGCTCCTGCCAGAGTGGCATGATCTATCTCCGTCTGGTGGTCACCATATCAATCTGCTTTGATCGCCCGGACCTCTGCGGCGCGCTCATCGACCGGGATGATGGGCAGGTCGCCCTTGTTCTTGACTGGCAGGCTACGGAGGTGATCCATGATCGCCTGCCATTCCTTGATCTCTTTCCCGGAGCCGGTGGCGACACTGGCCTGATCCGTCGTGCCCGCCGGCGGCAGCAGGTCCGGCGTGTCCCTGCGCAGGTCGTCGAGCGCCTCGACCCTGGACTTGAGGGGCTGACCTGCCTTGTTCTTGGCTACAAGAGCCAGCTTGCCCTTGGTGTACTTCGGGATAGCCACGAGAATCAGGGCGACATACAGGGAGGTCGTGAGGCTGTACAGCCGCTCTTCCTTCCCGGTGATGTCGATCGCGCGGTAGCCGCGGCCGAGGTCTCCGATCTCGATGGCCATCACGACGTCGAACTTGGGGCGGGATGGGTCGTACCGGAACCGCATGCCGGAGGTGCGGGGGAAATACTCGCCAGGGTGGGCCGGGTTGTCCACGAGGAGGAATTCGAGCATGTTCTTCAGCTCCTGGCCTGTGAAGTAGCCGGTTACCAGTGCGCTGCCGGCCGTCTTATCCAGGACCCCGGCGCCGAGCGGCGCCACGGCGAACACGTCATAGACGGTTTGCACGCCCGACTTTCCCCGTGTAAGACCGGCTCGCATCGCTCCGTTGGCGTTGAATCCGATGTCCGCTTTGGTGGCGTTTCTGAAGGCGTCGGTGACGAGGTTGGCGAGCGGGGTGCTGGCGGCGATGTCGGTGAACGTGTTGGGCAGATCTCGCGGCGCCACCGCCAGCGGCTGATCGACGCTGTAGCCGCGCGATGCAAACACAGCCGCGGTGACTGTCTTCTTGAGCTTTTCGATTTCGCCGGCGATGGCCCGGTCGCCGGCAATGGTGTCGTCAATCGGGTGGAGCTTATAGGACTCGACCGCCAGCTTGTCGCCGTCCAACGTGACCACCAGTTCGCCGAGGTTCTGGCTTTCCTTCCCGGTCTGGACCACAGGTGTGCGGCCGTTGACGATGATTGCCTCTTGCAGCGCGGTGTGGCTGTGGCCGCCGACGACCACGTCAATGCCCGGCACGGCCTTGGCCAGGGCCACGTCATCGCCTTCGCCATAGCGCCCGTCCTTGCCTTTCTGCACGCCGCCGTGGCTCAAGGCGATGACCACGTCCACCTTCTCCGTCTCGCGGAGGACCTTTACCATCTCCTTTGCGGTCTCGATGGCATCGGAGAACGTCGCCGCACCCGCGCCACCAGTGTAAAACTGGGCCTCTTTGCCGAGCAATCCGAAGATCCCGAAACGCATGCCGCCGCGGTCGATCACAACATGGCGGCGGATCACGCCATCCTTGGCCAGGCGCTGGAGATCGCCCAGGGTCGGGTCGTCCTTTGTGAAGTTGGTGTTCGATACGACCACCGCCGGAACCCGGCCCGCTTTGGCGGCCACACCGATAGACTTGCCCAGACCGTCAGGCCCCAGGTCAAATTCATGGTTGCCGAAGGTGGTCGCGTCGTAGCCCATGAGGGACATGAGTTGCAGTTCACCACCGGTTTCGCGCGCCGCGGCGCTGAACGGGGTTCCCATGCTGTAGTCACCCGCATCAAGCACCAATACAGGCCCCTGGTCCTTATGGGCCGCGGTTCGACTGGCGATCAAGGCGGCCAGACGCGCATAGCCGCCCAGGGTCTTGTCGTCGTTGACGCTGAATGGGGTGTAGTCCGAGGCCGGACCCATCCCGATAAAGCTCGCGTGCATGTCGTTGGTGTGCAGGATAGTGAAGGTCTTCTTCCCGGCCGGTGCTGCGGAAAGTGCTCCGGGCAACAGGATCGTCGCGCCGACTGCGGCTGAGGCTGCCAGGAATTCGCGACGGGAAGGTGTTTCGCGCGATGCAAGCGACGATATGTGGATCGTGTTCATTGTTGCAGCCTTTCTTTGGCTAAATGGGCCGCACTCGGAGGACGGGTACGGCGCAATCATTAACGAGCAAAGAAGCGGGCGGCTCTGTCGAGCCGCCCGCTTTGAGGGTCGGGGTTACTTGCCGGCCGACATCGCTTCGATCTGCTTCTGCATCTTGGTCAGGTTGAACGAACCCGCCGTCGCGCTGGGCGGATAGTCCACCATGGTCTTGAGGAACTTGCCGGCCATCTCGGTGATCGGCACGATGACGAAAGGACGATCGAGGAACCAGTCGTTGTAGGTATTCGAGTTGTGTTGCGACCGCTCGAACGGATCGCGGCGCAGGTTGAAGAGCAGCGGGACGCGCAGCTCGACAAACGGCTCGCGCCAGACGCCGAAAGCCTCACCTCGGTTTTCGAGGAAGACAATCTTCCAGTCCTGATAACGGGCGGCGACGATCGCGCCGTCGTCATTCACATACCAGAACTCCTTACGCGGCGACTCCTTCACCTTGCCGCTCAGGTAATCGAGCATGTTGTAGCCATCAACGTAGTTCTTGTAAGTGCGACCGTTGAGTTCCACGCCCGCCAGGAGCTTTTCCTTGATGTCCGGCGCGCCGGCGGCGGCGGCGAAGGTTGGCAGCCAGTCCTCGTGCGCGACGATGCCATTGAGCGTAACGCCGGCGGGAAAATGCCCAGGCCAGCGCACGAAGCACGGCACCCGATAAGCGCCTTCCCAGTTCGAGTTCTTCTCGCTGCGAAACTGCGTGGTGCCCGCATCAGGCCAGGTGTTGTAGTGCGGGCCGTTGTCGGTGGAGTACTGGACGATGGTGTCGTTAGCGAGCCCAAGGTCGTCAATCAGCTTGAGCAGTTCGCCGACCTGCATGTCGTGCTCGACCATACCGTCGCTGTACTCGTCCTGGCCGGAGATGCCGCGGTGCTCCGCTTTCACATGGGTGCGGAAGTGCATGCGCGAGGCGTTCCACCAGCAGAAGAAGGGCTGGCCGGCTTTGGCCTGCCGCGTGATAAACTCCTTGGCGGCAGCGGTCACTTCCTCATCAATGGTCTCCATGCGTTTCTTGGTCAGCGGGCCGGTGTCCTCAATGGTCTGGCCGCCCTTGCCGTCGGCCTTGCACTTGAGCACGCCGCGCGGGCCGTATTTCTTCCGGAACTCCGGGTTCTTCGGATAGTCCAGGTTCTCCGGCTCCTCGTTCGCGTTGAGGTGATAGAGGCTACCGAGGAACTCATCGAAGCCGTGCATCGTGGGCAGATGCTCGTCCAGATCGCCCTAGTGGTTCTTGCCAAACTGGCCGGTGGCGTAGCCCTGACTCTTGAGGACCGTGGCCATCGTCACGTCCACTTTCTTCCAGCCTTCCTTGGCACCAGGCAGGCCGACCTTGGTCATGCCATTGCGGACGGGGACGGAGCCGCTGATGAAAGCGGAGCGACCCGCCGTGCTGCTCTGCTGCGCGTAGTAATCGGTGAAGGCCACGCCTTCTTTGGCAATGCGATCAATACTCGGCGTCTTGTAGCCCATCATGCCGCGGCTGTTGTGGCTGATGTTCTGGATGCCGATGTCATCGCCCCAGATGACGAGGATGTTGGGTTTCTTGGACCCTGCGGCATCGGCCGCTTGTGACGGCTGGGCCGCGCACCCCACCAGCCCCACTCCCAGCGCGACGCCGCCCAAGGGGCCGGCGACCGCACGGAACAGGCGGTGGAGTTTGGTTCTTAAACTCATCCGATTCATGTGAATTCTCCTTCTTGTTGAATGCAGTAGGACACGCCCACTGCTCCTGGCTGCCCGCCGCAGCCAATCTGACCGCAGGGTTGGGCGTACGACGGAAACAACTCGACTCTGCCCCTCACCGTGGTGGCGATGCACCTCCTTCCGATTGCCCGATCCGCACAAAGTTGACGTCAAAGGTCTGGTTGAGGCCCAAGTGGTGGTAGATCCCGACCAGTTGGTCCTGCCCCGGGTCGTAGTTCAGCGTATAGTAATTGCCGGGATAGTTGCGGTCGCGCAGCTCGACAAAGAGCGCTGTCTTACCGGCCTCCTGCGTAACTTGGGCCTTGGCGACGTTGATTGGCTGCGGATTATTGTAGACGACATCGACCTTTCCATCTTCGCCAATGCTCTTGATGCTCAGAACATATCCGCCGTCGGGGCGCAGCCAGCGACCGACGAGGCGCTGGCGCACCTCGGCGGAAATCGCAGGAGACGTTGCGGGCGCGGCCGACATTGGCGTGGCTGGCGCGGGGGCAATCGCCGAGTTGGCGCTCGTGCGGTTCATCGCCCACACGCCGACCCCGACGCCAACCAGGAGCAGAACCAGCGCCGCCACAGGCAGCCACACGGGCATGCGCCGCGCGGGAAGGTCTGGCGTGCCCGCTTCCGGCTGACGACCTCGTCGTTTCGATTTCTTCATATGCTCTCCAGTATCCCGCAGACCGCTATTGCCCAGACCCGCGCACGCGCCGCAGGATCTCCGGCATGTCCTTCTGAATGTGCGAGTAGAATCGCTTCCAGCCGGGACAGAGGTAGTTCAGCCCCGCTTCGCCATCGGGCGTCAGTACGATGCGATTCTTCGGGCACTCGCCCCAGCACAGCTTCAGGTACTCACAATCACGGCAGTACTTCGGCAGCGTGTCGCGCTTGGCGAATCCGAAATCCGCCTGCCGCTCGCTGAGCACCATGTTTCCTTCGTGATGCGTGGCGACGTTGCCCAGGCGATATTCCGGGTAGACGAAGTGATCGCAGGAATAGACCTCGCCGTTGTGCTCCAGCGCCAGGCCCTTGCCGCAGATCTCAGCCTGCGTGCAGGTCTGGGCCGGCAGACCCATCGACTGGGCCACCGCCGTCTCGAATAGGTTGACGTGGATCTTGCCATAGTCGCGCCGCAGCCACTCATCCCACACTCGGCAGAGAAACTCTCCCCAATCATCGGGATCGACCGACCAATCCGTCACGATCGACTCCGGTGTTCCCGGCCGCGCACCGGGGCTGCCGACCGTCGGGAGTGTCGCCGGGTCCCAGCGCAGCGGGGCGATCGTCTTATACTCGCGCGGCTCCACGCAGGGCGTGAACTGCACGCGATAAGTGCCCAGCTCCCGCGCCAGGAACCGATAGACATCCAGCGGCCGCTTGGCGTTCTGGCGGTTGACCACGCAGAGCGCATTGAACGCCACGCCATGCTTCTTGAGCAGCCTGGCCGCCCCGAGCACCTTGTCGAACGTGGGGGCGCCGCCCTTGTTGATTCGGTAGATGTCGTGCAATGCCCGCGGCCCGTCGAGGCTCAGGCCCACGAGGAAGCCGTGCTGCTTGAGGAACGCGGCCCATTCGTCGTCGAGCAGTGTTCCGTTGGTTTGCAGATCATTTTCGACGCGCTGGAAGGGTTTCTTGTACCTGCCCTGGAGCTCGACCACGCGGCGGAAAAAGTCCAGTCCCATGAGCGTCGGCTCGCCGCCCTGCCAGGAAAACACGACCTGTTCCCCTTCCTGCACTTCGATGTACTGGCGGATGTGCTGCTCCAGCACGGCATCGCTCATGCGCGGCTGCCGCGGCTGGTCGAACATCTGCTCCTTGTGAAGGTAGAAGCAATAGGTGCAGTCGAGATTGCAGGCCGCCCCGGCCGGCTTGATCATCATGTGATAGCGGAGCTTCCCGCCCGCGGATCAATCGGGGCGCGTGAACGTGGGCGAGCCGGCAGCATCGCCGGCGTGCGCGGGTGTCTTGATGACATTAAGGGGTATTCGCATGGCTCTCCAACAGCGGTTCTTGATATGGTGAAGTCTCAACGCGCGTTCACTTCACTTTCTCAACTTCGCCGGGCTTCCAGCTTTTGTTGATGGCGTTTTCGGTGGGGCCGTAGAGCCGGAGGATGACGAAATAGCCCTTGCCGGGCACGGTGGCATTCCAGTTGGCTTCCTTGCCCTCGGGCGCTTTGGGACCGAGGTAAATGTCCGTGCTGCCGTCGGCGTTCTGCGCGGGCTTGTCGCGCGAGCCGAGCGAGGGGAACGGCCGGCCGTTGGCCAGACCCGAAGCGTTCTCCGCCTCGTAGAGCGTCACGGACCAGAAGTTACCGGCGGGGATGTTGGCCGGCAGGTTGATCTTATAGTTGCTGCCGCCCGACAGATGCGCGCCGGTGCTGTCGTCGAAAGCGATCATGTATTTGGCGCCCGTGCCAGGGGTTTGCGACAGCATGCCCGGACTGACCGAGTAGTAGTCGGTGAAGAACCAGATGCGGGCGTCGTGATCCAGGTACGGATACGCTCCGGCGACATTCTGCCAAGCCGTGTTCTTCACGCCACCGAGATTTGAGGGAGTTGCATCCGCCATCGGATTGAGCCAGCATTTGCGGTCGGGATAGAGGTGCAGGTCGAGACCGCTCATCTTGTCTTCAAAGCCGATGACGCGGCTCATCTTGTAGGCGGTCTTGGCGGCCTTATCGAGAATGGCTTTGGTCTTCGCATCGGGATTGAACGGCTGGCCCTTGATGATGCCGATGGAAGCCAACATGCCCAGCCCATCGGAGTCGGCGAGATTGGCACCTTCGCTGTCCACAAGCGCCTTGAGCTGGTCGAACACGCTGCCATCGCTGCACGGCAGTTCGTTGACCGCAACGCCCGAGGCGTTGGGGAACTGCATCGGCTTGGCGGTCGCCTGGCCGTTGAGCGGATAAATCTTCGACTGCTCCATCAGCGCCACGGCTGGCCCCAGAACCTTCGGGTCCTGATAGAAGGAGCGCAGGAAGACAAACACGTTGTTGGTCCCGGATCTGTAGACGTAATAACCTTCCGGCACTGTGCCCTTGTAGCCCGGCGGGAGGAGGAGCATCTTGCCGCCCTTGCCGGCATCCGGTCCGGGCAGGCCGACGTCACCGAAGAACTTGCCACCATCGACCGGGATGGGGCGCTGCCAGAAATCGAGCAAAATGCCCTGCAATCCCGGCGGCGCTTCGAACACCAGCGGACCATCCTTGCCCAGGTCCACGTAGCTCAGCGCGTAGATCACATCGGAGTTCGGCGTGGTGATCAGCGTCTTGGCATCGAGCCGGTTCTTGAAGACCGGCAGCACGTTGTAGCCTTTGCCGAACACTTTTTCCGAGCCGACCTGCATGCCCAGCGTGTTGATGAGCGGCAGGGCCCAGAGATAGGTCTGCGTCGCCCGCTGGAAGAGCAGTTCGTCGCGCAGGGTCTGGGCGGTTTCCGGCGTGGGGCGGTTTTCGAAGAACGGGGCGCTGGCCAGTTCGTCGAAGCGTGACGAGCCGCTGTTCTGGCAGCCCGCTCCGAGGAGCGTCGCCCCGCCAACGAGGGCGGCGGCGAGGAGTTGTGGCGTCTTCATTTTCATGGTTACTTTCCTTTCCGGGGTTGACTGATTAATTGAACGGATCACTTCACCAGTTCGAGCTCGCTCGGACGCCAGGTCTTGTCGAAGAACGGATCGAGCGGGCCGTAAAGGCGGAGAATGACGTTCCAGCCTTTGCCGGGAACGGTCTGAACCCAGTTGGCTTCATGCCCCGCCGGAGCGGTCGGGCCGAAGTACACGTCCACCGAAGTGTCGGGATTGGTCACGATCCCTTTCCGCTGACTGCCCATGCTCGGGAACTTCTGGTCCGTCTGCAGCATCGAACGTGTCTGGTTGTCATACACGACGAGCGACCAGAAGGTTTTGACGGGAATGTTGGGCGGCAGATGCAGTTTGTAGGTCTTGCCGCCGTCGAGCATCTTGCCGTCCGCACCCTTGAACGCCATCACGTATTGCGACCCGGCCCCGACCATCTTGATGATCATCGCGGGCGTGTTGATGGTGGCGTAGTAATACATGTACGTGCGCGAGTCGAGGACACGCACCCCATTCCGCTCGAACAGGGAGGACTCCCCGGGCAGCGTGCAATAGTTGTTCCACGCACTGTTGGGGTAGAGGTACGCCTCCTTGTCCCGCTGGCTAAAGACAATGGCCCGCGCCGTGGCGTTGCCCACCACTGCCGCTTCCGTGAGGATCTTCTTCATCCGCGCGTCCGGCGCAAAGGGCTTGCCTTTCTCAATACCGATAGAGGCGAGCGCCCCGAGTGTCTCCGAATCCATCGCGCCGCTCGGCTCTTCCTGCACCACCTGATTGATCTCCTCGTAGAACGAGAAGTTGTTCGCGTGAATGGTGTTCATCTCCTTGCCCGACCCATTGACGAAGGTCACCTTCGATGCGCTGGCATCTTTCCCGAGCGGATAAACCTTGAAGGTCTGCTTGATGCTGTCAGCGGCGGGCTTCGGCGAGCCATCGACGAGAAACCCGCGCCAGAAGAGCAGGTTGTTGAAAGTCGGGCAATGTGCCACGATATAGCCCTCCGGGATTTCGCCTTTGTAGCCGGGCGGCAGCATCAGGAACTTGCCACCTTTGCCCTTGTCCGGCCCCGCGTTGCCGAAATCAGTGACGTTACGGAACCAGAAATCATCGATCACCCCGAGCACGTTCGGCGGAGTTTCCAGGACCATCGGGCCGTCCTTCAGGTTCAGCCACGACCAGGCATAGACGCTCTCGGTGTTGGCGGTGAGGAACAGCGACTTGGAATCCATCAGGGTCTCAAAGAGGACGACCGTCTGGTTGTCCGGGCCGTGGGTGCGAATGCCGTGGCGAATGGCCACCTGGGAGGCCCCGGGCACCCCCGTTAGGAACGCCTGCACCCCGCGTTGAAAGTCAAGGTTGTCATAGACCTTGGCCACGGTGGCCTCGTCCGGGAAACCGTCATTGAACTTGAGCGTGCCCAAGCGGGTCTCAACGGAATCCGGCGTGGTGATTTCCTCCGGGATGGAAGTCGTCATTTTCATCTTCGTCGCGGTCTGTGTGCCGGTGGTCGTGCAGCCGGTGCCGATCAGCGTGGCTGCGCTAACCATCGCGGCGGCAAGGAGTTGGGAAGTTTTCATTTTCATGCCGTTGTTCCTTTCCGAAGAACCCTTGGGTTTGGCAGCCGGAATATGCCTGCCGCCGCGGGTAAGAGCCGCACGCGCGTGTCCGCGCGTGCGGCCGTGATTCACAAGCGGATCATTTCACCAGTTCAATATCCGGCAGCACCCACGAGCGGTCGAAATACGGCTTGGTCGGGCCATAGAGACGGAAATAGGTGAACCAGCCTCTGCCGGGCAGGGTCTTGATCCAGTTCGACGCCGCTTTGCCGGCGGGCGCGGCAGGAGCGAAATACAGGTCCACGCTGCCGTCGGCGTTCTTGACAATGTCGTCGCGTGAGGAACGGTCGGGATAGCTCCCACTGTCGATCAGGCAGCGGCTTTCGCTGTCGTAGACGCTGAAGGACCAGAACTGCGCAACCGGGGCATCCTTCGGGACGTGCAGCGTGTAGTTTTTGCCGCCGTCGAGCCAGGCGCCGGTGCTGTCTTTCTGGGATTCGAGATAGAGCTGCCCAGCGCCGACCGTGCGACCCATCATGCCGACGGTCACGCCGACGGCTTCGTAGAACCACGACGCCCGCTCATCGAGCTGCGTGTAGTTCGGCTTCTCCTGGTTCGTCTCGGAGAGGAAGAGTGAAATCTCCCACTTCTTGCCCGGCCAGACGATCGCGCCCTCGAAACGCTTGGCGTAGCCGTTGACGCGGGCCATGAGTTCACCCACGTTGGCGGCATCTATGAGAATCGCCTTCTGCCGCGCATCGGGATTGAAGGGCTTGCCTTTCTCAATGCTGAGCGGGACGAGCATGGCGAGGATGATGCGGTCGCGCTCGATGGCCGGCTCTTCGCCGATGATCTTGGCCAGCCCCTCCCAATACTTGATGCCGCGCGGCTGTTCGCCGGTCCACTTGCGGCCCTCGGGCCGGAGGTGCTTCATTGCCGGCAGATTGTCGCGCTGCTCGTAGGGATAGATCTTCAGTTGACCCACGAGCGCGCGGGCTTTGGCTAGATCAGCATCCAGACCGCGCATGCCGCACCAGACGTTGTTCGTCGCCGACCGGAAGACGAAATAGCCCGCTGGCGGCGATGCGAAGTCTTTGTCGTTGGGGCCAAGGATAAGGAACTTGCCGCCGGCGCCCTTATCGGGTCCGGTCTGACCGCAGTCGGTCATCGGCCGCTGCCAGAAGTCCATGATCCCGCCCGCCATCGCGCCGGCGGGAACCTCGAACACGAGCGGCCCGGTCTTCTCAAGATTTGGGAACGCCATCGAATAGGGCGTGGTGGCGTTGGCGGTGAGTAGGCCTAGTTTGTCCTTGTAGTCGAGGTAATCGACGTAATCGAGGTTTCCCGCGCCGAAGGTCTCGCGCTGTTCGCGTTGCCATTCTTCCATCGCCATATAGGGCAGCGCCCAGATGTAGGCCTGACAGGCTCGCTGGAAGTCAAGGTCGTCGTAGAGTTTCTTCACCGTGGCATTGGTCGGGAAGCCGTTGATGAGTTCGAGTTTGCCGAGCCGGGAATCGATGGTGCCTGTGGTCGGGAGCCCTTGCGACAATGTGCCGTTGCCGGTCCCGGCCATTTGGGCACAGCCCGTGCCGATGAGCGTCATCGCGCTAACGAGCGCGGCGGCGGCGAGCAGGATTGGTATGCGTGTGGGTTTCATGGTTCTGTCCTGTGGGTGTTTGATTTGTGTGAATGTGGTTTGCATTGTTTCTTTCTTCTTTGGTTAATTGGCGCGATCAGTAATCACCGGCCAGTTTGTTCACTTCGGCAACAGGATCGTCATCGTAAAGCGAACACCCCACTCGGGGCCGCCATCGGGGGACTCGGCGTACCAACGGCCACCAATCGCAAACTGCACCGGCAACTTGCCCATGCGCACAAGTTGGCTGACGCTCAGGTTGATCGGCACCGTCCACTGGCTGCTCGTCCAGTCGTAAGTAGATTCCGTATTCAGCGTGAGCGTTGTCGCCGAGGGGAATGTGTAGGAGAGGAAGGGCTGAAGGAACGTCGCGTTGATCTCGTTGCGACCCGTCGGACCGGCAAACGACCAGAGGTGGTTAGCCAGGATGCCGTAGGTCCAGCCGCTCTCTTGTTTCAGGAGCACGGCGGTGGGACCAACGCCCCACATGCCCGACCCGAGTTGATCATCGGTTGCCGTCGGCCAGTTGAAGACCGGCCCAACGCCCCAGATCCAGCCGTTGATCGGCTGCTTGGGAGAGAAGAAGAAGCTCTGAATGATATCGCCCATGCCAAACTGGCTGTCCACGCCATCGGCCAGTGATTCCTGGTAGATCAGCGGCACGATGGTACGCGTGATCAGGTTCCAGTCCTCATTGAGCGTGATCGGGATGACCGGCTGGATGTTGAGGCGAAGGATGCCCGCATCCTTGGGTCCGTATCCTTTGTCGTAGTTGAACTGGAAGGGAATGCTGATCAGGTTGGCTATTGGATTGGACAACTTCTTTGCCAGGTCCGAGTCGCCGCCACCGGCGGGCTCCTTTGGAGCCTCCGCCTTGGACGGCTCTTCACTCAAGAGCATCGGCACCTCTTTCCGATAGTCGGCATCCCTGCCGTCGGCCCACGGACTGACGCTCGCCGTTGGCGGTGATTGTGAATCGCCATCAGCCAGCGCCAGTGGCGTAGAGGCCATGGTCGCCAGGAACAATGCCGCCAACGATGTGTAACGCTTCATAATCCTTCTCCTTGAGAGATTCCTAGCTGATTACCAAACCAGCAGTTCAAACGTCTTCGCCTCCGACACCTTCTTCCCTGGATTGTTCGCCACTTCGATGAACTGCTTGGCCCAGGTGTCAATCACCGCTTTGCACGGCGCCCACCAGTTCATTGCTTTGATGTCCAGCAGCGCAGTCGGGGGGCACTCGCGGTCGGCGAACATGCCCACGACCTCGCCCGTGGCCCCATCCCGCAGCCGCGCTTCGATGGCGATGACTCCCTTGCCCTGGTCCTGCGACTGGGTGATGCTGCTGCCCACAACCGTCACTGCAGTCGGAATCCACGTGATGAAGCCCAGCGCATTCAGCGCCGCCTTCGAAGGAACAAGCTGGACAATGGCCATCTCCAGCACGATCGTGTTCGGCCCGGGCTTGTCCACCAGCACAAACCGCTTCCGGGGATCCTCGGCGGCGGCCTTCTTGAACGCATCCTGCATGTACTTGCCCATCTGATCCAAGGCCTTGCGGATGTCCTCTTCCTTCACCTGGACCGCATTGGCACCTTCCCAGATGTTCTGGGCCAGCACGTACTTGGTGTTCACCGGTGAAACATAGATCTCGGTGTATTTCTTCTGACTGACTTCGCGGTTCCAGTAGCCCTTGGCAAAGGGCGAATCCGGGTTTCTTTTCATCTTGCTGGAATCCTCAATAAACCCCGAGTCCGGCGCCGGAGTGGCCTTGCAGCCGGCCAGCGCCATCACCGCAAGAACGGACATCTTGAGCAATACGTTCACCTTTTGCATGAGTGTCTCCTTAAAGTTCACTTTCGTCGTCATCAATGTGCTGTTACCGGCCACGGGACGCCGGCCGGGCGTGCGCTCGGCCGTATTGTCAGCCATGCCGTGTTGTCGAGCGGGCTTCATCCGATCCTCATAAACGAGTGCATCACCTCAGTACGTGTCGCTCTTGCCACGACCGCGATTCAGAACGCCATATAGAGGCGGAAGCCGACGATCCAGGAATCGTCCACCCGATCCTGACTGGGCTGAATCCACTGCACGTCCGGCGTCAGGTGTAGCCAGGGCGTCAGGGCAATGTCGTAGAACGCTTCCACGCCCTGGGCGTCTTCGAAGCCGAGGCTCGAAGTGATTCTCGTGTCGGCGATCCCGGCGTAGTAGTAGCCGATGCCGAAAGCATCGTTCGGTCGGCCGGAAATCATGCCTTTGCCGCCGATGCCGCCACTGGCAAACCAGTGGATGGGGTTGGCTTCGCCGTCGGACACGCCGGCGCGGGTGAAGAGGCCGATGCCTTTGTTCACCTTGGGATCGGGCTGATAGAAATACTGATCGCAGTTGTAGTAGATGCTCCAGGAGTCGCTGGCCTTCTCGGTCGGCAGGCCGGGGAGGATCAGGTTGAGCACCCGCTGATCCAGATCCGTGTAGCTGCTGGTGGAGTAGGTGCCGCCGAGGAGTTGGTGGCCGGTCATGTCGAAGAAACGGGTGGTATATCGGCCTTCCAGGTTGATGGTCACGCCATCGGAGAAGAGTTGGTCGAGTTGGGCGCTATCGGCGCGTCCATGAGGGTCGAGGACTGCGGCGGTGATCATCAGGTCCTTGCTGGGGATAGCGATGGCGCCTGCGCCGAAGGTTGAGTACGGGACGGTCAGCAAGATGGCTGGGTTGGCACAGAACGCGGTGTTGAGGAATTGGTGGTCGCCTTTGCCATGGGCGAACTCGTTCATGTCGCCGCTGATCTGGGTGATCGTGGTTATCTTGCCGACGAAGAGGCCGAATTGCTCGGAGAGAAACTGGGTGTACATCACTTGGGGGATGACGAAGCTGTCGTCCACTTCGGGAATGACCTCGTTCAGATCGGCGGGCAGAAGCGCGCCCGTATGGGGGAAGATGGAGCGGCCGTAGTGGCCCTCGGCGATGACGCTGAAGAGTCCGCCCGGCCAGAGGCCCAGTTTGGCGGTATCGAGGTTCAGGTCGATCTCGCCGCGGCCGAGGTATTCCCAGCCCGTGTCGCGGCCGCCGGAGACGACGCCCATGCCGACCTGGGTGAGGTAGGCGTCGAGGGTGATGCCCTTGTTGGCCCATTCCTGGCGTGTGCCGCCCCAGTCGCCGGTGAGGGTGGATCGCGACAGGAATTCGCCGGTGTAGTCGGGCGTGGGGTAGACTTGATTCTTGTTCTGCACGGGGGCGATGGTCTTGGTGGCGTCGGTCACCGATCCCGCCGTTGGTTGATCCGCGGCCAGTGCCCGCGGCGACGGCGACGCGATGGCTAACCACGCGGCGAACACGGCAGATGTCTCTAGCAGCGCCCGTCTGCGCAACGGAGACGCCTGGCCAAATCGGTTAATTCCAAGTCGATTCCTCACAATGTGCTCCTTTCCTTGTTGGTTTTGGTCTGCATTAATCGCACTGCCTCCGTGCGCGGCGCGCGGGATTCGTGCTGCACGGAGATGGCGGGTCTCATGGTCCATCCTTTGGAGTGTGGAAGGCCGCGACGATGGAGGCGAGCAGCGCCCGTCCGGCGACCGGCTTGCGGAAATATGCCGCCGCGCCGCCGTCGAGGGCTTGCTGGTGTGATTCGGGCGTGTCATGTCCGGTGATAACCACGACCGGCACGCTCCGGCCGGACTTTGCCAACTCGGCTTGCACCTCAAAGCCGCTCATGCCCGGCATGTGCAAGTCGAGCACAAGACAAGCCGGTTGATGCTGCTGCAGGGAGTCGATGAACTCCTGGCCGGTGGCAAAGCACTCCACAGCCAGGCCGGCGGCCCGCAGCAGTCGCTCGATGGCCTGACGGACGGACTCCTCGTCATCCAGAACCGCAATCAATGGTCGAACGTCGTTCAAGGCGCCTCGTGTTCCTGCCGCCCGAGTCGCTTCGCTGCGTGGCGAGGCAATTGGAGGCATTCTGCGAGTCGCACTGTACGAAATGGGAAGGGTCGGCCGCTACTGTACTTTGGTACAGGTGACCCTGTACTTTGGTGAAGTATGGCTAGGGGAAGAGTCATGCCCCCGGTTCAGCGGGATCGATCCCCAGACGCTGCGCGAACCTCACCAGATCCGCAACTGACTCGACCCCCAGCTTTTCCATCAGCGCCGCCCGATGGAACTTGACGGTCCGCTCGACGGTGCCCAGGTCAGCGGCGATCTGCTTGTTGAGCTGGCCACGCACAACGTGCTCGAAGACCTCGCGCTCGCGCGGCGTGAGCGAGGCGAGCCTGCGGCGGTCCTCGGCCTGCACGACGCACGCCAGACGACGCTGCGCGTCCTTCGCCAGGGCCGCTCTCACGGCCCCCAGCAACTGTTCCTTGGACGGCGGCTTGGTCAGGAAATCGGCCGCCCCCTCCTTCATCGCCTGGACCGTCATCGGGACGTCGGCTCTCGCCGTCAGGAAGATGACCGGCAGGCCGATTCCGCGCGACTTGAGCTGCCTTTGCAGCGAAAGGCCGTCGAGGCCGGGCATGGCCATGTCCAGCAGCAGGCACCCCGCGTGGTCGGGGCCATACGACTCGAGGAAATCCACCGCCGAAGAGAACGTCCTCACGCTGAGCCCCGCCGCGCGCAGCAGCCTGGCCAAGGCCGTAAGCACCAACGGCTCATCATTCACCATGAATACCGTTTGTTCTTCGTCGCTCATCGTCACCTTCCCGAAACCACCGGCAGTATAACGCGGAAACAGGCCCCGCGGTCGGGATTGTTCTCCGCGGCGATCCTGCCTTGGTGTTCCGCGATGATCCCGCGACAGATCGACAGTCCCAAACCCATCCCGCCCGGCTTGGTGGTGACGAACGAGTCGAATATCCTCTCCAGCATGTCGGCCGGAATCCCGCAGCCGCTGTCGATGATGGCTATCCGCACTGTGCCGTCATGGGCATCGGTCCGCACGACCAGCTTCCGGTCGTCTGCCGTGTTGCCGGCCATGGCGTCGCAGGCGTTGAAGATCAGGTTGATCAGCACCTGCTGGAGTTGAACCCGGTCGCCGGTGATTCGGGGCAGCCCGTCGGCCGAAATCACATCCACCATCACGCCTTGCCCCACCAGATCGCTGCGCACCAGATTGATCGCTTCCTGCAACACGTCGTTGATCTCCAGCGGCTGCCGCGTTAACTCCTCCTTTTTCAACATGCTGCGCAGCCGCTGGATGATCTCACCGGCCCGCTTGTCGGCCGACACAATGTCGCCCATGATTTTGCGGATCTCCACGAGGTCTGCCGCGTCGTTCTCAAGAAACATCTGCGCCGCCTCGGCGTTGCTCAGGATCGCCGTAAGCGGCTGGTTCAACTCGTGGGCAAGCGAGCCGGCTAACTCACCGAGCATTGTCACGCGCGAGAGGTGAGCCAGTTCGTTACGCTGTCGCACGATTTCCAGTTCCGACCGCTTGCGCTCGGTGATGTCGATCGACGCACCCAGCATCCGGGCCGGCCTGCCGTCCGCGTCCGGATACATCCGGCCCCGGGCCGTGATCCATCGCTGGGTGCCATCCGGCAGAACCACGCGGTATTCCCCCCCGTAATCGCCCCGGGCATTCCAACGCGCGCCGCACCGCGTGCCCCACCATCTTGCGGTCGTCCGGATGGATTCGCTGGATGACGTTTTCAAATGTGACGATCGCATCGGCTGCGAAACCGAACAGGCCGAGCCACCTCTCCGAGCCCCAGATCTGGTTGCGCGCGATGCTCCATATCCAGACGCCAAACCCCGCCGCCTCAGCGGCCAGGGTCATCCGCTCTTCACTCTCGCGGAGGTCGTGCGACAATTGCGCGGCCCGGAGCGTCTCCCTGCTCATCTCCCAGGCCATCACCGCCACGACGCCCAGAAAGAACAAACTGGGAGTCGGCACAGTGGCTCTGATTCCCCAGAACCCGAGCACAAACTGACCCGTGCCCATCGCGAAGAAGAACACCATGGTGATGCTCAGTATCAGCATCGACCGCCGTTCGCCGCGCCGCCATGTCGTGAGTACAACATCCACGAGGAAGACCAGGAGCAACAGCAGGCTCGTCTGACCGACCAGCATCCAGGGATTGGGTATCCCCACCGCGACAGAAACGGATTCGCCAAGGAACCGGACCTGTCGCAGGACGGTGATCTCCCGGTAATTGATATTCGGCGAAAAGACGAAATTCAGGATGAGCGACAGCGTCCGAAGGCCACAGACCGTCCACGCCAGCCACAATCGCCCTGCCCGCATGTAAAGCCGAACAAAACCAACCAGCGAGAGGATCAACAGCCAGTACGGCACATGGGCCCACCGAATGACCATGCCGTACTCCCCGGCCGTCTGCGCGCGCATCAGCCACAACTCGCCGAACGCCACGCCAGCCGTTCCCGCTGCCGTCAGCGCGAAGAGCAGATTGGCCCACGCTGTGCGCTTTCGGCACCAGACCAGCAAATGCATCGCCGCCAGCGTGAGACACGCGGACGCGACCATAGACCAGATGATGGTGACGCAATTCATATATTCGCCTGGCCCCCGAATTATGACCGGCCCAAACGTTGTTTGAAAGCCCAGCCTGACAGCCCCTTCCATCGGCATGTCGACTGGCAGATGCGTCGACGCCCTGACCGGCAATCTCGACTTTGCCGCCGCCTTTCATTTTGAGGCGGAGAAAGGGCGTTGGGCGTTTTCCACATCACTGGACTCCAGAAAAGACCGCCTCGGCCGATAGCCGTCAAGCCCCGGCTGCGGAGCTGACTACCGTTCGGTCGAATAATGGCACATTGCGCCATCGACGCTCGAACGGCTGATCTGGTAGACTAATGGAGTAACCCGTCAACCCAAGGGTGAATTTGACAAGGAGATGGTACATGAACCGGACTTGCATCGTAGCGATGATCGCCGCGGGGTTTCTTCTCCCGGCTCCATGGGTACCTGCAGCCGATGCGCCCCCGGCGGCGCCCGTCTACAGCCCTTTTGACAGATCCGACGCCGGGGTGTAGCAGCTCAAGCAGTTGAAGTGGAAGGACGTCAACTTCGCCGCTCAGGACCTGAAGACCCGGTGCACCGCGGTGCTGGCCTTGAAACAGGTGCTGACCACGCTGGGCGGCAAGGCCGACGCCCGGATAGACCTGCTGGTGGACTACCTGAACCAACAGAAGCTCGGTGAAACGTTTGCTGCTCAAATGGGCGAGATCCCTGAGCCGATGCAGGTCTCGTACGACGATGCGCTGAAACTCGCCGTTGCGATGATTCAGAGCCCGATGGGTGCGGCCAAGTTCGACGACGAACTCGAGGGCTGCAACGACAGCATGCTCAAGGCCTACTTGGCGATGTACGACAAGGGCTGCCGTCGCGCGTTTGACGAAGTGATCGAGTCGCGCCACGAGGTGCGCGCCATGGGCCTGTTCCTTGAGAAACAGGGGAAGTTCGTGGAATTCGGCAAGTGGGCCGACGCCGAGACCAAGCGCCGGCAGATGGTTTTCGAACAGGAGCAGGCTCAGAAGCGAACCCTGGCGGTCAAAGAGCAGGTGGCACGCAAAGAAGAAGCCCAGGCTGCTGCTGAGGAGAGACGCCGCCTGGAGCAGGAGCAGGCCGCCAGGGACATGGAGATGGCCATGCAATACCAGCAGCAACAGGTGGGTGGCGACCCGCAGACTGTGGTGGTGGATGGCGGGCATTCGTACGGCAGCACCTGGTATCCCGGGACCGGCGCGTACTATGCCAGCGCCGCCTACCGCGGGTATGTGCGCGACAAGAGGGGCGATGCAATCCAGAAATGGCGGCCCCGGCCGACCCCAAACCGCGCGGGACACAGGTAGATTGACCGTCCAGCACTGCCGGATTGCACACATGGCGAGCCAATGACCAGTGAACCCGTCACAGCCGGACCAGAATCCGCCCCTCACTGTCGCGGGCCCATCTTTCGCGCGGTACGTTGGTTCGGGCGTCTCGTACTGGCTGTCGTGTTGGTCGTGGCCCTCGCCTGGGCTTCGCTGGCGGTCTACTACTCAAACCTGCCCGAATGGTGCCGGCCCGTGGCATCGGCCATCTTCATCGCCGGCCAGTTGGCCATCCTCCTCTTCGTCAAACCTCGCCTGCGGAGATTCCTCGCCTGTGGCCTCCTGTGGGCAGCGGTGTTGGTCTGGTGGCTGCTGATTCCGCCTTCCAACAACCGCGACTGGCAGCGCGATCTGGCTCTGCTCCCCGGAGCCGATCGCCATGGAAACCAACTGACGGTCCATAACATCCGCAACTGCGACTACCGCAGCGAGACGGACTACGACGTCCGCCACTACGACCGCACGTTCGATCTCGATCGGCTCCGCAGCGTCGATCTTTTTCTGGTCCACTGGGGATCGCCACATATTGCGCACACGATGTTCAGCTTCGGGTTTGAGGGCGACCAGTACTTGTGTATTTCCATCGAGACTCGCAAGGAAAAAGGCGAGGACTACTCGACCGTCAAAGGATTCTTCAAGCAATACGAGCTGACCTATGTTGTAGCCGACGAACGCGATCTGGTGAAGCTAAGGACGAACTACCGAGGTGAGCAGGTGCATCTGTATCGCCTACAGACCGATCTGCAAACCGCTCGCGCCGTGCTCCTGGACTACTTCGCGACGATCAACTCCCTGCGTGATCGCCCCGAGTGGTACAATGCCCTCACCAGCAACTGCACCACGAATATCCGTGGCCACACCCTACCCTACACCGGCATCAGACCCTGGAATTGGAGGCTTCTGCTGAATGGTCATCTTGATGAACTGATTTACGAGCACGGAGATGTGGACCGAAGCCTGCCCCTTGCGGAGCTGAATGCCCGCAGCTTGATCAACGATCGCGCCCGGGCCGCGGGCAATGCCGCGGATTTCTCGCGGCGCATTCGCGAGGGGCTTCCGGGCTTGCAGGCGGATGCGCCTGCAAGCAAATGATGCGTTGGAGGACCCGGCCAAGGAGATTGCATGCCAAGCGCCAAAGCCGTTCGGTGTCGGAAGACGTGGCTGCCAGTGCTTCGACTGCTGCTGCCATTCGCCATCTGTGCCGCTGCCGGTTGCGAAGGATCCGCCAGGCTGCCTGTGACTCCCAATGTCCTTCGCGACGGGTCCGGATTGCGGATGTTATCGCAAGCGCCCGCCGACGCTCGCAAGGCTGACATGGAAGTTCTGTATGTGACGGATCGAGCTCAAAGCGGCCAGACGGAGCAAGGCCCGACATATGGGTACGGACGGTCAATCGGGGCGGCATTTGGCCGGGCAACCGTGTCGTTGGATCCGACACCTTCGTGGGACGAGCTGGTTCGCGCAGCCAGCACGGATGGCCGCGATCAGCGATACCTGCTGACTCTGCGATCCGTACAGGAAATCGGGCAGTTTCCGATCGCTACCGAGTACATGGAAATCCACGATGGCCAACTGAGGCTGCGTCCGGATGCGGCTGAAACGATCAACAAGGCTCGATCGCGGTTGATGGAATTGTTGACGACACACCTCGCGAACACAGACCACAAAGATGTCTACATCTACGTGCACGGGGTGAACAACTCATTTACAGACTCTCTGTATCGCGCGGCGGCAACGTGGCACTACCTCGGCCGTCAGGGAGTGTTCATCGCCTACGCATGGCCTGCCGGACGCGGAGGACTCTTCGGCTACTTCTATGATCGCGAATCGGGAGAATTCACGGTCGTTCATCTGAAAGCAGTTCTGCGGATGCTGGCGCAGTGTCCGGCAGTCGAGAGGGTGCATCTGGTGGCTCACAGCCGGGGAACCGATGTGTCGATGACGGCACTGCGCGAGTTGAAGTTCGAGTACGACGCCAAGGAAGTGTCTGCCCGGAAGGCACTGAAACTGGACACAGTTGTGCTGGCGGCACCGGACATGGATGCCGAGGTGTTCGGGCAGCGATTGCTGTTGGAGAACCTGGCATCGGTATCCCGACGCATGTTGGTCTATTACTCGCACAAGGACAAGGCGGTTGGCTTTGCCGACTGGCTGTTCAGCAGCCGGCTGAGGCTTGGCACGCTTGCCATGGCCGGCATCCGCCCCGCGGGCCAGAAGCTCTTTGCCGAGTTGGGAACGGTGCAGCTCATTCAGTGCGATGTGTCAGGTTTTTCGACCACGCACGACTACATCTTCAACCATCCGGCCGCCCTCTCGGACCTGATCCTGGTGCTGCGCGATGGCAAGGACCCCGGTGAAGGGAATGGTCGGCCTCTCAAGCACCTTGGTGGGGCGTTCTGGGAGCTTGACAACGATTACGCGCTGCCGACGGCAGAGACAAAATCGCGTTGAGCGTTCGTGTGAGCCATGAAGATCTTTGGCCGCTCCCAACGGCGATTCAACCGTCGGCAGCGGCGTCCCAGTCCAGAGCTTGCTTGAGATGCAGCATCGACGCCTGGTCGACTATTTCGGCAACATCCCGCCGGGCAGAATTCCCATGAACTCGGGGGCACGCTCGCCGGATCGAGCCGCGGCCGCTGCTCGCTTCTTCAGCGAGTAGTAGTCCAGCCGCAGCGACCTGGCGGTCCGATTGATTCCGTGCGCGCAGGCAAGCTGGGCGGCCTCTCGCCAGAGTTCCTCCGGAATCCGTGTACGAGGGCGGCGACGTTCACGCCATTGTTCGATCTTCCGTTGCGCTCGGGAAAGCGCGGCGGGGAAGTCGCGGTGTATCCAGTCGCCCATCGGCCGTCCTCCTTGCAGAAGGTCTCGCCGGCCTCGCCGCCCCGACCGAGCATCGGGCGGCTCCTGCCGGCCACGGCTGATGATAACGGCGGCGGGAACTCAGGTCAGGCAGGCTTGCCGAAAGACACGGTCGTATTGTGCCGAAACTCGCATGAACAGCAGGAGCCACCAGCGGCGACAGATTCTTCGAATCAAAACGCAGTGAGAGCAATTGGGCCTTGATGCCAGAGGATCCTCGCCCGGGGTGTGGAAGCCGCCGATTTCGTACACCGAGGCAGAGCGGATCGCGATACGCAGTGACAAGGCGGCGGTAGGGGGGGCAGAATCGGTTACATGACGCTGCGAATACTCGCTCAACTCCGCGCGTTACCTGCTAACAGTCGCCGCACCGCTTCGGCCTGACGTTGTCCCACTGACAGTTGAAGGTTGAAAAGCGGCGGTTCCGATTGGCCGGGTCGTCTACTACGATCCGCTGATCAGGTTTTTGGCACTTACCAAGAGGAACCGCCACGATGTCATCTTACCAAACGGTTACGCCTG
>JAPLNB010000198.1 GCA_026693085.1 Planctomycetota bacterium | reverse complement strand
TTGAACCCTTGAACCCTTGAACCCTTGAACCCTTGAACCCTTGAACCCTTGAACCCTTGAACCCTTGAACCCTTGAACCCTTGAACCCTTGAACCCTTGAACCCTTGAACCCTTGAACTCTGAACCCTGACCCCTGAACCCCGAACCCCTCCCAACAAAACGAACCCATTTCCCCCGCAACTCCTTCGCCTATCCCCGCGGCGGAGTTCATTCGTTTCTGCTAAGGTTACCCAATCAGCCGGGCAGACATCACAGTCTCCTGAGATCTTGAGGAGCACAGCCATGAGCGGGTTTCTGCAAGTGAGCGTCGGCGTTGGCCTTGGCGTCCTCAGTCTGGCGGTCCTGTTGACTGTCCTGCCACGACTCGGCCGCCACGGGCGAGCGATTTCCGAAGCGCTCACCCAGCCTCCCCTGCTGGACCTCATCCTCGCCACTCTGACCGCACTGCCCTGGATAGCCGGAGCCCTCTTCGCCCGATGGATCGGCCTCGGCGCAGCCATCCTCGGACAGATGGCCGCTCTTTACGCCTGGATCTTCCTCCACGAACTGCTCTATCTCCACTCCGCACGCGGCCCACGCATCGTACGCTTCACCAATCGCATCGTCGGACGCGCTTCCAATCATCTCGCTTTGTGGCTGACCACCTTCGGCGTACCCGTCCTCTGGATCATCCGCCTGCTCGAAATCTTCATCTATCCCACCCTCATCTGGCTCCTGCGATTCCCCCGCTACCGCCACGCCGACTGGATCAGCCTCAGCCGCCACAAGTTCCGCGACCTCGTCGGCCACGATCTCGTCTGGTGCCTCTACTGCGACTGGATGACCGGCACCTGGTCGCTTGGCACCGAGATGCTCCGAAATGTCGAGTCGTTCTGGTGCCCCATCCGCTTCGCCCATCCCGCCAAATTAGAGAACTGCCGCATCGACTTCCCCGACATCGACGGCGGCTGGGTCCCCGCCGATGGCTCGATGGCCCAGGTCCAGGCCGTTCTCGAAGAAAAATACGCCGGCCACGGCGACCGCTCCTGGTTCGGGCACCCCGCGCGCCTGGCAATGCCTTCCGGCGCCGGTCATCACTCAACGGCTCTTCCACTCCCGCCCGAAATGGACGAGATCTCCCGCGAGTTGCTCCTCGAGCACAGTTGCCAACCGCACAACAGCCGACCCATGCCCCATGCCACCCATCATGCCCAAGGCGAACTACCCCTCTGCAACGATCGCCTCACCGTGTTCCTGCGGGTGGTCGACGATCGCATCGTCGACATCAGCTTCGTCGGCCCTGCCTGCCCGATCTGCACCGCCTCCGCGTCCATGATGACCCGAACCCTCAAAGGACGCACCCACGCCGACGCCAAACGCCTGTTCCACTCATTCCATGACCTGATGACACAGCCCGCCGGCTCCCAGCCCGCAGATGGCGATCTGGGCGACTTGGTCGCTCTGGCCGGCGTGCATCGCTTCCCCAGCCGGGTCAAATGCGCCACGCTCCCCTGGCACACCATGGTCGCCGCATTGAACCAAAACCCCGATCCCCCCGCGACCGAAAGCTCGACACGTTTCCCGGAATAATTCGTCATCAGTTACCTGCCAGGGGCCGGCTCAGATTGCGATCCGGTTGTCTTGGCGGCACGGAACACCTTGAGAAACTCAACCCAGCCGATGCTGAGGGCACCGGCAGCCAGGCAGATGACCAGATCCACGGCATGGAGCGGCGCGAATCGGAACAGGCCGTGCAGGAACGGCACGCTCAACACCAGCCCCAGGAACACCCCGGCTCCTCCAACCACCCACCAAAGGGCGGTATTGGGGACCTTCATCATCGACAGGATCGTGCGCGACCAGGAGCGATTGGTCAGGATCAGGCCCAGATTGGCCACCACCAGCGACGCAAACGTCAGCCCGCGGGCGTTGTTCTCGCCGTGGCCGAGCTGTCGTGCGATCACGAAAACCCCCAGGACGATCACCAGGACGCTGAACCCTTGCAGGAGGCTCATCCATACGGAATGGAGGCCGAAGAGCCGCTCATTCGGGTCACGCGGCGGCCGCCGCATCACGTTAGGCTCGGCTTCCTCCGCCTCGAAGATCATCGTGCATGACGGGTCGATGATCAGCTCCAGGAACAGGATGTGAACCGGCAGCAGGATCAGCGGCCAGTCGGAAAAGAAGACCGGAATCAGCGACAAGCCCGCAATGGGCACGTGAATGGCGAAGATGTACGACACCGCCTTCTTGATGTTGTCGAAGATCCGCCGGCCCAAACGAACTGCCTGCACAATCGACGAGAAATCGTCATCCAGCAGCACGAGGCTCGCCGCTTCGCGGGCGACGTCGGTTCCACGCCCGCCCATCGCGATGCCGATATGGGCGGCCTTTAACGCGGGCGCGTCGTTCACGCCGTCCCCTGTCATGGCAACGATCTCGCCATTGGCCTTCAGCGCCTGGACAATCCGCAGTTTCTGCTCGGGCACCGCCCGCGCGATGATGTTGATCGTGCCGATCCGGGAGCGCAACTGCTCGTCGCTCATCTGGTCCAGTTCGGCACCTGTGATCATCTCCTCGGCTTGCCTTAAACCCACCTGCCGTCCGATGCTCCGCGCCGTCGCCGGGTAATCGCCGGTGATCATCACCACGCGGACTCCGGCCGTGTAGCATTCTTCGATCGCCTTGGGCACCGCGGGTCGGATCGGGTCGGCCAGCGCCACCAGCCCCAGGAACTCGAAGTCAAAATCGTGCTGCTCCGCGGGCATGGTCATGCCCGGCCGAGGCTTGCCCCGGGCAACCCCCAGCACGCGCAGCCCCTCACCGGCCATCGCGGCCACCGTCTGCGAAAGCTCTGTCAGCCGCTCCGTGCTGAAATGGCACAGATCGGCGATCGCCTCCGGCGCGCCCTTGGCCGCGATCATGATCTCGGCGCCATCCGGCGACTTCCACACATGGGACAGCGCCAGCAGGCCCGCCGACAGCGGGTATTCCCGGACCAGCGTCCAGTTTTCGTGCAGATGCTCGGTCTGCGCCAGGAATCTGTTCCCAACTTCATTCAGCGCCTTCTCCATAGGATCAAAGGGGTCTTTCTTGCTGGCCAGAACTCCGAATTCCAGAAGCTGGTGAAAATCCTCCGGCAGAACCCTGGCGGAGGGGTCCGTCGCGTCGAACGTCTGCCCGTTGGCATGCAGCCGCGCGATGGACATAAGGTTCTGGGTCAGCGTGCCGGTTTTGTCCACGCACAACACGGTCGCGGCCCCGAGCGTCTCGATAGCGGGGATTCGCCGGGTGAGCACTCGGCTTCGCGAAATTCGCCATGCGCCCAGCGCCAGGAAAATCGTCAGCACGACGGGAAACTCTTCCGGCAGCACGGCCATCGCCATCGCGATGCCCGCCAGGAACCCCTGTTTCCAGACCAGTGCCGTATTCCCTCGCGTCAGGCCATAGACCACCACTACAACGGCGCACAGCGAGAGCCCGACAATGGCCAGGTTGCGGACGAGCCGCCCGGTTTCTTTTTGGAGAAGAGTCTCTTCCGTTTCCAGCGACTGCAGCGCCTTGCCGATCTTGCCGATTTCGCTGCGAAGGCCGGTGGCGGCGACCTCTGCTATTGCCTGGCCGCAAGTGATTAGGGTGCCGCTGTAGACGAAGGGCAGGTCGTCCCCGCCGGGCCGCGCGGGAGCCAGCGTGCCTTCTGCGGCCACCTTCCGCACCGGCACCGACTCGCCCGTCAAGAGCGATTCGTCAGCCGAGACGTTAATGCAATGCCGCAGCACTGCATCTGCCGGGACGCGATCCCCCTCGGCCAGAATGACCAGGTCGCCGCGAGCGACTTCTCGCCCGGGAATTCGCTTGCGCTGCCCGTCACGGATCACCAGCGCCCGCGGGCTGGACAGGTCGCGCAGCGCCTCCAGCGCCCGTTCGGTGCGTCTCTCCTGCGCAATCGTGATTCCCATGATCACAAACACGAAACCCAGGAGCATCAGCGCTTCCTTAGGCTCGCCGAGCAACAGGTACACCACGCCGCATGCGATCAGCAGCAGGAACATGGGTTCGCGCACTACTTCAAATACGATGGCCAGCACGTTGCGGCGGCGGCTGGAAGGGAGTTCGTTGTAACCGTCTTCGCGCAGCCGCTGGGCAGCCTGAGCTTCGGTGAGGCCAATCAACTGGGTTGGGTCGAGCCATTCAGACATGGGTATGCTCCTGCATTCGCAGCGGGATTGACCGTTCGTGCGGGTGGTTCTATGAACGCCGCGCTAGTCGCGATGCCAACAGCGCGCAGCGCCGGCTGCGGATCGATCATCGGTCACAGTAGGACTGAGTAGATCTTAGGTCGTTAACAGTACGTGGAGTGCGAACAAGGTCTGGCAAGTCCCGGAGTGCAGGCGGGATTCGCGGCGGGTTGCATGAGGCACGGCGATCTGCCAGCCGCATGTCTGTACACCTGGGCATGGAGTGGGCCGGGCGGTGGCGACTTTGCGGGCCTTCAAGACCTGCTGGAACACGGGACCGCTGGTGCCATGCTCGTCTTCGGCGCCTGTCCACGCCGCACCGGCGTGTACGCCGCAAATCAGGGTCACGACGGCGAAAGTCAGTGATATTGTGCCTCGCACACTCATGGCCATCACCGGGTACCTCAATAGAACCGCCAGAGCCAACGCTCATACCGGGGCGCAATCAGGGTGCCTATGTCCCCATCCGGAACGTGACGATGCACCTCTTAGAGCGGTTTGTAGGTCAGTGTAGAGCCATTGTCAAATGTCGTGGATGACGCCGGCGTCACGGACGATGCTGTGACCTGGCTGGATTCGCCGTCTGTCATTGCGCCGACGGCAGATTCTCCTTGAGATACCGCGTGAGTGTTTCGAAGAGGTGGCGCTTGGTGTTGTCGCCTTCCTTGATGGCGTGTGTCCGATTCGGATAGGCCATCAGCGAGAATTGCTTGTTCTGTTTGATGAGTTCGTTGATGAGCACCTCGCAGTTCTGATAGTGGCAATTGTCGTCGCCCGTGCCATAGACGAGAAGGAGGTTTCCTTTCAACTGGTGCGCGAAGGTGAGGGGTGATCCATCCTTGAAGCCGGCTGCGTTGTCGGCGGGCAGCCCCATGTAACGCTCCTGGTAGATCGTATCGTATAACCGCTGGTTGCTGACGAAGGCAATGGCGATCGCGGTGTGGTACAGGTCGGGGTAACGAAAGATAGCGTTGAGGCTCATGGATCCGCCACCGCTCCAACCCCAAATCCCGATTCGCTTGGGGTCCAGGTAAGGCCGGTCCATGAGAATCTGCCGCGTGGCCGCCGCCTGATCCGCCGAAGCGAGAATACCGACCTGTCGGTAGATGCTCTTGCGCCACTGGCGCCCGCGCGGTGCCGAGGTGCCGCGATTGTCGATGCTCATCACGACATAGCCGCGTTGGGCCAGCATGCAGTGCCATAGGTAGTTCTCATTGCCCCAGCCGTCCACGACGGTCGTCCCGGCCGGCTCTCCGTAAACGTGAATGAGCAGTGGATATCGTTTGGTGGGATCAAAGTCCGGCGGCTTGATGCACCAGGCGTCAAGTTGCAGACCGCCGCTGATGCCTACGCGGAAGAACTGGCTTGAGCAGGTCTTCAGTTTCGCCAGTTTCGCGCGCAACTCGGCATTGTCGGCAATCGTGCGAATGGCCTTGTGGTCCGGCAATCGAACCAGTTCGATGACGGGCGGCTGACCAAATCGAGAGTACGTGTGGAAGGCCCAGCGGCAGTCCTTCGACATTTCGTATGAATGGGTGCCCGGCTGATCATTGGGTGACACACGCTCGACCCGGCCACGTCCGTCGAGCGGCCCACGGTAAAGGTATCGCTGCGTGGGATTGTCCGGGGAGGCGATGAAATACAACCATCCCTGTTTCTCATCGACGCCAGCGAGGCGGATCGCGTCATACTCGCCCGGCGTCAGCAGCGTGAGTTGCTGGTTGTTACACGCGACGGCGTAGATGTGCTGCCAGCCGTCGCGGTCGCTCAGCCAGAGGAAGCGTTCTCCATTCTCGAGCCAGTGCCAGCTCTCGACCACCTCCACCCACGCGTCATCGCGGTCGGTTAGAAGCACGCGGGTGTCGCCGTTCCTGGCGTCACCACTGATAACCAGGTTCGTGTTCTGAAGCCGGTTGAGCTGCTGGAAGACCACGTGCCGGGAATCCCTGGCCCATTCCATTTCTGGAATGTAGTGATTCCTCGGATCAGCGTTCGTCTGAAGCCAGCGGGTCCTTCCGCCGCTGGCTTTGACGACTCCGACGCGGCAGGCCGAGTTGGTTTCGCCGACCTTCGGGTAAGCGAAGGAGGTGATCTTGGGATAGAGTGCGTCGGTATTGTTGATGAGCTTGAATTCGCGGACCCCGGTCGTATCGAACTGCCAATAGGCGATGTATTCCCCGTCAGGGCTCCAGCGAAATCCGTTCCGTAATCCGAATTCCTCCTCATAGACCCAGTCCGAGGTGCCGTTGATGATGGAGCCGGATCCGTCGGACGTAAGCTGAGTTATTTGCAGGTTATCGAGAGCCTGAACGAAGATGTTGTTCTGGCACACATAGGCTACGCTCCGGCCCTGGGGCGACAACGTGGCGAACATGAGTGTCGAGGGCGCCTGGCCTCCGAGCTTCTTCAACTCCGTGGTTTTCAGGTCAAACACCCAGTAGTCGCCGCGAGTTTCCTTGCGCCAGACACGCTTTGTGTTGGTGAAGATGAGCAACTTCGTGGTGTCATCGGACCAAACGTAGTCTTCGACCTTCAACGGCTTGGATTCGCCGGGGGCCATGAGGTTCGACGCGATCACCAGAACCTCGCGCTGACCGGACTTTGGATCGTAGCGCACGATGTCCTTGGCCTCCTTGAGCGTTTCGGATTTCTCCAGCATGGTGTAACCCGAACCGTCCTTGAGCCAGCGTGCTGGACCCCATTCCTGCGTCTTAAAGTCCTCCTTGCCAAAGATCCGATCCACCGTCAGCAACGAACTGTCGGCTGGCTTCTCGGCGGATAGCACGGCGGCCGGGGCCGACAGCAGCAGCCATGGCCCCAAGACAGCACAGCAGTGGCAAACGAGGCGCAGGCCTTGCAGGGCAGCCTGTAATGAAATCATTGGTGAATGGGTGAGCATTGTGAGTGGATCACTCCTTCCGCGAGCTTCACATCTTCCGCTGGGCTATCGGATCGCATTTCACCTTGATCCGGCATTGGACGTATCGGACAGCCAGCGTAGCGGCCATCGGGCTCGAGGATATCGCGTTTCATAACCACACTGTGGGGAGCGACCCAGGCGCGGTCGCCGACTTCCACACCATAGAAGATCACAGCGTTGTCGCCGGCCGTCGCACCGCGGCCAATGCGGATGCGATCGATCTTGAGGATCCGGTCCTCGAAACTGTGCGCCTGGAAGTGACAGACCACTGTCGCATCGTCCTCGAAGGTGAGCATATCCGGATCGACCATCTGCGCGAAGCCGTGGTCGAGCACCACTCGGCGGCCGATCCGCACGCCGGTCAGGCGCAGGAAGCTATTCAGCAGCAGTGTGCCCTGCAGCAGTGCCAGTGTTCGCCGCGCCCAATAACCCCAGGCCATGTAGAGGAAATCCCACCGGCCGCACCAGCATGACCAGAACGCATGTTGCCCGGGCCGTACGCGCCCGAGCAGTAGCCACTTGAGGACTATGACCGCCATGCACATCGATGCGCCGGCGGTCAGGGTGAGGAGCGGCCCAATGCCCAGGAGCATCGCTGCAAGTCCGAGGCGATCATCGGCGGCCTCCATGAGCCAGTACCAGGCCCAGGTGACGATGATGGGCAGAGCCGGCAGCGCAAACCGCAGCAGTTCCCAGAAGAGCCTGGTGGTATAGCGGATCAGTCCCGGCTCGTGGGTGAGATGGCGGTCGGCGGCCACGACCTGTCGGTGCGGCAGTTCCAGGGGGGGGTGGCCAAACCACGCGGAACCGGGTTTGGCCCGCTGCAGATCGGCCACCGTGGAGACTCCCACGAAAAGCCCGTCCGGCCACTTCCGCCCCATCGGGATGACCGCGTGGTTGCCAAGGAAGGTGTTCCGCCCGAGCGTGCTGTCTGCGATGGTGACCGTGCCGCGGTGTCGCCAGGGGCCGCAGAAATAGATCCCGTCGGCAAAGAAGCTCTCATCGCCAATGGCAACGGTCTCGGGTACGATGTCGATAATGGTGCTGATCTCGCAGCCACTGCCCAGGCGCATGCCGGCCAGGCGCAGCCACCAAGGCCAGAGGACCGATCCGCTGAGCCAGCGGCCGGCCGAGTCCACGATGCCCGTCTTGATCCAGATGCGGATGGCTGGCAGGCTCCAGTTGCTGCAGGCACCGGGCCGAACGCGGCCCAAAGCCCGCATTGCGATCGCCTGGAATAGAAGCCTCGCCGCCAGCGACGCGGCGGCCAAGGTGATCACCACGGCCAGACCCGCCCAGGAAGCTGTCGGGTTTCCCAGCCATCTCAGCAACTGCTTATCGGCCTCGGTCATCCTCGATGTGACTACGAGCGCGATAACGACTATCGGCAAGGAAGATACCAGCATCCTCACGGATCGGGCGAGCAACAGCAGAACGCCGTGAGCGAATGGCGATAGCTCGCGCCCCGGGGCGATATTCGGGCGCTCCGGCGACCGGCCTATGTGTGTGCTTGGGACTCCATCCCACAGCTCGCCTTCGGGGACTCTGCCGTTCCGGGGCAGCCACGAGAGAGCGGCCAGATAGCCGTTTGGCTCGATGACACTGTTCGGGCTCAAGCCCGCGCGGATGTCCACGGTTGCGCCTTGGCCGATGCGAATCGGGCCGACAACGAGCTGGCCATCGTCGAACTCGATCAGGCGAAGGGCGGTATCCTGCGCCAGCGTCGCCTCATTGCCGATCTCCAGCAGATCCCAGCCACCGCGGGCCAGGTCCACGCCGCGGTGAATGTGAACGCGGCTGCCGATTTTCGCTCCCAGCGCCCGCAGGGCCATGTTCAGGAACACGGTGCCCTCCAGAAACCACCACGGGATCAATTGGGCGGCGCTGACGACGATCCAATGTCTCGTAAAGAAGGATCCCCAGACCGGCGTCCGCATCGGCTTGTATCGCCCGATGAGGAGCTTCTTGATGATGACCGCCATGACGATGCTGCCGGGCGTGTACAGCAGCAGCCCAACGAGCATGAGCAGTGGGGCTGTCAGTGTAGTTATAGTTGCGTCAAGCTCTCTCAGCAGCAACGGAAACACCACGAAGGACAAGAGGTAGGCGGCAGTGCTGACCGCAACCAATTGCCCTGCCAGCCACAGGGATTGGATCATGGTACAGAGCAGGGGCCGTCCCCTCGGACGGTCTTCAGGCGGGCGCGGACGGGGTGTCACTCCGGTTCGCGGGCGCCGGAGCCGCTGGGCCATCGCCGCGGCCGTCCTGGCTTCGTAGAGGTCCCGCACGGTGGCGGCCTCGCTGGTGTCTGTAGCGCGCAGCTCGCAGATTACGGCCACGGCCGACAGCGAGTCTCCTCCGAGATCGAGGAAAAAGTCATCCTCAACCGACACATCGCCGGGAACGCGCAGTGCGCGGGCGAAGGCCCTGGCCACCGCTCGCTCGTTGTCATTTCGGGGCGCGACGATGGGATGCCGCGAGGCTGTGGCTGTTGCCTCGAGTTCCGGAAGGGCCTTCCGATTGAGCTTGCCGCCGACCGTCGTGGGCAAGGCGTCGATGAAGCCAAAGCGGCTGGGAACCATGTACCACGGCAGCGATTGTCTCAGCGATTGCTTGATCGCCTCGACATCAGGTGGCTGGTCCGGGATTGCCGGCACAATGTGGGCGACCAAGAACGGGTCGGCGTCCGATCCCTGCACTTGGCAGGCGGCGGTGCGAACACCGGC
Organism: Planctomycetota bacterium; assembly: GCA_026693085.1. Classification (GTDB taxonomy): domain Bacteria; phylum Planctomycetota; class Phycisphaerae; order Tepidisphaerales; family Tepidisphaeraceae; genus JAPLNB01. Next base: position 10,436 of record JAPLNB010000198.1, on the reverse strand, counting down.
ACAGGCCGCAAGATGCGCCTCGATGGCACCGAGTTCGATGCGGTAGCCGCGGAGCTTCACCTGCGCATCGATGCGGCCCAGGTATTCCAGATTGCCAGTCTCATCCCGCCGTATTAGATCCCCCGTGTGATAGATACGTCCGAATCGCGGGTGGTGGGGGAACTTTACAGACGTCAAGTCATCCCGCTTGTGATAACCGCGGGCCAGTCCAGGCCCGCCGATGCACAACTCGCCGGGCTGTCCATCGGGCACTTCCTGAAGCGACTCGTCCAGCACCCAGGCGACGTGGCCACGGACAGGCTTTCCGATGGTGACTGGCTTGCCGGGGCGAATGCGGCCACGCGAGACCGTGACGGTGCATTCGGTGGGTCCGTAGCCGTTTTCCATCCACCGCCCGGCGGACCACCGGTCAGCCAGGTCGGTAGGCAGCGCCTCGCCGCCGACGTACAGCAGGTTGAGGTCCGGCAACTGGCGATGGGGATCCGTGCAGCGCATGGTACGTAGCAGTGTCGGCGGAGGGCAGAGGACGGTTATCCGTTCCTGGCGCAGCCACGGTACAAGGTCGGGGCCCAAACGCACCGTCTCATCATCAAGCAGTACGAGTGTGGCCCCCGCAGCCAGAGCCAGCCAGGTTTCCTCGATGGATGAGTCATACGCCGGAGAGGAGCACTGAGCCACGCGATCGTCGCACGTCAGTTTGAAGTACTCGATGTCCAACGTGACCAGATTCACAATGCTGGCGTGTTCGATCAGCACGCCCTTGGGCTTGCCGGTTGTGCCCGAAGTGTAGATGACGTATGCGAGGCATGATGGGTCCAGAGGTCTGCCAGAGGAGGCTCCGTCAGTTCCCTCGATGGCTTGGGCGTCGATCATGCGAGGCACACGGATTCCGAGCCGGTCGATGCGCTCACGTCCGGGTGTATCCGTCAGCATCGCGACCACTTCCGCATCTTCGAGCACGGACCTCAGGTGTTCGTCGGGGAACGTTGGGTCAATGCAGGTGAACGCCGCGCCGGCCTTCAGAACACCGAGTTGCGAGGCGTAGAGTGCGGGGTTGTCGCGAGGCAGCAGTATGGCAACGATCGCGTCCGGCGCCGCGGTCGAGCAAAGGGTGGCTGCCACTGCGTCGGCATGTCGCTGTAAGCGATCGTAACTATAGAGCAGACGCGCGGGACGCGATGAGGATGGTGGCAGTTCGATCGCCGTGCGGTCTGGGAACCGCCTCGCGACCGCCTCGAAGATCTCGTGCAGCAATAGTCGATCGTCGTTCGCCACGGACAGGATCATCCCGTGAATCGTGTCAATCGGCAACCGCATCCAGCAGCGGCCGGAGATAGGCAGCGAGGATTCTCGCGCGGCGTTGCCGCTCGGGGATGCTCAGATGGCGGAATCCACGGATTTCCGTGCCGCTGCAATGGCCGCAGTGGCAGAGGAAGGGCGAAGCCATGCTGTACTCGGTGGTGTTGTAGTCGTAGGTGACTTCGTCTCCTTGCGCAATGGGTCGGAGGGCCACCAGGACGAGCCCGAGGAAGGTGGCGTTCGGCTCGCAGCAGTGGTTGATGAAACGCCATCGGTACGGTTCTGAGCAATCGTCCAGCGGAAGCCCCGGCGGAATCGCTCATTGAGGCTGCGATGTGAGAGGCAACTATGGGCGACGACGTCGCGAACTTGAATCGGGCGAGCGGCATTCTCCCTGATGAATCGCAGTGCTTGCGATACCTCTTGGTCATCGATCGCCAACATGTTCGTTGACTGGCGCACGACCACGTGGGTGGCTTTGGCCGTTGTGCGATGCGAGACGGGGCGGGATCGCTTGCGCATGATCCTGGCGAGAGTTTCCGCAGCCGCGTAGCCGGCCCGCTCGGTGTTCATGGCCAGGCTGGAGAGCGGCGGGTCGGTCAGGTCGCACACGTATTCATCATCATCGACGCCGAGGATGGCGACGTTCTCGGGCACGCGAATGCCATGAATACGGCACATCTCCGCCACCGGCGCTGCGCGATCATCATTGGCACAGAAGAGGCCCAGCGGCTTGGGCAATCCCCCAAGCCACTCGGCGATTCGCAGGGCTTCCCGGTGCCACCTTCGGCCAGCCGGAGACGGTGACTGGCGGAACACGGAGACCGAGTGGCCGGCTGCCGCGATTGTGGCCGTGTAGGCGTTGCACCGTTCGCGTGACCAGCGCATGAGGTCAAATCCGCAGAAAGCAAAGTGTCGCAGGCCCAGCTCCAGGAAATGCCGGGCGGCCAGGCGGCCTGCCGCCGTATCGTCGCTGACGATGCTGACGACCCCCTCGACGTGTTCGTTTACGTCGTACACGACGGCGGGGAGCTTCAGTCTGCGGACGTGGTCCATAAGGCGTGCGGGGCAGATGATGCCGTCGGCTCCCCACGCGGCCAGGTGCAGCAGCGCATCATCCGGGTGCTGCGGGTCGAGATACGCCGGCGGGCGGCGGAAGAAGGCCCATGGGCCGCGGACCGACGCATAGCGTGCGATGCCGCGTAGCAGGCCCCGATCGAAGCCACGGGCACTTTCAACAAGCAGGATCACCTTGGGGATGGCATGCACGGCCGCATCCTATCCTCCGGCCGTCTGGCGGCAAAATGATTCTGCCAAAAATGGTTATAACCGGGATGCCCAAGCGGTGTATAAAACATCGTGCAACCACCGGGCTGCTGCCGGGTGTCGAGCGACCCTGGCGGCCTTGGAGGAGGAGTAGAACCTGTGCGAATAGACGCTCATCAGCATTTCTGGGAGTACAGCCCCCGGCAGCACGTCTGGATGACCGAGGAGATGTCGGCTCTCAAGCGCGACTACCTGCCTGAGGACCTCCAGCCTCTTTTAACAGAGGCGGGATTTCCCGGCACGATCGCGGTGCAAGCCCGGCAACTGCCCGAGGAAACTGGATGGCTGCTCAAACTCGCTGACCAGTTTGAATTCATCCGGGGCGTCGTGGGCTGGGTGGATCTGCGGTCGTCGCAGGTCGAGCGGGAATTGGCGAGGTACGCGCAGCACGCGAAGTTCAGGGGCGTGCGGCATGTGGTGCACGATGAGGCGGATGACCAGTTCATGCTCCTGCCGGAATTCCAGCGAGGCATCGGACAACTGCGGAAGTTTGGCCTAACCTACGACCTGCTGTTGTTCCCACGCCATCTTCGCGTGGCGGCGGAGTTGGCAGCGCAATTCCCAAGCCAAGCCTTTGTGCTGGACCACATCGCCAAGCCCGCCATCCGCCAGAGACAGGTGTCGCCATGGGAGGAAGACCTGCGGAAGCTGGCCGGGTTTCCAAACGTCTGGTGCAAGCTCTCGGGCATGGTCACCGAGGCGAACTGGAAGCAGTGGCAGAGCGACGATTTCCGCCGCTACCTGGATATCGTCATTGAGGTTTTTGGGACGGATCGCGTGATGATCGGCTCCGACTGGCCCGTCTGCACGTTGTCGGGCGATTACCGATCGGTCATGGGCATCGTGATCGACTATGTGCAGCAGTACTCGCCTGCGGTGCGGGAGGGCATCCTCGGCGGCAACTGTGCCCGATTCTACGGCATTGACGTCTAAGACGGTGACCGGCAAGTCGTGACGCTGATTCTTGTGACTGTGGTCGGAATTCTCTATTACCTCTTACGCCAAGAGGCCTTTCATGCAATACCGCGTTCTGGGAAGAACTGGCCTGCGAGTCTCCGCCCTCAGTTTCGGCGCTTCGTCGCTGGGGGGCGTATTTCGGCAGGTGAACGAGGCGGAAGCTATCCGAGCGGTCCACGTCGCGCTGGACCACGGCATCAACTACTTCGACGTTGCCCCGGCCTACGGGGCCACAAGGTCCGAGACGGTCCTGGGCAAGGCGCTGAAGGGTATCCCACGCACGCGATATTTCCTCTCCACCAAGGCTGGCAAGTACACCGATCCTCGCGCCTACGGCCAGGATACGCTGGACTACTCGCGCCAACGCATCCGCAGTTTGCTCGACGACAGCATGTGCCGACTCGGGGTAGACTACATCGATATCGTGCATCTTCATGACTTCGAGTACCAGGGTCGGGCACATACCGAATGGGCCCTTGCGGAAGGCATCGCTGCGCTGCAAGAGCTGAAGCGGGAGGGTCGTATTGGCAGCGTGAGCGTGGGCATCTATCCCATGGATTTGTTTCACCGGATCGCGGACACCGTCGAGGTCGACGCGATGCTGGTCCACAATCACTACTGTCTGAACGACACGCGGCTGCTTGAGCTAATTCCCAAGGCCGGGGCAAAGAGCATTGGCCTGATCAATGGATCGCCATTCGCCAGCGGCCTGCTGACGGGACGGGAAGCTCCGGCATGGCACCCGGCCATCGAGAATGATCGCCGGTATTTCCGCGCCGCCACGGAACACTGCCGCCAACAGGGGCTATCGATTGCCAAGCTGGCGATTCAGTTCTCCAGTCAGAATCCGCAGATCCCGACCACGTTGTTCAGCTCGGCGGACCCACAGTCGGTGCTAAAGAACATCCAGTGGCATTCGGAGCCGTGTGACATCTCCCTGCTGGCAGCGGTGCAGCAGATTCTCGCCCCAGTCATGAACAAGCAATGGGACTACGATGCCGCCGTGGAGAGGTTGAAGAAAGCAGCCGAGCCGGTGTAGGCTGGCGCAACTGAGGTTCTGAAGTAGATGGAGTCCAACATTATGAAGCACATAACCATCGCCATCATCCTGCCCATCCTGCTGCTGGCTCCGCTGGCAGCGGTGCACGCGGCCGAAACGAAGAGCCCACTCAAGGTCTTCATCCTCGCCGGGCAGTCGAACATGGAAGGCCAGGCTGCGGCCGACCTGGAAGGCAAGGACTACAACCAGGGCAGGGGCACGCTCAATTTCCTCATGAAGGACCCCGTCAAAGGGCCTCTCTTCAAGCACCTCAAGGATGATAAGGGCCAATGGGCGGTTCGGAATGATGTGTGGGTTCGCTACAAGCTGGAGGACGGTCCGGTCAAAGCCGGCCCACTCACTCTCGGTTTTACGCCGTACGGTGGCCGACACCACTTCGGCCCCGAGTTGCAGTTTGGCTGGGTAATGGGTGATTACTACGACAATCAGGTCTTGCTCATCAAGACCGCATGGGGTGGCAAGAGCCTCTACAAGGATTTCCGCCCGCCCAGCTCTGGCGGCCAAGTGGGCCCGTACTACACGAAGATGATCGCGGAGACCCGCGAGGCCCTGACGAACCTCAAGAACGATTTTTCCAGCTATGGTGCCGGCGGTTACGAGTTGGCCGGTTTCGTCTGGTACCACGGTTGGAATGACGGCTGCGAACCGAAGACCGCCGTCCCTCAATACGAGACGAACCTCGTGAATCTCATCCACGACGTGCGCAAGGAACTGAACGCGCCCAAACTCCCGGTGGTCATTGGAGAGCTCACTGGCCCCTGGGTGCAGGCTCCAGGCGAATGGGCGACGTTGCGCAAAGCGCAGGCCGCTGCCGCGGCACGCCCGGAGTTCAAGGGCAATGTGCTTTTTGTCGAGACCCATGACTTTGTGCGTAAGCCCGAAGATTCCCCTTGTCCCGGGCATGGACACCATGAGTTTGCCAACGCCGAGACCTATTTCCTGGTCGGCAATACTCTAGGCGAAGGGATGAAGAAGTTGCTCCAGGACGGCCGGGCTCAAGCAAAGCCTGAGCCGCCGAAGCCAACCTCGCACACGACTCGCAACATTGAGGGCTGGAAAGTGCGCGTGGATGACCGACTCCTGACACCGCCCAACGATGTGCTCGGCACAAAATCGATTCGTTTTCTGGAGTCCAGGCTTTCCGACATCAAGGCGGTGATGGCCCCAAAGCCACTGGAGAAGTTGCAGGCCGTGACCATCGTACTGGATCTGAGCCACGGCAAGCTGCGACCCATGCAATATCACCCCGACGCGGACTGGTTGAAGGAGAACGGCTATTCGGCTGATCTGGTGAAGTGTGTTCACATTCCCGTGGCCGCCGATCTGGCGACACCGCGCAACATCGTCGAGCAGCCCTGGGTGGTATTACACGAACTGGCCCACGCCTATCACGACCAGGTGCTGGGCTTCGTGGAACCGCGGATTCTTAAGGCATACGAGGACTTCAAGCGAAGCGGCCACGGCGATAAGGCGCTGCTCTATAACGGCACACGCGTGCGGCATTACGGGCTGACCGATCAGAAGGAGTTCTTCGCCGAGATGACCGAATCCTACTTCGGCATGGACGACTTCTTCCCCTTCAATCGTGCGGAGCTGATGACGGCGGAACCAGAGATCCACGAGTTGATGCAGGCCATCTGGGGGCCGGTGGCAGGCGTGACGATCAAGTCCTCCAAGGAAGCTGGCAAAACAATGCTCAAACCGATTAGCCAGAAGGAAGCGGCGACGGTGCTGTGGTACGCCAAGCCGGCAGCCAAATGGGCCGAGGCCCTGCCGGTGGGTAACGGGCGGCTGGGCGCCATGGTGTTCGGTTCCACTGACACGGAGCGCATTCAACTGAACGAGCAGACCCTCTGGACCGGTGGACCCTACGATCCGACGCTGCCCGGCGGGCCCAAAGAGTTGCCGGAGATTCGCCGCCTCGTCTTTGCGGGAAAGTTCTTCGAAGCCGAGGCCCTGTTCGCCAAGGCGGTGATGGGCAAACCTGACCAGATGAAATACCAGCCGCTGGGCAACCTCTTTCTCGAATTCCCCGGCCATGCCAAGGCCAGCGACTACCGCCGGCGGCTGGACCTCGACACCGCCATCGCCGGGGTTTCGTATCGCGTGGGCGATGTCGTTTTTCAGCGCGATGTGTTTGCCAGCCCGGAGGACCAGGTTGTGGTGATTCGCCTTACGGCCGACAAGCCGGGGGCGATTACCTTCAGCGCCAGACTCGTCGGCATTGCCAACATTAAGCCGCCGGGCGATGAGAAGTTCTCCACGGAGGTGCTGAAGGACGGGCAACTGGTATTGCGCGGCCAGAGTGCTTCCTCCTGCGGAATTCAAGGCCGTGTCCAGTATGTGGGACGGGTTCGGGTAATCAACGACGGTGGCAAGCTGGTGACCACAAACGATTCGGTATCGGTCGAAGGCGCCGATTCGGCCATGTTGCTCTTTGTGGCTGCCACCAACTTCAAGCACTACGACGACATCAGTGGCGATCCCGAAAAACTGGCCAAGGAATACATGGATTGGGTCGACAACCGAACGTATGACCGGCTGCTGACCCGGCACGTGGAAGCGCATCAGCGGCTGTTCCGGCGTGTCAGCTTGAGCTTGCCTTCCACGGAGGCCTCGGTTCGGCCCACCGATGAGCGCCTGCGTACGTACGATCCCGCGACCGATCCGCAGATGATGGCGCTCATGTTTCAATACGGGCGCTATCTGCTCTTGGGCAGCAGCCGCCCCGGTTGCCAGCCTGCCAATCTCCAGGGCATCTGGAACGAGGACATGAATCCCGCCTGGGAGAGCAAGTTCACCGCGAATATCAACCTGGAGATGAACTATTGGCCGGCGGAAGTGGCGAATCTGAGCGAATGCGTCGAGCCGCTGGTGCGGATGGTGAAGGAGCTGTCCGAAACCGGCAGCCGGGTTGCCAAGATCCACTATGGCGCGCGGGGCTGGGTCTTTCACCAGAACAGCGACCAATGGCGCGCTGCCGCACCCATGGATGGCCCGACCTGGGGCACGTTTGCCACCGGCGGCGCGTGGCTCTGCACGCACCTGTGGGAGCATTATCTGTTCACACGCGACGAGAAACACTTGCGCGATGTCTATCCCCTGCTCAAAGGCTCTGCCGAGTTCTTCCTCGACACACTGGTGGAGCATCCGGAGAAGAAATGGCTGGTGACCTGCCCCTCGACCTCGCCGGAGAACTTTCCGGCGTGGTTCGGCAACCACACTTATCACGATGCGTACACCGGCATCAATCTGCCCGGCACCACGATCTGCGCCGGTTCCACGATCGACATGCAGATTCTCCGCGATCTGTTCACCGCCTGCGTTGAGGCCGGGAAAGTGCTGAAGATGGATGACGCCTTCTGCCAGCAGGTCGCCCGCGCCCGCGATCGCCTGGCCCCGATGCAGATCGGCAAGCAGGGGAACCTGCAGGAGTGGCTCGAAGATTGGGGTGATCTGGAACCGAAGCACCGGCATATTTCGCACCTGTACGGCCTGTATCCCAGTTCGCAAATCACACCGGCCGCCACACCCAACTTGGCCGAGGCTGCCAAGGTATCGCTGAATCAGCGCGGCGATACCGGCACCGGGTTCGGCATGGCCTGGAAGGCCGCCTGCCGGGCGCGCCTGTTGGACGGGGAACACGCCAACCTTTGCCTGGCCAACCTGGTCGCCCATCAAACCTGCCCGAATCTCTTCTCGATGTGCTTCTCGGCCCCGCAGGTGGAAGGCTCATTTGGTGCGACCGCTGCCATCGCCGAAATGCTCCTGCAAAGCCACGCCGGTGAAATAGTGTTGTTGCCTGCATTACCAAAAGCGTGGTCAGCCGGATCCGTCAAAGGCCTGCGTGCCCGTGGCGGATTCGAGGTGGACATCGCGTGGCAGGACGGCAAGCTCATTTCCGCAACCCTGCGGAGCATCCCCGGCACTTCCGGCAAGATCCGTTATGGTGAGAAGGTGGTTGAGTTCAGTCTCAAGTCGGAAAAGACCCTGCGTTTGAATCCAGATCTGCAAGGCGAATAGGCATGCGAACACCTGGTCGAGAAGCTCTCTGGACTGTTGTTCTCTTCGCGCTCGTCGCGGGTTCTTCTGCCGCACATGCTGCGTCGGCCGGTTGGCCAAAAGTGCCGGATTTCACGCAGGGTGGAACGCCGGACGGGACTCACGACTGGACGCTGGGTCCCACCGGCGCGCGGCTGGATCTGCGGCTGGCAAGGGCACACAAGCGACGCCCGCCAGATTTTGATTACCGATGTCGCCAAGGGTTCGCCGGTTGCCGGCATCCTCGAAAAAGGCGACGTTATCCTCGGGGTTGACGGAAAGCCGTTCGACGATGATGCACGCATCCGTTTTGCACGGGCGGTGACCGAGGCCGAGAAGGCCAGCGGGGTACTTCGGCTGATCCGCTGGCGACAGGGCCGCTCGGAGAATGTCCAAATGAAACTTGCCCGTATGGTCAAAACACTCCGCCGAAACGCAAGTCCTGTCCCCAACTGCCACTGAATCTAACTGACAAGTGCCCCTCTGGGCCGATTGACAACCATCGGAGATCCTCGATCCATGGTATCGCCCAAAGCCAGCTTCGGTGGCCTTATGAACTTTGTCCTCCAGCCCTGGCAACTCCTCGTCGTCATCTTGACCGGCTGGCTCAATCGCCAGCAGCAGGCGGTAATCGACTTCCTCTTGGCCGAGGCCCAGGTGCTCAAGGAAACCCATGGCAAGAGACGGATCCGGCTGAGCGACGACCAACGCCGCCGTTTGGCCATCAAGGGCAAGGCTCTGGGACGAAAGGCTCTTCAGGAAATCACCCCCCTCGTCACCCCCGATACGATTTTTCGCTGGCATCGCCAACTGCGCGACGCAGCCTGAATGAGGCGGCCAGACTGCTGGGCGACGTCGAAGATGCGAAATCGCTGGTCGCTGCGCGGCACCACGATTGCAGGGGCAACATACCATAGCCAGATCGCGCTTCGGGAAGAATCGAGCCGTTTGGATCTCGACCGCGTCCGCAATCTGCGCCCCACGTTGCCTTGAATCTCCCAGTCCCCGCCGCATTTGCCGCTCAGCTGACTTTCGTCACCATACGGGGGGGAGATTTCCACCCAACCTAGCACCGGCATAGCACCGACCCTAAAACGAGAAAGGGCACCTTTCGATGCCTTCCATAACTCCTTATATTGTATGGTTTTCCAATGCGCCATTCAGGACTTGAACCTGAAACCCGCTGATTAAGAGTCAGCTGCTCTGCCAATTGAGCTAATGGCGCTTCTTACACAGCCTCTGCGCTGCTAGTCTCTACCCAAACCCATCCGGGCAGGTCAAAGTGGGCGTTACAAAGCTCAAACCGTGACCTCCAACGTGTCATGCCACAGCAGAGACTGCCAGAAAAGCCTGAGTTTTCAGGCATCATATGCATTACCCGGCCTTTGTAAAGCGTGGCATCCCATGCTATTCCATTTCAAGCATTTACGGAAGTTCCGGCGAAGCAAAACGGAAGTCTCCGTTTTTCGATACCACTGGCCCATGGTGGAGACATTCCAACCGATATCCGTTCTGCGGATCCCGCGAAGTTAACTGCAACCATACAAGAACTGTCGCAGATCGTCGCTTGGGTTCACAGCGAGGCTCCTTCGGTAAAGGTTGGTTTCTACGGTGTCACGGGGCGCTTGAAAAGCAGCCAGCTCGGGGCGCTTCAGAACCGGCCAACAACTCCCGAACTTCCTCGAACCTCTATACCGCATCCGCATGTCTCATTTCAAGCGTTGGCCATCCGAATCCCCTGACACAGCGGGAG